>CAJWTH010000016.1 GCA_913047725.1 uncultured Planktomarina sp.
TTGAGGCCGTACGAAGTAATTATGAATCGACAAAAAAATTAGTGGATCGGGGTGTCAAAAAACCACTTGCAAAACTTCAACAAATTGCTCTGCTTAAAGCAGCAGAGATGCGCTTGATTGAGTTGCAAAACCAATCTGAAGAGCTTGCGCTTTCGGCGTCTTATGCTCAGATTAAAGGTGTTGATGCCCGTATTTCACAGTTATTAGAGCAGTTAAAATTTACCAATGTGACAGCGTCTCAAAGCGGTTGGCTGGAAAAGTATCATGTAGAAGTGGGACAAACAATTAAAGAAAACGCTCCCGTTGCGCGTATCTTAGGTCTTAAGTCCCTCATTCTCGATGCGCCAATACCCCAAACCCAGATTAGTAAGATTAAAATTGGTGATATTGTTGACTTAGAAATTGATGGTGCAGGCAAACGACAGGGACGCGTAGATAAGATTGCGACATCTGCTAACCAAGCAACACGGACATTCAATGTTGAAATATTGCTTGATAACAGTGATGGAAACTTGCGGGCTGGGATGAGTGCTGGTGTGCGTGTGATAATCGATAAAGTACCTGCGTTTAAAATATCACCGGCTCATCTTAATGTTGATGAGGAGGGATTATTAAGTGTAAAAACAGTGGTGTCCAATGGTATTGTAAAAATTATGCCGGTGATGATTGCCCAAACTGTTGGTAATGCGGCTTATGTATCAGGCCTGCCAGATGGTACGCTAATACTGGGCATGGGCCAAGCTTTCGTTAGCGAAGGGTCTAAAATTACTTACAAAATTGGTGAGGAAACAAACTAATGCACTCTGTAATCCATGCGGCGTTCAAAAGGCCCGGTGCAATTATTTTCATGATAATGATAATATTTGGAGTTGGCCTAAATGCTTGGAATAATATTCCGAAACAAGCTGAACCTGACATTGATATTCCCATTTCCTATGTCTCGGTCCGCTACTCAGGCATCTCACCAACTGACGCGGAAAAGCTCTTGGTTAAGCCGCTTGAAAAGCAACTTAGATCGGTTGCAGGTCTTGATAAAATGACAAGTGCAGCAACTGAGGGATACGCATCAGTAACTCTGGAGTTTCTTGCGGGTGAAGATATTGACTTGGTTCTTGAGGACGTTCGCAAAGCTGTTGATGATGCTAAACCAGATTTACCTCCAAGTGCTGATGCGCCTAAAATTACTGAAATTTCATTGTCTCTTTTTCCAATTCTGACAGCTGCTATTTATGGCAACGTACCCGAAAAACTACTGATTTTGGCTGCTCGCGAGTTAAAAGACAAACTTGAGGCGGTTGAAGGAGTTCTGGAAGTTGAAATTGGTGGTGACCGTGAAGAAATGGTCGAAGTACTTATCGATGCAGGTGCAATGGAAAGCTACGGTCTTAATCCGGCTATGGTTATAGGTCTAGTATCGGCCAATAACCAGCTTGTTACGGCTGGGTCCATAGACACAGGTGCGGGGCGTCTTGCGCTCAAAGTGCCCGGCGTAATTGAAACGATCGAGGACTTGATGAAGTTGCCAATCAAAATTGGCGGTGGGAATACTATTCATTTTGAAGATATTGCAAGGGTACGCCGGGCGTTTGTAGATTCTGAAAATCGTTCGCGGGTTGACGGCCAAAGTGCTCTTGTTCTTGATGTGAAGAAAAGGGTAGGCGCCAACCTTATTGAAGTTGCAGAAGCGACACGCAAGATTATTGACATTGAAGTTGCCACTATGTCTGGAAATGTGCAGGTAAATTACCTTTTGGATAAATCAAAAAATGTACGCTCGACCCTTGGTGACCTTGGTAATAACGTAACTGCTGCAGTTTTGATCGTTATGATAGTTGTTGTTGCTAGCCTTGGACTGCGAAATGCTGCTCTGGTTGCGCTGGCAATCCCTGGCAGTTTTTTGATTGGTATAGCCTTGCTTTATAATATGGGTATTACACTGAATATTGTTGTGCTATTTTCGCTTATTCTTGTTGCCGGTATGCTTGTGGATGGAGTGATCGTCACTATTGAATACGCAGACCGAAGGATAGCACAATCCGTAGATCGGGCAACGGCATACCGGGAGGGTGCCCTTCGGATGGCTTGGCCGATTATTGCTTCGACGGTGACTACATTAATGGTTTTTCTACCATTATTATTCTGGCCTGGCATTGTCGGTAGCTTTATGAAATTTTTGCCGATTACTGTGATTTGTGTCCTGTCTGCGTCGTTAATGATGGCATTAATTTTTATACCAGTCTTGGGTGGTATGTTTGGAAAGCGGGTCTCTTCTGGCGGCGCAGCTCATCATTCTGCACCGCGTTCATACCGCTGGATTCTTAAACGCGCCATTCAATATCCAATGCTTGTAGTGGCATTAGTTGTAGCTTTTATGGTTGTCTCTTTTGGGGGTTATTTTTCGGCAGGTTTAGGGGTCAGCTTTTTTCCAGATGTAGAGCCCGAACAAGCCGCAATTCAAGTTTTGGCCCGTGGCGACCTCGCAGCAGATGAACGAGATGCTCTCTTGCAACAGGCGGAAACTCGAGTGTTGGGTTTAACTGGTGTATCCGCAAATTATGCAAAACTGGGATCAGATGAACAGGCTCCCAGAGACTCGATTGGATCCATCCGTACGGTTTTTGATGACTGGCAAAAGCGTGAAACGGTTAACACTTTGATGGAGCAAATGCGCCAACGACTCGACGGAGTGGTTGGAATTAAAGTCAATATCCAAAAAGAACAACCTGGCCCAGGTGGTGCATCGCCGATCCATATTGAGGTATTTGACGATAATCTTGAAAAGGCTGCTCAATCAACAAATGCTGTGGTTAGTTTGATGAACGAAATTGGTGGCTTTGTAGATATCAAAGATTCCCGCCCATTGCCTGGTATAGAGTGGACGATAGAGTTTGACCGTGATGAAGCAAGTCGTCATGGCGTCTCGATTGACGCTTTAGGTAATATGGTGAAACTGTTGACTGAAGGTGTTAATATTTCAGATTATCGTCCGGATGATATCGACGACGAGCTAGATATAAAATTAAGGTTCCCCAGCGCTCAGCGTAATCTTTCCCACCTAGAGGAGATCAGAATTCCGACCGCTGCCGGTGAATATGTGCCATTATCGGTTTTTGCCAAATTAATACCACAGCCTAAGGGAGGTGATATTGAACGTAAAAATGGAAAACGGTTTTATTCCATCGATGCTGATGTAAAAGAGGGTCTTTTGCCGGCCAAACAAGTAGAGACGCTACAAAATGCGTTAGCTGAAAACAACAAGTTTTCATTAACTAGTTCAATCACTTTTGGTGGTGAAAGCGAAGATATTGAGGAAACTCAGACTTTTTTTAGCCAGGCTTTTTCTTTATCCATGTGTCTTATGGTCCTTGTGCTGATGATCCAATTTAACTCGGTATGGCAAACGTTTGTGACAATGTCAGCTATAATCTTATCGTCTGGTGGAGTGTTTTTAGGGCTGTGGCTAATGGATCGCCCTTTTGGAATAGTTATGTCGGGGTTGGGTATTATTGCCTTGGCGGGGGTTGTTGTTAACAATAACATTGTTTTGATAGATACATTTAACGAGTTTCGGTCCAAGGGCTACGAGGCAAAGCAGGCGGCATTTCATGCTGGTCTTGCGCGGTTTAGACCTGTGTTGTTGACTGCTGTAACGACCATTATGGGTCTCTTGCCCATGGTGTTTGGATTGACTATCCAATTCGGCGAAAGGTCTATTTTGTCTGGTGCACCCTCATCACAGTGGTGGACAGACCTATCCAGCACAATCGCTGGTGGCCTCACGTTCGCAACAATACTTACACTGCTTGCAACTCCAGCCTTACTGGTGCTTGGGGCTAACGTTGATGCTTGGTTCAAGCGGGTAAAGTTTCGTTTCTTTCGCATTGGAGCAGATGTAGATGAAAAGAACCAAGCAACATCTAGCCTTTGAAGGTTGCTGAGTTGGATCCGGACCTTTGAGGGGCCAATCTTGCTCTTGAGGGGTTGTACCACGTCTTCGCTTTTGACTATATGAACGAAAGACTAATATGGTGGTTTTAGAATGTCAGATACAGACGGTTTTATTGCAGAAGTAACCGAAGACGTACGCCGTGATCGGTTGTTTCGTTTATTTCGTAGATTTGGCTGGATCCCAGCAGTTTTGATTTTAATACTCGTTGGCGGTACAGCCTACAATGAATGGTCAAAATCCAAAGCAGCTCTATTGGCCCAGGTTCGTGGCGATGCGCTGCTGAATGCTCTTGATATTACTGAAGATTCAGCGCGCAATGTGGCTTTAAATGAAATTGCGTCCAAAGATGTTGATCATGTGATAGCAAAATTTATTGCTGCTGGGGCGGATATGGAAAGCTCTGTAAACTTTCTTAAAGAAGTCATTGCAAACACCGATCAGCCTGATTTCATTAGAGACCTTGCGCGATTAAAGCTGACACTTATTCCAGGCGCTGAAACTAATGAAAATAGACTAAAAACTTTGAATGATCTGTCTTTGCCGGGGGGGTTCTACCGGAATGCAGCTATGGAAATATTAGTAGCTTATGAACTAGAACTAGGAAATGTAGATACAGCTTTAGATTTATTGCAGGCGCATATCCAGGATGCTGACGCGTCTCGCATGCAGGTCCAAAGAATGGCTGAGTTAATTGTAGCTTTAGGTTCTACGCCTGAATTAGAAAAATAACCCGTATATTTTAGAAACTCTGCTTCAGAAAATAATTGATTGGGAGGCGCTCTTGAAATTTAATACATTAGTTTGCCTCCTAATTGTTTCTCTTAATTTTGGATGCTCTAGCAGTGATCCTACTTTGCCTGGTGCTAGAGAAATGTTGGATGGTTCAGCAGCTAAAGAAAAAGAAGATCGGTTCATAATAGACAGTCTGCCAGCTTTGAACCTGCCTCCAGACAAGTTGAACTCAAAATGGACGCATAGAGGTGGAAACGCACAACATAACCCTGGCCACCCTTTATTGGGAGATAAGCTTGAACTGGTCTGGAAAGCTTCAATTGGAAAAGGTAACAGTAGGCGCCATCAAATAGCCTCGAGCCCTGTTTTAGAAGCTAGTCGTATTTTTACACTTGATAGCCGATCTTTAGTTACAGCCTTCGACTTGGAAGGAACAATTATCTGGCAAAGAGATGTTGGAGACAAATTTGAAGGTCGAGATGATGCATCAGGTGGTGGATTGGCTGTGAAAGGCGGACAACTTTTTGTTACAACGGGTTTTGGCACTGTTCAGTCTTTAAGTTCTGAAACTGGTGATATTCTTTGGTCTCAAGACTTGGCTAGTTATGGTGGAGCATCACCTACTGTATTTGGAGATCTCTTATATATATCTGCGAGGAGCGGTTCTGCATGGGCGATTGAGACAAAGACAGGCCGCATCAGGTGGCAAGTTGCCGGACCAAGCTCACGCTCTAGTTTTGTGGGTGGCCCAGGTGCGGCAGTTAATGACAAATATGCTTTATTTCCCTTTGGTTCTGGAGATGTTTTCGCGGTATTCCGTAAAGGTGGGTTGCCTAGCTGGAATTCAGTTTTGTCAGGTGCGCGTTTAGGGCGAAGCGCTGGTTATGTGCAGGATGTCACAGGACAACCTGTAATTGACTCTGATCTAGTATATTTATCAAATTCAGCAGGCCGTATGGCCGCTTTAGACTTGAAAACTGGCCAGAGGAAATGGACCTCAAATCAAGGTAGTCAGGGAGATATCTTAACAGCGGGGCCATCAGTTTTTTTTGTAAGTGATGAAAATAAATTAATTCGTTTGTCCAAACTGGATGGAAGTATTATCTGGTCCAACCAATTACCTCATTTTACAAAGAAGAGTTTAAAGCGTCGCACGGATATATTTGCCCATTATGGACCAATTTTGGCAGGTGGTCGGCTGATTTTAGCATCTTCAGACCGGATTTTGCGTGAGTTTGATCCGGCAGACGGTACGTTGATCTCTTCATCGCGTTTATCGTCCGGAGCGGCTAGTTCGCCAATAGTGGTTAAAGAAACACTTTACTTGTTAACCTTGGATGGTGCTCTCCTGGCTTTCCGTTGAGGTAAACTTGATATAGGGGTCAATTCTAATTTCCTGAAAGTAGGTTTGAATGTCCTTCACACTGGCAATTGTTGGCCGACCAAATGTAGGTAAATCTACTTTGTTTAATCGCCTAGTTGGGCGAAAACTTGCTTTAGTAGATAACCAGCCTGGAGTGACGAGAGATCTTCGCGAGGGGGCTGCGCGACTTGGACATCTTAAATTTACTATAATCGATACAGCAGGTCTTGAAGAAGTTACTGATGAAAGCCTGCAAGGTCGCATGCGACGCTTGACAGAGCGTGCCGTGGATATGGCTGACGCATGTTTGTTTATGATTGATGCAAGGGTTGGGGTGACCCCAACAGATGAGGTGTTTGCGGACATTTTGCGTAAAAGAAATGCCCATGTGTTTCTTGCTGCGAATAAGGGAGAGGGACGTGCTGCTGATGGTGGCGTTATAGAGGCTTATTCCTTGGGGCTCGGCGAACCTTTACGGATGTCAGCAGAGCATGGTGAAGGAATGGGTGAATTAGCTATTTTGCTTGCCCCTCTAATTAACTCAGCGGAAGAAGTGTCCATAGAAAATGCTCCAATTGTTGATGTAGATTTGGTGGACGGAGAAACTTTAGAAGAGTATAGTTTACCCACTGTACAAAAACCAATGCAAGTTGCTGTCATTGGCCGACCAAATGCCGGAAAATCAACTCTTATCAACACAATATTGGGCGAAGATCGCCTTCTTACTGGTCCAGAGGCAGGCATTACGCGTGATGCAATTTCTCTTACTCTTGAGTGGGGTGGCATTCCAACACGTATTTTTGATACTGCTGGTATGCGTAAAAAGGCTAAAGTGCAGGAAAAGTTGGAAAAACTCTCCGTAAGTGATGGGCTCCGCGCAGTCAAATTTGCTGAAGTTGTTATAGTGCTTCTTGACGCAGACATTCCTTTTGAGCAGCAAGATCTACGAATTGCTGATTTGGCAGAACGTGAGGGGCGCGCTGTTGTCTTAGCAGTCAATAAATGGGATTTAGAACCTAAAAAACAAGCTAAACTTCGTGTATTATGTGAGTCATTTGAAAGGTTGTTGCCACAACTTCGTGGTGCTCCTTTAATAACGTTGTCAGCAAAAACTGGTAAAGGATTAGACAGGCTTCAGGAAGCTGTCTCAGCTGCGCACAAGGTATGGAACCGGCGAATTTCTACTAGTTATTTAAACCGTTGGCTTTCTGGCATGGTCGAAGCACACCCACCGCCTGCGCCAGGTGGGCGCCGCATTAAACTCCGTTATATGACCCAAGCAAAAACACGTCCGCCAGGCTTTGTTGTCATGTGTTCTTATCCTGACAAAATTGCGACGAGTTATTCCCGTTATTTGGTAAATGGGTTGAGAGAAGATTTTGATATGCCAGGTACTCCTATAAGGCTTTGGATGCGAGGCCAGGGTGATCAAAATCCTTATAAAAATAGAAAAAAATCAACCCCATCACGCTTAAGGAAGCATCTTGGAAGGAAGCCTATTGATTAGTTTTTTACTTGTTCTAATGGCTAACTATTGTTGAGATAAACTGCCATCTGGTAAAATTGTGGATGAGTTTCCCATGTATTTTTGCAATACCTCTGGAATGGAAACTGACCCGTCATTTTGTTGTCCATTCTCTAAAACAGCGATCAAACATCTCCCAACTGCTAAACCAGATCCATTTAAAGTGTGTAAAAACTCTGGTTTCCCTCCAGTGGCTGGCTTAAATCGAGCGTTCATTCGTCGCGCTTGAAAATCACCACAAGATGAGCAAGAACTAATTTCACGATAAGTATTTTGTCCAGGCAACCAAACTTCAATGTCATGCGTTCGACGTGCACCAAACCCAATATCTCCAACGCATAAAGCAACGGTTCGATAGGGCAGATTTAGGGCTTCCAAAATCCCTTCAGCACATTTTGTCATTCGGTCCAGTTCTGGACGTGCATGTTCTGGATGGGTTATTGAAACCATTTCAACTTTTTCAAATTGATGTTGGCGGAGCATTCCGGCTGTATCCCGACCCGCGCTGCCCGCCTCTGATCGGAAACATAGTGAGTGCGCAGCGTAGCGCCGTGGTAGTGTATGTTCTTCAACTGTTAGACCAGAAACTATGTTGGTTAGGGTCACCTCTGATGTAGGAATAAGCCACCAACCATTTGTGGTTTGATAACTATCCTCTCCAAATTTTGGTAACTGACCTGTTCCCTGCATCGCACTCTCACGGACAAGTACAGGGGTATTAGTTTCAGTAAGGCCATTCTCATTCACATGTGTATCGAGCATGAATTGCGCTAATGCTCGGTGCATACGTGCAATTGTGCCTGACATTATAACAAAACGGCTTCCTGACATCTTACTGGCGGTCTCAAAATCCAAACCACCTATGGCCGCAGTAATTTCAAAATGCTCTTTAGCTGGAAAATCAAATATTTTTGGGGTACCCCAGTGTTTAATTTCAACATTATCATTCTCATCTTTGCCGTCTGGCGTGTCTTCATAGGGTAAGTTTGGAATAGCCATTAGCAAATTGGTTAGGTTGATATCTTTCTCTTTTGCCTCATCATTTAGAGCGGCGACTTCATTTTTTTTAGCTGAAACCAGACTACGAAGACGATCAAATTCCACATCGTCTCCATTGGATTTGGCGACGCCGGCCAATTTACCAGCAGTGTTTTGTTCTGCAGATGCTGCCTCAGCTGCTTGAATGCAAGTGCGTCGTGATGTGTCTAATTGCAAGATATCTGAAGAGGTGGGGGCATGGCCCCTGCGGATTAGAGCGTCATCAAAAGCAGTTGGGTTGTCGCGGATAGCACGGATATCATGCATGGCTTTGCTCCATCAAAAGAATCAATAATGCCGTTATGCCTAATGGTGAGGCATAGGTCACGATGCTAAAATGTTGAAGTTAATATACTGCATAATATGATGGAGTAATCTTTGAAGTATTATAATTATTATAAGCATATAAACCTTGTCAATTCTTACGACTTATTGTGAATTTGAAGAAAGAGCCTCAAAACCTCAGAATTATCACAAAAATAATGTTTTAAGCTAACTCTCAAGACACTGTCTCCCTTGCAATGGTGGTTCCTAAATAATACGTTCTGTGAGAACCTACGGCACGGCGCTGTATGTAATTTTTATGAGGTATTTATGGACACTTTAGGCACATTTATGTTTCCACTGCTGATAATTGGCATTTTTTATATGTTGGTTTTCCGGCCACAACAAAAGAAGATGAAACAACACCAGAATATGGTCAGTAATTTGGCTAAGGGTGATGAGGTTGTGACAGCAGGAGGTTTGATAGGGAAAGTTACCAAAATCAAAGCCGACAGTAATGAGATTGAGGTTCAATTCGCCAAGGATTTACCCTCAGTGAAGGTTGTTCAAGCCACTATCGCTGATGTACGCAATAAGACAGTGCCCGCCAAATAAAAAACCCGACAAACAGAATGATAGGCTGGGAGCTTAACGATGTTACAAATAGAGGGTTGGAAGCGGGGTGTAATTTGGTTGGTCTGTGCGATGGGACTTCTATTTGCTTTGCCCAATGGCTTTTACACCAAAGTTGAGGCTTTCAACGATGCAAATGAGATAGGCCGCAAAGGCAATGGTTGGCCCGCATTTTTACCATCTGGCCTTGTTAACCTCGGATTGGACCTCAGAGGTGGCGCACATCTCTTAGGCGAAATTAAGCTTGAAGAAGTTTATACGACACGTCTCGAAGCCTTTTGGCCTGAAGTTCGCAATGTCTTACGTGAACAACGAGCAAAAATTGGTGCTATACGCCAACAAGAGGGGGATGAAGGGGAGTTACGTGTCCGCATTGGTAACGTAGAGTTTATGGATGATGCGCTAGACACTGTGCGAACTTTAGCTCGGCCTGTGTCGTCCATAGCGGGTGGCATGACTGACGATATTGTGGTGACTGCAGAGGGTGATCAATTAATCGTAACGTTATCCCAAGCAGAGAAACTGGCAACTGATAACCGTACTATGGCACAGTCACTTGAGATTATTCGTCGTCGAGTTGACGAGGCTGGGACACGTGAACCTACCATCCAGCGGCAAGGGAATGATCGAGTTTTGATTCAGGTACCAGGGCTTGGTTCTGCGCAGGAGTTGAAAGATCTCATAGGGACACCTGCATTATTAACATTTCAAACTGTTGTTGGTCAGACCAGCAACCCAAATGGTGCTGCTGGAGTTGGAAATGAGTTGGTACAAGCCGCCGAGGATCAGGAGCTTTACTATATCCTTGAGAGGACCCCAGTTGTAACTGGTGAAGAACTGACTAATGCACAGCCGGCGTTTGACCAAAATGGCCGTCCAGCCGTCAATTTTATGTTCAACACCTCTGGAGCCCGAAAATTTGGTCAATATACGACTGAGCATATTGGTGAACCATTTGCGATTGTCTTGGATGAACAGGTAATCTCTGCTCCAGTTATTCAATCTGCAATAACGGGTGGATCTGGAATTATTACTGGGAATTTTGACGTGCTGGAGAGCACTAGACTTGCTACATTATTACGCGCTGGATCACTTCCTGCCAGTTTGGAGTTTTTGGAAGAACGTACGGTTGGTCCGGAGTTGGGCCAAGATAGTATTGATGCTGGAAAGGTGGCGTGCATCGTTGCTTTTGTATCTGTGTTAATTTTTATGGCATTGTCATATGGCACTTTTGGCCTTTTCGCCAACGCTGCACTTATAATTAATGTTGGTTTGATTTTTGGCCTTTTGTCAATGATTGGGGCTACTCTCACTCTGCCAGGAATTGCAGGCATAGTGCTTACGATTGGAATGGCTGTTGATGCTAATGTGCTTGTTTTTGAACGTATCCGTGAGGAACTTAAAACAGCCAAGGGCCCTGCGCGGGCTATTGAATTGGGTTATGAAAAAGCGCTGTCTGCAATTATTGATGCAAATATTACAACGCTATTAACTGCGGCAATACTTTTCTACTTTGGGGCTGGGCCTGTCAAAGGTTTTGCGATCACTTTAGGGCTGGGCATCATAACGTCTGTCTTTACGGCAATATTTGTGACCCGGATTATGATTGTGATTTGGTTTGAACGCCGTAAGCCAAAAATATTGGAGGTGTAGGCGATGCGCTTAAGACTTGTTAACGAGAATACGGCATTTGATTTTTTTAAAAAATGGAAAATTTGGGTTGGTTTATCCTCTATTTTGATCATTTGTTCTATCGTCTCAACCCTGGTTATAGGCTTAAACTTTGGGATAGACTTTAAAGGTGGCACTACCATTAGAGCGGAAAGTACTAGCCCAATAGATGTGGCGGTCTATCGTTCTGCGATGGAACCTTTAATGCTGGGTGATATTTCAATTGCTGAAGTTTTTGACCCTACTTTTCGATCTGATCAACACGTCGCACAAATCCGTATTCAAACTCAAGATGGACAGGAATCAGTGGCTTCTAATATTGTAATTCAAGTTCAGGCTGCGTTACGAGATATAGCGCCAGACATAATATTTCCTTCTGTTGAGTCAGTGGGTCCTAAAGTGTCGGGAGAACTAATTGCGTCTGCTGCTTGGGCGGTGTTTATCGCAATGACGGTCGTTTTGATTTATATTTGGTTACGATTTGAGTGGCAATTTGCGGTTGGAGCAGTTGGTGCTATTTTACATGATATAGTTTTAACTATTGGAGTTTTTTCAGTACTACAAATTAAGTTTGATTTAGCAATTATTGCAGCTTTACTGACGATAGTTGGATATTCTCTTAATGATACAGTAGTTGTTTTCGACAGGGTTCGAGAAAACCTTCGGCGTTATAAGAAAAAAGATTTGGCCGGAGTATTGAACATGTCTATCAACGAGACACTTAGTCGAACTGTAATGACATCGGTCACAACATTGCTGGCATTGGTTTCTCTATTTGTTTTAGGTGGAGATGTGATACGCGGTTTTGTATTTGCGATGATATGGGGGGTATTAGTTGGTACATATTCCTCAGTATTTGTTGCCAGTTCTACGTTACTCTCCCTTGGGGTAAAGCGTGATTGGTCAAAGACCAACAACACTGATGGGAACCAATTTGCAAATATTGACGCTTAAATGCGGTTAACAGAAATAACCTTTGAAGAGGGTCGACCAGTAGACGGATATGGGCCAAATTTTTTTCGAATTGCTGGAGAAGTGTTTGAAGGACAGGTTGTAATATTACCAAATTCCTGTGGGCCTTGGCTTGGGTTTGAAGACGCCACTCCGTTTGTTTTGGTCGCGAGTGATTTAGATGTAGTCTTTGTGGGAACGGGAGCACAAATCTGTCAAATTCCATTAAACTTCAGAACAGCATTGGAAGATGCGGGTATCGGTGTTGAAATAATGAACTCACCAACTGCCTGCCGCACCTATAATGTTATGCTTTCGGAGGGTAGGCGTGTTGGCTTAGCCCTGATCCCGGTTTGAGCAATGTTAAAAGTTTCAAACCTAAGTGTTGGGCGGGGTGGAATATCCTTACTAAATGACGTGAATTTTGTGTTAAAAGCAGGTCAAGCGCTAGTTTTGCGCGGACCAAATGGTGTTGGAAAAACGACTTTGCTTCGTTGTGTTGCTGGGCTGCAGGACCCCCTATTAGGTGATATTGATCATGAAGGGTCGGTAGCCTACGCGGCACATGCAGAGGGGATCAAGGGATCGATGAGCGTCATTGAAAACTTAAAGTTTTGGGCTGACGTCTATGGTAGATCGATGACGGAGGAAGTCCTTCTTACATATAAACTAAATGATCTGGCTCAAAGGCCAGCAGCAAATTTGTCAGCGGGGCAAAAACGCCGTCTGAGCTTGACAAGAATGTTGGTAACAGGTTGCAACCTTTGGATAATGGATGAACCTACAGCATCCTTAGATGCTGAAAATATAGCTTTGTTTTACATGACTGTTAATAGTCACTTGCAGGCGGGAGGTGCTGCATTGTTGAGCGCACACAACGACCTTAATCTTAATGCAGAAACGCTTGATCTAGCGCAGTTCTGTAAAGCTAGAAGCATTGTTACCTCCAACTTTGATGAGCCGTTGGAATGATCCAGTTGTTCACAAGAGATGTTGTTCTTTCGGTGAGATCTGGTGGTGGTTTTGGTTTGGCTTTAGCATTCTTTTTAATTGTAGTCGTTCTTATGCCATTTGCCTTGGGCCCAGATCAGTTTGTATTGGCGAAAATTGCGCCGGGTTTGCTTTGGCTTGGGGCTTTGCTGGCCTGTCTTCTTTCATCGGATCGCATTTTTGGGATGGATTATGAGGATGGTACATTGGAGTTGCTGGCCACATCTCCCTTACCTTTAGAGAGTGTTTATTTGGCAAAATCAGCCGCGCACTGGCTCACTACAGGTTTGCCACTATCTTTGGCAGCTCCTGTATTTGGTCTATTATTGAATCTAAACCTAAAGGTTGGTGGAGTTCTGTGTCTTTCATTATTGTTGGGCACACCCGCACTTAGTTTGATTGGATCGTTTGGAGCCACCCTGACACTTGGTGTCAGGAGGGGCGGACTTTTATTATCACTTTTAGTGTTACCTCTATATATTCCAACTTTGATATTTGGTGCACTAGCGGTTAATGCTGCCGCGTTGGGAAAGGCACTAGATGGGTCCTTATTATCGATTTTAGCAATTTCTCTTGGAGCAATTGCAGTCTTACCCTTTTTTTCGGCGATGGCTTTGCGGGCTAATCTGCAGTGATATGGCGGTTTATTTGGATTATAAAATTATAAGGCTAAGCTTATGAGAACAATATTAGGAATGAAGTATTTTTGGCCTTACTTTTGGAAACTGGCTAATCCCAAGGTTTTTATGCGTTGGTCTGGCTTGTGTCTGCCATGGTTAATTGCCTTGACCGTTCTTTGTCTTGGTACAGGTCTGATTTGGGGATTTTTTTTAACACCTGATGATGCACGTCAGGGTTCTACAGTAAAAATTATTTATTTGCATGTTCCTTCAGCTTTTATAGCAATTAATGGTTACTTTGTTATGGTTCTTGGCTCTTTGTTTTGGTTAGTACGAAGGCAACATGTGTCGGTTTTAGTTGCCAAAGCCTCCGCCCCCATAGGAATGACTATGACAGTCATTGCGTTAACGACAGGAGCAATTTGGGGACAACCTATGTGGGGGACCTATTGGGTCTGGGACCCTCGCTTAACTAGCTTTCTAATTCTATTTTTATTTTATATTGGATACGTAGCCCTTTGGGCTGCTATCGAAAATCAAGATAAAGTAGCCGATTTAACATCAGTTCTAGCACTTGTTGGGGCTGTATTTGCAGTACTAAGTCGATACGCGGTTCTTTTTTGGAACCAAGGACTGCACCAAGGTACTACGGTTACTGTTGCGGATGGAGTAAACCAGAAAAACATATCTAGTATCTTTTTCCAACCTTTATTGCTCTCAATGATTGGGTTTGGGCTTTTGTTCCTTACGCTACTTTTGGTTGGAACAAGAACAGAAATACGGGCTCAACGGTTGCAAGTACTAGAAGGGTTGGAGAAGTTAAAATGATTCCTGATCTTGGCAAATATGCAGTGGAAGTGGCTAGTGCTTACAGCATAACTTTTTTACTGATTGTAATTATTAGCTTCCTTTATTGGCGTAGAGGTCTGATAATCAGACGCCGACTAATGGCAGCAGAGGCACGGAAGGATGCGTAACCTTCTAGTTGGGGTTCCTTTTTTACTGTTTGGTACTTTTGCTGCATTTGCATTCTTTGGCATGCAGCGTGAAGACCCCGATATCCTTCCTAGCATAAATATTGGAAAATACGCCCCGAAGGTACAGTTGCAGCCTTTGCTAGGCAGTATTCCCTTTAGTCAAAGTGATTTGAAAAACGGCTCGGTAACATTTGTAAATTTTTGGGCGAGCTGGTGCGGCCCGTGCCGTGCTGAGCATCCAACTTTGATGTCACTTTCAGAGCAAGGTGTTAATGTATTTGGAGTTAATTATAAAGACAATCCAACAAAAGCTAACCTATTTTTGCAAGAATTAGGCGATCCGTTTACTATGAGCGGAGCCGATCCAGATGCCTCAATGGGATTGGATTGGGGTGTTTATGGTCTTCCTGAAACTTTTGTTATAGGGCCGGACGGAAAAGTATTATTACGAGTTGCAGGCCCCCTTACACAACGGAACATGAAGACTAGAGTGCTGCCAGCTTTGAAAGCTGTTGGGATCAGCTTTCCATAGCCTGTATTATCAGGTGATAAAATTCATTAGATAATTACATGTCTCTTTTGGGCGATTGCTCAGCGCTTATTGTAAGGCTCCAGTAGTTTCAATATTTTCACTTTCTCTCTGATTAAAAGTGAACCGAACGTGTGCCTGATAGCTTTTGAATCGGTGGAGAAAATTTCGTAAGCTTAATTCCTTTTACAGCTTCTTTGTACTCTTCTAATGTCGGTGTTCGTCCAAGTATTGCAGAGATAACGACTACTGGTGTCGATCCAAGAAGCGACTCTCCTTTTTTAGTTGGGGAGTCAGCCACAACCCGGCCTTGGAACAGACGTGTTGACGTCGCAAGAACTGTATCGCCTTTGGCTGCTTTCTCCTGATTTCCCATGCAGAGGTTGCAACCTGGCCGTTCCAAATAAAGAATATTCTCGTATTCTGTTCGCGCTACTTGCTTTGGGGCAGTATCGTCAAATTCAAACCCACAATATTTTTGCAGGATCGCCCAGTCTCCCTCTTCTTTTAATTCGTCAACGATGTTGTAGGTAGGCGCTGCAACGATTAGTGGCGCTTTGAACTCTACTTTGCCGTGGATAGCTTCGAGATTTCGCAGCATATGCGCCACTATTTTAATATCACCCTTGTGCACCATGCAGGAGCCGACAAATGCTAGATCGATCTTTTTTTCTGCACGATAGTCTGAGATTGGCCGGATCATATCATGGGTATAACGCTTGGAAACATCTTCATTGTGTACATCTGGATCTGCGATCATTGGTTCGTCAATAGTATCAAGGTTAACAACCACTTCAGCAAAATACTTCGCATTTCTATCTGGGATAAGAGCTGGTTTTTTACCCAAGGTTATCTCTGAAATCCTCGTTTCTGCGATACCAATTAGCTTTTTTAGCATGCCGTTCTCATGCTCCATGCCTTTATCAATCATTATCTGAATTCGGGACTTTGAGATTTTTAAGGACTCAATCAAGGTGTCATCGTTTGAAATACAGATTGAGGCCTTTGCTTTCATTTCAGCAGTCCAATCTGTAAACGTGAACGCCTGATCTGCTAATAGGGTGCCGATATGGACTTCGATAATACGGCCCTGAAAGACATTGTCTCCATGCTGAGCCAGCATTTGTGATTGTGTGGCGTGTACGACGTCTCGAAAATCCATATGGTCTGCCATCTTACCTTTAAAAGTGACCTTAACAGAATCTGGTATTGGCATCGAGGCTTCACCGGTCGACAGGGCGAGCGCGACCGTTCCGGAGTCTGCACCAAACGCAACCCCTTTGGACATTCGTGTATGGCTATCACCACCGATTATAATCGCCCAATCATCGACGGTGATATCGTTCAGAACTTTATGAATTACGTCTGTCATTGAATGGTAGACACCCTTGGGGTCTCGTGCCGTAACCAGTCCAAACTTGTTCATGAATTCCATTAATCTTGGTGTATTGGCTTGAGCATTAAAGTCCCAAACCGATGCCGTGTGGCAACCAGACTGATAGGCGCCATCGACAGTAGGAGAAAGGACTGTTGCAGCCATTGCTTCAAGTTCTTGGCTTGTCATAAGGCCAGTTGTATCTTGGGACCCCACGATATTTACTTTAACACGTACATCGGATCCTGCGTGCAGCACCTTGCCTGGGGTTGTTCCCAGGGAATTAGCGTTGAAGATCTTCTCAACAGCAGTCAATCCCTGACCTTTGTGATTAATTTCTTTTGATAGTGCAAAAACCAGTGGGGCTTCTACACCCAAAGTTTTTGCTGCAAATGACTGGAGTTTCTTTCCAAAGACAATTGCATAGGATCCACCAGCCTTCATGAATTCTACCTTTTGCGGTGAAAACGAAGTAGCCATATCAACAAGTTCTTTGTCGCCTTTGGCATCATAGAGTTTTTTCTTTTTGGTATTAATTGTTAGGACCGTCCCAGTTTCTACTGAGTAGCGCTGCTCTAGAATTGGATCGCCGGCACTGTTTAGGATTGGATTGCCGCTCTCGTCCAACCTCTTGACCCAGTTTTTAAGGTCAACACCGATGCCGCCAGTGACGCCAACTGTAGTAAGGAAAATAGGTGATATACCATTAGTGCCTGCTACCACAGGTGCGATGTTCACAAATGGCACGTAGGCACTTGCTTTCTTGCCTGTCCAAAGTGCTAAATTATTGACCCCTGACATCCTAGATGAGCCCACTCCCATGGTACCCTTCTCAGCAATTAGCATTACACGCTTGTCAGTATGCTGGAGTTTAAGAGCTTCAATTTCTTTCTGTGCACGTTCTGATATAAAGCATTGACCGTGCAGTTCCCGATCCGCCCGTGAGTGGGCTTGATTGCCTGGCGAAAGAAGGTCCGTAGAAATGTCGCCCTCTGCTGCAATGTAAGTAACGACTTTGATCTCTTCTTCTACATCTGGCAACTTTGTAAAAAACTCAGCTCTGACGTAGCTTTCGAGCAACTCCTGGGCAATTACGTTGCCTGCATCATAAGCTTTGGTAATTCGATTGGTATCTGCTTCATAAAGGTAAACTTGGGTCTTTAAAACCGCTGCGGCCATTTCTGCAATCTTAAGATCATCACTGAATGCGACATTCAAAAGAACTGCCACGGATGGACCACCCTTCATGTGGGACAGAAGTTCAAACGCAAAATCTCTATTGATTTCTTTGACCTGCGCTTTACTGGTCACAATCTCCTCAAGAAATTTAGCCTTTTCCGCCGCCGCGCTCGTCGTTCCAGGTAGCGTATTGTAGATTAGGTGCCTAAGTGAATCGCTACGATCTTTATGATCCAAGTCCTTGATTTGTGATATGATTTCCTTTGTTAGAAAAGCATCTTCGATTGGTTTTGGGTGCAAACCTTTAACCTTGCGGACTTCTATCTCTTTTAGATATTCTTCATATAAACTCATGGCCATTCCGGCTAACTTTCTGCTCTATTGACTGCTTTGTAAGTTTAGACGCTAGGCCAAATAATGAAGTCGGATTATGCCCTAATCTCGTACACAGAAACCTTCTGTTCTTCAAGTCTTTTGAAAGTGTTGTATTGGGCCTCATGGTTTTTTTATTATACGTAAATTGGTAAATTTTTACTTGTATAAAATGTGATGATTGTCTTGGGTTAGAGCGTCTTTTACTGCTTGCAATTGCTTGATTTGACCATTTCTAACTTCTTTCTTTAAGTACTGGCGGACAAACCTGTCAACTATTTGAAACAAATAATCTTTTCGTGTTCAGTCAAGTTCAGAATATTGTAAAGATATATAGTATTCATTAAATTTTTTGAAAATAAACGATAAATTTCTTCCTTTGATGCATTTGAAGTATAAATTGATAAGAATTTTATTAAATTAGATGTTTAAGATCCAAAAATTATAAATCTTCTTCAGTTTTTGCGGGAGGTTTGGGGCTATATTTCCAACGGCGGTGAATCCAAAACCAATTACCAGGATCTTTTACGATACGTTTTTCAAGAGCTTTAGTTGCCTTTTGCGTCATAGTGAGGGGATCGGAATGTTTGATAGGTTTGCCAATTTCTACGCTAAAACTTACAGAGTCAGGGTTTCGCATCGAAAAGTAAGGTAAGAAAAGTGCATTCGATTTTATAGCAAAAGTTGCTGCTGTTAACGCGGTCCGAGCAGGGCGGCCTAAAAAGTCTATAAAAGGGCCGTCAGGCACTGCAATGTCAATTAATAACACCAAAGTTGCACCCTTTTTTAATGATTTATAAAAACCAAGAGTGCCTTCGGGTCCTCGTAAAAAAACTGGACCAGATCGGCCTTCAATCAACAGTGTTTTTTGATAATGATGGTCAAAATATGGATTTGACATTGGTCTTATCATGCCGCCCACCTTAATTCCATGTTTATATAATGCCGCTCGAAAAGCTTCATGATTTCCAAAGTGACCTGAGAAAAACATAATTGGTCGACCCTCGGAATGGGCTTTTAGAAGAGCTTTTAAACCGTCTCCCCAAAGCTTTATTTCAGGACTATGAGTTTGAAACTCGGCAGGGTGCATGTTTTCTAAAAAAGTACGTCCAGCATTATCAAGAACTTGATTGGCAATTTTAAATTTTTGTTCATTTGAGAAACCTGGATAGATTAAATTTAGGTTATCTAAAGTACGTTTTCTGTAACCAGTAATGTAGCCCAAGGGGCCCCTCAATAAGGCACCGATAAGCCAGTGACGAAATAAGTATGGAAGCAGTCTCATTAATCTGAAAAATAACATTAAAACATGGCTAGAAAACCATTCCTTAAATGTTCTATTTTGGTCAACTTTTTTAGTCATTTTCAGGGGCAGCCTCGGTTAATCTTTCTCGATACCAGACGTATAAACCTGCACTGACAATAACAATTGCGCCCAGTAGGGTAAGAATATCTGGAATTTCACCAAAGATTATAACTCCAAAAGAAATTGCAAATAATAGGCCTGCATATCCGAAAGGTGCTATATCACTAGCCTGTGCAGTAGCAAACGCACGTATAATAAAAAGGTGACCAATAATTCCTAATAAAATTAATGCAATTAAAATAGGTATATCGTTGTGAGCTATTGGTTGCCAAAAGAATGGAACAATCAGTGATGCAAAACATGCGCCAAAAAACCCTTGATAAAATAGGGCCTTCCAAGGACCATCATCTCTAACAAAACGTGTCGCTAGCGCGTAAATAGCAAAGAAAACTGCTCCTATAAGTGGTACCAGTGACATTGTTGTCATTACAGACGTACCGGGTCGGATTAAGATCATTGCGCCAATAAATGCAGCTATAATACCAAAAACCCGTCGTTTCCCGATGCGTTCTTTCAGTACCAAAACTGCGCCTAATGCAACCATCACTGGTGCTACTTGCATTAAGGCTGTTGCATCAGCCAATGGTAGGTAAATTACCGCGAGAAAAAATAGATAACTACTTGTTGTTGTGGCAAAACCTCTAAGGGTGTGTAGTCGAAAGTGATTGCTACTTAGCAGAGATTGGCCTGAAATGATAAGAAATGCGCCTATTAAAATAGCTTGTGACACAAAACGAAGCCATACAATTTGAGCTACGGGAACACGGTGACCTAAAGTCTTAGCCATCACATCCATAGATGCCATGCATAGGACCCCTAAAATCATCCATGCTGCGCCACGTTGGGCTGTTGTCAATTTCATGCTGGCGCCCTTGGAAGCCCAACACCAATCATACTATCTCTTGTAATCCACTTTGCGAGTTCTGCCTCGGATAGTCCTTCTGACTCTGCCGGTTGATAAGGTATGACTATGTATCGCATGTCGGCAGTGCTGTCATGTACGCGTATTTGGATTTTCTGGTTAAATTCCAATCCAAATTCTGATAATACTTTTCGTGGCTCAACTACGGCTCTAGATCTGTACGCACGAGATTTATACCAATCTGGGGGCAGGCCAAGTAGGTTTCGTGGGTAACATGAGCAAAGGGTACAGACTATTACATTGTGAACTTTTTCAGTATTTTCTAATGCAATTAAATGCATTGGACCTATGTCAAATCCCATATTTCTGGATGCTTGACCGGCATCTTCTATTAGTGCGTATTTAAAGGCTGGGTCGGTCCAGGCTTTTGCTACAAGGCGAGCACCATTAGCGGGGCTGCGTGCGTCCATAGTATTAATTTGATCTTGAATTTGGGTGGCCGAAATGTGGCCTTTTTCTATCAATAGTTCTCTAACTGCTATTTCCATCACCTGCCAATAACTCAGATCTTTATCATCGTCAGCGCGATAAGGATGGCCTGATGGCGAGAGCGGTTCATGGTGGTCATGAGGCATTGAAAGGCTCCAGCCAATGTTCATAAATTTCTGCTTCAACAACATCATCAGGGTTTTCGGCTTTAATTCCCCAGACCTCACTCATTTGAAAGCGTACACGTAGCAAACGATTTTTAGTTGGCGTTAGACGATACGCGTTTTGTTCTGGATTATTGAATGTGCCGACGCTTCGTTCAATAGTTCCAACTTTGCCTCGTAGGTAACCTGGTGTTCTGACGTGACCTGGAGGCCATTGTCTAAGTACTCGCACTTTCACGAGGCGTCGCCATAGGTTGCCCCACGGGATTTTATTATTTCCATCTTCGTGGCTAACTCCTCAGTAGAAAAAGCTCCTACTTCAATCATATTTTGGCAAATAGAGGAAATCCATCTTTCATAGTAACTCATTTTCTCATAGGCCTCTTCACCCATATCTTCGAGCACCCGACGTAGGCTATCAGTATTCATTAAACCGGCGGATGAGGAGAGCACCAACAAGGCGTCTACTCGTTTTTCCCATAGTGCAAAGTCATGTTGCTCATGATCAATTTTGCCGGCTGGATCGCCGCCCATATCGTGCCACCTTTTTCCAAAAAAACTACTCATAGGATAAAGCTAGGTGCGGCCATTAGAATTGTCCAGCAATCTGATTAAGTTTAAATTTTTGACTATTTCTACAATTATTTCAAACTTAGAAAGTCTCTGAGATGTTTGATTGGTAAGCTAGTTTTCGAATATCCGTTTAAAAATGGTCCCAACATGTTTTGTGTGATATTCAAGATCAAATTTGTCCTCTATCTCTTCAACAGTCATTACTTTCATAACATCGGGGTCTGCCTTGAGCTCTGTCAAAAAATCAGCCCCTTGCTCCCAAACCCGCATAGCATTTTGTTGAACCAGATTGTAGCTATCCTCTCGACTTACGCCTTTTTGAGTGAGTGCTAAAAGTACTCTTTGGGAATGAATGAGACCCTTGAACTTGTTCATATTAGCTATCATATTTTCAGGATAAATGACTAATTTATCAATTACGCTCGTCAATCTAAAAAGGGCAAAGTCTAAAGTTATAGTAGCGTCTGGCCCAATGTTGCGTTCAACTGAGCTGTGCGAAATGTCTCGTTCATGCCATAGGGCAACGTTTTCCATTGCCGGTATAACACACATACGTACAAGCCGTGACAAGCCGGTAAGATTTTCCGTCAGCACTGGGTTTCTCTTATGCGGCATTGCGGAACTGCCCTTTTGACCCTTAGAAAAAAACTCTTCTGCCTCCAAAACTTCCGTGCGTTGCATGTGACGTATTTCAATGGAAATGTTTTCAATTGAGCTGGCAATCACTCCAAGTGTTGCAAAAAATGCTGCATGGCGGTCTCTGGGTATGATCTGAGTACTAATGGGCTCTGGAACTAGGCCTAGTTTTTCGCACACATGTGTTTCAACCGCCGGATCGATATTAGCGAATGTTCCGACCGCTCCCGAAATAGCGCCAGTCGCTATTTCGGCTCTTGCGGCTCGCATTCGCGATAAATTGCGATCCATTTCGGCATAAAACCGGGCAAAGGTTAACCCCATTGTGATTGGTTCAGCGTGAATGGCGTGACTACGTCCAATGCGGATAGTATCCTTATGTTCGAATGCACGACGCTTCAACGCCGCCAATAATTTGATAATGTCAGTTATCAATATGTCTGCAGCTTTTGTGAGTTGTACGTTAAATGCCGTATCTAATACGTCAGAACTAGTCATACCTTGATGAACAAATCGTGCTTCATCGCTGCCCACTATTTCGGATAAGTGAGTGAGGAAGGCAATTACATCATGTTTTGTAACGGCTTCAATTTCATTTATTCGTTCAACGT
Organism: uncultured Planktomarina sp.; assembly: GCA_913047725.1. Taxonomy (GTDB): domain Bacteria; phylum Pseudomonadota; class Alphaproteobacteria; order Rhodobacterales; family Rhodobacteraceae; genus Planktomarina. The sequence continues at coordinate 22,870 of CAJWTH010000016.1, forward strand.
CAAAATCAATATCTTTTGCTTTCCAAACGGCATCAGCATTGGCCTGTGGTATCACGCCCAGTTTAGCTTGGGCATCACAGGCATGAGCTTCAATTTCATACCAAATACGAAATTTAGCTGCTGACGACCATATAGAGACCATTTCAGGGCGAGAATAACGTTCTATCATAGGTCGATAACCTTTTACGTTTTAAGTTTTAAGGTGCCTCTAGCCCAGCAAGCCTTGATACTCAAGCGATGGGTCGTATTATGACAAGTAAAATATGGTATTTTTAGGTTACTCGTAGACCTTGGTGGCATTTGAGAATATCAGAAACTATGGTACTTTTTAAAATATTTCACGGCTTTTCGGTACACGCTATCATTTGTAATTACATTAAAATTGGAAATCCTATCGGTGGGTAAATGTTTTATGGATTTTACTGGATGTTTTTGGAATATTGACCGCGTTATCAATGACCACAGGCAATCTAAAAAATTTATGTACACCGGGCGGTGTAAAATTTCTGTTGGAAGTTATTTTGAAAATGGAGAGATAATATCGGATGATGGAAAAAAATCTTTAAGTAGTAAGTCCTACATTTGGAGACCTACTGGGCATGGAATAGATAGCTATTTTGATGATGGTCTTTTCTTTCATAGAATTGATTTGACCTGTTTAATGCCAACAGCCAATCATTTATGTGGTGAGGATTATTATGAAGTTGGCTATGATTTCAAAGGTTGGCCACAGTGGAGCACAAAATGGTCTGTGCGTGGACCAAGAAAAGATTATGAAATGCATAGTAATTACTCAAAATTTTGATTTGAGTGCTTGCTAAAATATCACTGCAGCGGGTAAACATTTGAGATATATGATTTATAAGGAAGTTGGATATGACAACGGCGACCCATAATAGTGTTCTTATAGAAGTAGTTCTTCTCAACGAAGGTCGTAAGGCTTTGCTCATCAAGCAACTGACTTTAGTGTGTTTGGGGATTGCCGTTCTTATCGTATCTGCAAAAATAAAAATTCCAATGTTTCCAGTTCCAATGACCATGGGTACTTTCGCAGTCTTAAGTATTGGCGCTGCCTACGGTCCGCGTTTGGGGTTAACCACAGTTATTGGTTACATGCTTATTGGGGCATTGGGTTTTGATGTGTTTGCCGGCTCATCTGCGGAAAAATTTGGGATCACTTATATGATGGGAAGTACAGGTGGATATTTAGTTGGGTATGTCCTTGCTACTTTAGGATTGGGCTGGGCAGCTCGCCAGGGCTGGGATCGCTCGATACTAAAAATGGCGGGAACTATGGTTGCTGGAAATATAATAATTTATGTTCCTGGTCTTCTTTGGTTAGCAGTCCTCTATGGCTGGGATCAGCCAATTTTCGCATGGGGACTGACGCCATTCTTGTTTGGAGACCTTATAAAATTATCTCTCGCCGCACTTTTGTTGCCAAGCTTGTGGAGTTTTGTAACCAAAGTAGGCAGGCTTAAATAATATTTGTGTTAGTTTAAAAGAGATTGGCTAATTATTTCCTCTTTTGCTAAGAGCACTAATTTAAAATTTGAATGCCCATAAGCGCTTCGTCAAACCGATAAGTGGTTAAGTTTTCAAAACCCTCGTCTGTTACTAGAACCTGATCCTCTAGTTTTATTGAAAAGTCACCTCCTTCTGGAGAGACTAAGGCCTCAACGCAGAGTACCATTCCGACCTCAAGTTCATACTCAAATGCACCATCAACAAGCTGATCTGGATAGGCAATTAGTGGCCATTCATCGCATAGACCAACACCGTGCATCATACACCCGTACTTTTGCAGCTGGTAATTTGCATTCAAACGGTGACAGTTTTCTGATAGGCTGCGCATAGAAACACCGGGCGCAAGCATTTGCATATTTTGTTGTATGTGCTCATGTGCCTGTTGCATGGCTGAGATCATATCGGGGTGGGGGGCTTTGTCTCCAATCCACCAGCTTCGTGATATGTCAACGCAGATACCATAACTTCCTATTAAATCTGTATCAAAACTGACGATTTCATTATTCTGGACTATTCTTGGCCCGCATTCTTGAAACCAAGGGTTTGTCCTTGGCCCTGAAGCGAGAAGTCTAGTTTCTATCCATTCTCCCCCTCGTTTTATATTTTCTGCATGTAGGACTGCCCAAATATCATTTTCACTCATATTTTTTGATGGCACTCCATCACGTGCAGCCACCTCCATTTTATAGACAGCAGTTTCACAGGCGTGGCTAGCACAACGCATGGCTTTGATTTCATCTGGCCCTTTTATTACCCGGG
>CAJWTH010000017.1 GCA_913047725.1 uncultured Planktomarina sp.
GTGTGGTTTTGAACGTTCAAACTTTTCCTTAGCCATGGGAGGCTCCTCTTTTTTTAGGAGTCAAAAGACCCAAGTTTATATCATGGATGAGCACCTAGGGGACCACAGGATAAAAATCAAGAGCGTTGTTGGGTACATTAATCAAGCAATGCTAGACTGTTTCACTATGCATTTTCTTTTTAAGTGTTCATGATTTTGGATCGGACGATCTAGTACTCATCATCATTATTTAAAACAGTTATCACGGGGAAACCCTCGAGGGGCCATACGCCCAGCGCTGGCACGCTTACCAATCCACTCCTGAAGCTCTGCCTCTTCAACCGTTCGCGTGCGTTCGGCAGGGTCTTTCCAGGACAGCCCATCTCCCATAGAGAATGTTGTCACATCAGACAGGCCTCCGTCTTTATATTTCTGTAGGCGGACCCCTTTCCCTCTATTCATCTCCGGCAGTTCACTAATATCAAACACGAGCATCTTTCGATTTTCGCCAATACACGCAACGTACTTACCTTGTATGGGTTGCGCAGTAAGAGCTTTAGTCTCTCCTTTAACATTTAAAACCTGCCGTCCAGAGCGGGTCTGCGCAACAATCTCCGTTTCATTAACTACAAAGCCATCACCCGCGGTTGACGCTACCAATCTTTTTATCTTTGGGTCATGAATAAATAAGTCAATAATTTCTGCCTCGTTGGGCAAATCTATCATCAAACGTAAAGGTTCGCCCATGCCACGACCACCAGGCAGGTTAGCAGCAAGTATAGTAAAAAAACGACCGTTGCTACCAAAGGCAATTAGTTTATCTGTCGTTTCTGCGTGAAAAATAAACTGGGCCTCATCACCATCTTTATATTTCAAGGCCTTATCCAGAGCTAAATGGCCAGACATAGCCCTTATCCAACCCATCTTTGAACAAACAATGGTCACTGGTTCACGCTCAATCATTGCCTCAAGCGGAACTTCTTCCATTTCATCCACTTCTGCAAAAACGGTGCGGCGGCTACCCCCTTTGTAATCTTTGCCAAACGCCCGGCGCGTTGCACGCAATTGCTCTGCTATCTTAGACCACTGCAGACCAACATCCTCGAGTAAATCGTCTAAGTTGGCTCTTTCTTTTTGCAAATCATCACGTTCACGACGCAGTTCAATTTCTTCGAGACGACGCAGACTTCTTAGTCGCATGTTTAAAATAGCTTCAGCCTGAATTTCGCTAAGCTCTTCTTGTCCCACTATCACTTTTCGATATGTTTGTGGTCCCACATAATCACTTTCAGCCATCGCCCGAGGATGATCTCGGGCCCAGTCTTCAAACATCAAAGAAGTTTTTGGATCAGTGTCATAACGAATAATATCAATTACACGATCAAGATTAAGAAAAGCTAAAATAAATCCTTCTAAAACTTCTAACCGATGGTCAATCTTGGCAAGACGATGACCAGATCGACGAACTAATACTTCTTGCCGGTGGTCCAAAAATGCGCGCAATACTTCTTTCATGCTGCACACTTTGGGGGTTAAGCCGTCAATTAAGACATTCATATTTAGACTGAAGCGCAGCTCAAGATCAGAATTACGAAAAAGCATGCCCATTAAAACCTCGGGATCTACAGTTTTACTGCGCGGTTCCAAAACAATCCGGATATCTTCTGCCGACTCATCACGAACATCGAGTAAAATTGGTACTTTTTTAGTTTGGATAACTTCAGCCAATTTTTCTATAAGTTTAGATTTTTGAACTTGGTATGGAATCTCTGTGACTATAATCTGCCAGGATCCACGGCCCAAATCCTCTTGCTCCCATTTGCAACGGAGTCGGAACGAACCTCGGCCTGACCTGTAAGCTTGTGCAATATTTTCAGCTGGTTCTACGAGCACACCACCAGTAGGAAAATCAGGTCCCGGAACATATTGCAACAAAGTGTCATCACGTGCATCTGGAGTTTTTATCAAATGCAAGCATGCATCAATTAGTTCTGGAATATTATGCGGTGGAATATTTGTTGCCATCCCAACTGCGATTCCACTACTCCCATTGGCAAGAAGGTTTGGGAAAGTAGCAGGCAACACTACGGGTTCGGTGAGAGTGCCATCATAGTTTTCACGAAAGTCTACAGCATTCTCTGATAGGCCTTCTAGGAGAGCCTCCGCTACGATTGTCATTCTAGCTTCTGTGTATCGACTGGCAGCAGGATTATCGCCATCGATATTACCAAAATTTCCTTGTCCGTCTACCAACGGATATCTAACATTAAAATCCTGTGCTAAGCGTGCCATAGCGTCATAGATTGCGGCATCCCCATGCGGATGATAGTTACCCATTACGTCGCCAGAAATTTTTGCTGATTTCCTAAAACCTCCACTAGCATTAAGTTTTAGTTCGCGCATCGCATATAAAATTCGTCGATGCACAGGCTTCAATCCATCACGCGCATCTGGAAGTGCACGATGCATAATGGTAGATAATGCATAAGTCAGATAACGTTCACCAATAGCCCGCCGCAGCGGTTCCAACACTTCATTTGATGGCATATCTGTTGTATTTGTATCTTTTGACATACATGTGGTGTATCTGCCCAAATCTAGTAGGTCCAGACAAACCCGATACGATTTAAGACTAAATCAAATTTTTGATAAATTGGTAGAGGTTTTTACAAAGCTGTAGAAAATGTTACTTTAATTTGGACATTAATGCGTGATCACAACTTCTGTTTTACCTCATTAATTTGAGAAAAATATTTAACTAACTCATACTAGAACATTACGAATGATGATTAACTAAACCTCTTATAATGCGCCTGCTAATAATTATATTTAGGAAACGAAAATGCAAAAATCAATTTTGATTACTGGTTGCTCATCCGGCATTGGGTTAGATTGCGCCACGACCCTGCACGCGCAGGGCTGGAAGGTGTTTGCGAGTTGCCGCCAGCAAAAAGATTGCGATAAGTTAGCTAAAATGGGTCTTGAGGCACCTAGACTTGACCATAGCGATACTTTGAGCATTTCCAAAGCGATCGATTGCATTACCGAACAAACTGGTGGAACACTGGATGCTATATTTAATAATGGGGCCTTTGCTGTGCCAGGCGCTGTTGAGGATTTGCCGACTGACGCTTTACGTGCAATCTATGAAACAAATGTCTTCGGTTATCATGAGGTAATAAGGCAGGTAATCCCCATTATGCGTGCCCAGGGACATGGAAAAATTTTAAATTGTTCTTCAGTATTAGGTTTTGTCACCATGCCATGGCGTGGCGCTTATAATTCGACTAAGTTTGCCTTGGAAGGTCTCACTGATACGTTACGTATTGAAATGCGGGATACAAATATTGATGTCATCCTGATAGAACCTGGCCCAATCGGTACAAAAATTCGCGAGAACTCAATTCCACATTTTGAGCGGTGGATTGACTGGCAAAATTCACCTCGAAAAAATCAATATGAAACTGGCCTAGTAAAGCGCTTATACCAACCAAAAGATGGGCCAGATGCCTTCGAACTCCCAGCTTCAGCTGTCACAGCAGTCGTAGTAAAAGCTTTAAGTAGCCGTCGCCCCAAGCCACGATATTATGTAACTATTCCTACTCATTTTATGGGTGCACTAAAACGTATCCTGTCAACACGCGCATTAGATTGGTTTATCGCGCGGTTGTAATGTCGCATGGGATTGGTCTTTAGCGCGATCTCACCTAAACGGTGAGTCGTTGTATGGGAGCAATACCATGGATAAAGATCCACTTTTAATAATAGCCACAATTGCTTGTATTGTGGTTTTAGCTATTTTGACGTTGGGCATTGGTGGTTTTGCCAAAGGCGGGGAATTTAATCGTAAACATTCTAACCGACTAATGCGCTATCGGATCATGGCGCAATTTGTAGCGGTTCTTCTTATTCTTGCTGCCGTATTTTTTGGAAAGGGCTGAGCATGGTTATTTTAAGTAAAATTTACACCAAAACTGGTGATCAAGGACAGACATCACTGGGCAATGGGTCTAGAGTAGAAAAGCATTCACTCCGAGTAAACGCGTACGGGACAGTCGATGAAACTAACGCAGCCCTTGGTCTTGCCCGTTTGCATGCTAGCGGGGAGCTTGATGACAGGATGGCTAATATTCAAAATGATCTTTTTGACCTTGGAGCTGATCTCTGTAGACCAGATATGGAAAAAGATACTGAGGCTGAATACCAACCCCTCCGCGTCACAGCAGCGCAAGTTCTACGCCTTGAGTCTGAAATTGACAAAATGAATGATAAACTTGAACCACTTCGGTCTTTTATCCTGCCAGGTGGATCTACTTTAGCCGCTCACATGCACCTATGCCGTACTATATCACGGCGTGCAGAGCGTATCACTGTCGAGTTGGCAGGTCAGGAAACCATAAACTCCGCAGCATTAAAGTATCTAAACCGCCTATCAGATTGGTTTTTTGTTGCTGGTCGTATAGCCAACGATGACGGCGATGCTGATATTTTGTGGGTTCCCGGCGCCAACCGTTGAATACAAAATTTTTCAAGAAATACAGCCTAGAGTTGCACAAAAGAGGTTCTCGCCGCGACTTAACGTCAACGTGTCGATTTTTCACTGTTTTTTGGGGAAATTCACAGATAACAAGCATTTAAAATTTAGAGTTGTGTAACATCACTTATCACGGAGTCAAAATATGAAGGTTTTGGTACCAGTTAAACGTGTAATCGATTACAACGTGAAAGTTCGGGTCAAAGCGGATGGCAGCGGTGTCGATCTTGCCAATGTAAAAATGTCAATGAACCCCTTTGACGAAATTGCGGTGGAACAGGCAATTCGACTAAAAGAAGCCGGACAGGCTGAGGAAGTTATCGCAGTCTCAATCGGTGTAAAGCAAAATCAAGAAACTCTTCGCACCGCGCTCGCCATGGGCGCTGATAGGGCAATACTGGTGGTTGCAACTGAAGATGTTCACACCGACATTGAGCCTCTAGCGGTTGCAAAAATTCTTAAGGCAGTTATCGATGAAGAAAATCCAGGAATTGTTTTAGCTGGCAAACAAGCTATCGACAACGATATGAACGCTACTGGGCAAATGCTGGCAGCCTTAACAGGTTGGTCGCAGGCTACATTTGTTTCTGAATTGAGCGTTGAAGGTAACAGTGCGGTTGTAACTCGCGAAGTGGATGGAGGCCTGCAAACGATCAAAGTTACTATGCCTACTATTGTGACTGTCGACCTACGCCTCAACGAACCCCGTTACGCGTCTTTACCAAATATTATGAAGGCAAAGAAGAAGCCCTTAGATGAAAAATCTGCAGAAGACTTGGGCGTAGACGTAACACCCCGCTTAAAAATAGAATCAACCGGTGAGCCTGAGGCTCGATTAGCTGGTATTAAAGTTGGCTCAGTCGAGGAATTAGTAGAGAAACTCAAAGAAGTGGGGGCTGTATAATGGCAGTACTTTTAATAGCGGAAGTTAATGGCGGTACGTTGTCAGTGGATTCCACGGCCAAGGCACTCACTGCGGCCAAACAAATTGGCGAAGTAACTGTCCTTTGCGTTGGATCAGGCTGTACCGATGCCGCTCAGGCGGCTGCCAAGCTAGATGGTGTTTCCAAAGTTTTGTGCGCGCAATCAGATGCGTACGGGCATGACTTGGCAGAACCTATCGCAGATCTAATTGTATCACTTTCGAGTAATTACACCCATATTGTGGCTCCTTCAACTTCAGCCTCAAAAAATATTCTTCCACGTGTTGCGGCACTTTTAGACGTGATGATAATATCTGAAGTGACGGCTGTAATAGACGCTGATACCTTTGAGCGTCCGATCTATGCCGGAAATGCAATTCAAACTGTAAAGTCCTCAGACCAAATCAAAGTCGCAACTATACGTACTTCAACATTCGAAGCTTCCAACGAGGCCGGTATGGCCGAAGTGGCAAGTATAGATGCCTGTGCAGATCCAGGCCTGTCAGAGTGGGTTGAAGACAAAGTTGCAGCAAGCGATCGTCCCGAACTTACTTCAGCTGGTATCGTCGTCTCTGGTGGCCGTGGCGTTGGGTCCGAAGATGATTTTAAAATTATCGAGGGTCTAGCTGATAAGCTTGGAGCCGCGGTTGGCGCATCACGTGCGGCAGTAGACTCAGGTTATGCACCAAACGATTGGCAAGTAGGACAAACAGGGAAAGTAGTGGCACCTGATCTTTACGTCGCTGTGGGCATTTCTGGAGCAATTCAGCATTTAGCTGGTATGAAAGATTCTAAGGTAATCGTCGCGATTAATAAAGATGAAGAAGCGCCAATTTTCCAAGTAGCTGACTTTGGGCTAGTCGCAGATCTTTTCGATGCCGTACCTAAACTTACAGATCAGATTGCGTAAAAAATTTAGGCCTATCATTTGAATAACTCTTGCGCAATTTGGGCTAATTACATTAGCCCGAACTCTGGGCTTTTAAAAACCTATAAAAAGCCAAAATTTTCCACATCTGGATAAGGAACAAAAAATCAATATTGGTTAAACTTCTTCACCAAATCCACCATCAATTAGTTCTTTCAGAGCTCGTGCTAGAATTTCTGCTTCAGGACCACGAGTTTCAACTTCAATAATAGCACCTCGTGCAGCGGCCAACATCAACAGCCCCATAATGCTGTCGCCCTCTGCCATTAAACCATCTTTACTAATGTAAGCAGTAGCATCAAAATGCTCGACTGTTTCCACCAGTTTAGCCGATGCTCTAGCATGAAGACCTTTTTCGTTAATTATATTTAATTTTTGAAGCAACTTAATTTCAACCTATTCATTTACGGGAAGGCAATCCATATATTTACGGCCAGCATCGATAGCATCCGCGATAGCATCTGTTAAAGGCTTTTTACGGGACTTGGCCAGCTTCACTAGCAAAGGAAGGTTAGCACCATACAAAATTCGTCTATTGGAACAATTGCACGCAGATAAAGAAAGATTTGACGGAGACCCACCAAACATATCAGTCACAATAATAACACCATTTCCCAAATCTACTGAATTCGCAGCTCGACAGATTTCATCCTGTTTTTTTTCACGATTGCAATCAGGCCTAATAGTTACCGCCACAATTCCTGGCTGTGGTCCAACCACGTAGTCCACAGCAGCCTTGTATTCAGTGGCTAGCCCCCCATGTGCTATAATTACTATTCCAATCAACTTTTTCTAACCCTGAATATCTCTTTGCGTCACTAATTCCCTATGCCTTATGGTCACATGCCAACCACTTAATTGCAAATCTTTGCATAAAGTTTCTGCCATTGTAACGGAACGATGTTTGCCACCAGTACACCCAAAACCGATGGATAGATATGATCGACCCTCAGCTTGATGGGCTGGGATAACTAGTTCCGCAAGCGCTAAAATCTGATTTCTAAAGGGTAAAAAATTTTTATCCGCGGCAACATAGTTCTGTACGGCAACACTCAATCCATCTTGATTACTAAGTCCTTTATCCCAATAGGGGTTTCGCAGAAACCTACAATCAAACATCATATCAACCCCTCTTGGCACTCCACGCTTATACGAAAACGATTGAACAGAGATTGCTAATTTTTTTAATTTCTGAGGTACAAAATATTGGGTAATTTGTGAACGCAAATCATTTGGTGATAATGTTGTAGTATTTATCAAAACATTTGCTCTAGCCCGCGCTGGTTGCATTAGGTCCAGATCCATTTGGATACCTGCCAAAGCAGCTCCGTCCGGCGATAGATGGTGACGGCGGCGAGTTTCTGAAAATCTATGGATTAATACATCAACTGAACAATCAAGGTACAAAACTTCAACTTTTAATGATGGCTTTGACGCTAGCTCCTCAATCGTTTCCATCATTTGAATAGCAGAGAAATCTCTATTGCGCGTATCAAGTCCCAACGCCAGAGGGCGACTTAAGATGGGTCCTTCAAATAATCTAGGCGCAAGCGTTAGCGGCACATTATCAATTGCCTCAAAACCCGCATCCTCTAAAAAGTTAATCGCCGTTGTTCGTCCTGCACCAGAGGGCCCTGTGACTAAAACGACATGTACCATTTCCATACTATTTGTCATAACATGCAAATCCATTTTTAAGCAAAACCATGAGAGCCGCGGCCTTTGGCACAATAGGTTTTCCAGGCAGTATTAATACTTTAAGGCCTAACTTTGTTTTCTCTGAGACATGAGGCAACCGCACTTTATTTTCTAAAGATAGATCTAAACAATAACTCAATGATACTGGTGTTTTATACTTTAAGGCCAACAAACCCAATCCACGCGCTTCTATACGACCCTTCATTTTCTCGGGCGCTTCTAATTGAAAGCCCTTACCTATTTTATTCAACCAAACTCGATCATCACAAACAAGGTTTGCGCCAAGGGCTATCATCTCTAGTGCTAGACCTGATTTACCAGATCCAGACGGTCCCAAAATTAATAATCCTCTAAGACCTACAGTAACTGCTGTTCCATGCAATAATAGCCTGTCTGGATCTTCAGTATAGTTTTTCCAGGAATCATAACTCATTAAATATTAAACCAAAACGCCAATAGAACGATTTGGCTTGTGGATTGAGACCTAAATCCTGTGTATTTAATTTTTACAATCACAACTTTTCTCACAAGTGTTTTTATGGCATACAATTTTTTTATTCTTCATTGAACCGATAACCAATGCCATAAATGGTTTCAATTGCTTTAAAGTTTGGATCAGTGAATCTAATTTTTTTGCGTAAGCGTTTAATATGACTGTCGATTGTTCTATCGTCGACGTACACCTGCTCATCATAGGCCACATCCATAAGTTGATCTCTGCTTTTTACATAGCCAGGACGTTGCGCTAAATTCTGCAGAAGCAAGAACTCCGTAACCGTTAACGAAACATCAGCCCCATTCCATTTTACTGCGTGGCACAGTGGATCCATTATCAAAGGACCACGCTCAATAATTGTATTACCTCCACTACCTACGATGGGATCTGTTGATTTTATGGTTAGGCGGCGAAGCAGATTATGAACCCGTTCGAGCAAAACTCGCTGGGAACAAGGTTTTTTCACATAATCATCCGCCCCCATGCGCAAACCCAAAACTTCATCAATTTCATCATTCTTCGCAGTCAAAAATATTACTGGTATTGCAGACTTATTCCTAATTTTTTGTAGCAAATCTAACCCATTAAGCCCTGGCAAAGTGACATCTAGGATCGCAATATCAGGCATATGACTTGTGAATGCAGACAAAGCCAACTGTCCATCCTGGTAAATAGTTACCGCAAAACCTTCACTCTCAAACATCACAGATAGTGATGTTAATAGATTACGGTCATTATCTACGAGTGCTATTCGAAACATTTTTTCATTCCTTAAAGGCTCAACGATTTAGCCTTTGCCGATCTCATTACTTTCTGGAATTTTACCTGTGCCCGCAACCAATAACTGCGAATCAATATTTAGCGCCCAACTCATAGGCAAAAAATCCCTCTTTTTTATAAATTTCATAATTCTCGCAAAAATAATTGCTCAAAACTGCTCCTGATTGCGCTAACTAATCCAAAGTGATCTGTTAAATTCAGTTTACCCCGTGTTAACGTCACACCAACGGTTTTAGTACGCAGGAGTAATGAGATGGTCGACGGACGCGTGAACCCTAATTTCACTCTTAGCCATCAAGGCATTATTGGTCTGGGTAAGGTTTATTATAACTTAATCGAACCAACAATTATTGAACATGCCCTGGCCCGAAAAGAAGGTCAGCTAGGCATCGGTGGGGCATTTTTAGTTTCCACTGGAAAATTCACAGGTCGGTCTCCAAAAGACAAACATATTGTTAAAACTGCGTCGACCACTGAAACTATTTGGTGGGGAAATAACGCCGATATGTCTGAAGCAGGTTTTAGTTCGCTTTACGAGGATATGATAGAGCACATGCAAGGCAAAGATTATTTTGTACAAGATCTTTTTGCCGGAGCTGACCCAACAAATAGACTCGATGTACGTGTTGTTACAGAACTAGCGTGGCATAGTCTGTTCATTCGGCATCTTCTCCGGCGCCCAGATGAAGACGAAGTTAAAGACTTCACAGCAGATTGGACAATAGTCAATTGCCCTACCTTTTTGGCTGATCCAATACGCCATAATTGTAACTCAGAGACTGTCATAGCTTTGAACTTTGAACGCAAAATTATTTTAATTGGTGGGACAGAGTACGCAGGTGAAAATAAAAAATCTGTGTTTTCTCTTTTAAATTATTTACTACCAGAAAAAGGCGTAATGCCAATGCATTGCTCGGCCAACCATGCACCGGGGAACCCAATTGACACTGCCATATTTTTTGGTCTCTCTGGCACAGGAAAGACCACCTTATCAGCAGATCCATCTCGTATATTAATTGGCGATGATGAACATGGCTGGTCAGATCGTGGAACGTTCAATTTTGAGGGTGGGTGCTACGCAAAAACAATTAATTTAAGCGCTGACGCAGAACCAGAGATCTTTGCAACAACTTCTAAATTCTCAACAATCGTAGAAAATATGGTCTATGATCCTGACACTAAAAAACTAGACTTCGATGACGACAGCCTCACTGCCAATATGAGGTGCGCTTATCCATTGGAATACATCTCTAATGCATCTTCGAACGCGATGGGTGGTCATCCAAAAAATATTGTTATGCTTACCTGTGACAGTTTTGGTGTTTTACCACCAATAGCACAATTGACACCTGCGCAGGCAATGTATCACTTCCTTTCAGGATTTACAGCCAAGGTTGCGGGAACGGAGCGTGGTATTACTGAACCACAACCGACTTTTTCAACATGCTTTGGCGCTCCATTTATGCCACGCAGGCCGGAGGTTTACGGTAACCTACTACGTAACAAAATTGCAAAACACGGCGCCACTTGCTGGTTAGTCAATACTGGCTGGACAGGCGGAGCTTATGGTCAAGGTAGCCGCATGCCAATTAGTGCCACGCGGACACTGTTAAGCGCAGCTCTGGATGGAACTCTTTCAAATGGAGATTTCCGTTCTGATGAGAACTTCGGATTCAACGTTCCTGTAACTGTTCCAGGTGTTGCTGATCTTCTTTTGGACCCACGCCGCACTTGGGAAGACAAAGAAGCCTATGACAAGCAATCAACAAAGTTAGTTGCAATGTTTGTTGAAAACTTCAAACAGTATATGCCACATATCGACGACGATATACGGGCAGTTGCTCTAAAATAGAAGAAACCCTAATGAGAATGGGCTAGAAATTTTAATCATTTGATTAAAATATTATATGCAGACCTTACATATTACGTCAATTTGCCTGCGACATAATACTTCAAAAAAGTAATTTCTTTTGAATGAAAGTTGTGCTGTTAAAGTAATGCCCCTACACCAAGCATAGTATCGCAGGTCAACCAAGGCCTATAACAAATAGGATTAAGTCATGGCCCAAAACGTAATATTGGAAAATCTATTAACTATAACAAAGGAAGCGTTATCCGCTGCTGAAGCATTATGTGCCACTGCAAAAGAAAAGCTTTGTGTGAAAGTTAGTGACAATGGAAAAATTTCTAATGACCTGATTGAAAAACATCAAACTGCAACGCACGGTTTTGCCTGGGTAGCTACATACATCGAGAGCCTACGACAGATGCAAAAATGGGCAGAACAACTTGAGCTAGAGGGCAAGTTTGGCGAGGTTGAGCAACTTATTCATCAAATCGCGTTTGGAGAATACCTAAGCCAGCTTGCTGGTGGCATTCCGATGAACCAGGGCGAGATTGTGAGATTACAAGATATTGGTTTAAGCGTAGACGATCAAAGCGCACTCTCTAAACCAGAGGCTGTGCAACTTATGCAAGCAGGGAATACACAAGCGGCTCGGTTAGATCTAATTAAACTGATGCAAAAACACTCGGCAGACACTGTTTTTGGGATATCAGGGTTAGATGACGAGCTGGAAATGATTAGAGAACAATTCCGGCGTTATGCAATAGAAAAAATTGAACCGTTTGCCCATGAGTGGCATCTTAAGGATGAATTGATACCAATGGAAGTCATTGATGAGTTGGCTGAAATGGGTGTCTTTGGGTTAACAATCCCAGAGGAGTACGGTGGCCTAGGAATGTCGAAGGTCTCAATGTGTGTGGTCAGCGAGGAGTTAGCACGCGGTTATATTGGTGTTGGATCTTTGGGAACTCGGTCTGAAATTGCAGCAGAGCTTATCTTAGCTGGTGGAACAGAAGCACAAAAACAAAAATGGCTACCAGCGTTGGCGAGTGCAGAGAAACTTCCAACTGCCGTTTTTACTGAGCCCAACACCGGTTCTGATCTTGGTGCACTCCGTACTAGGGCTACACATGACGGTGAGGAATGGAAGGTCACCGGTAATAAAACATGGATTACCCATGCTACCCGCACCCACGTTATGACATTGCTGGCCCGTACTGATCCTGACACTTCAGATTACAAAGGTCTATCAATGTTTTTGGCGGAAAAAATACCAGGGACAAATGATGTGCCATTTCCAAGTGAAGGTATGACCGGTGGGGAAATCGAGGTTCTAGGTTATCGTGGCATGAAAGAGCATGAATTAGCTTTTGATAACTTTGTCATAAAAGATGAAAACCTTTTAGGCGGGGAAACTGGTCGTGGTTTTAAGCAACTCATGGAAACATTTGAGAGTGCCCGCATACAAACTGCAGCGCGTGCTGTTGGAGTAGCGCAATCAGCATTAGATCTTAGTTACCAATATGCGTTAGACCGGAAACAATTTGGAAAGTCTTTAATTAATTTCCCTCGAGTAGCCAACAAGTTAGCTATGATTGCAGTCGAATTAATGATAGCCAGACAGCTCACATACTTTAGTGCAAATGAAAAAGATCAAGGCCGACGATGTGACATTGAAGCTGGTATGGCTAAGCTTTTGGGAGCGAGAGCCGCCTGGGCGGCTGCGGACAACGCTTTACAGATTCATGGTGGGAATGGTTTTGCACTAGAATATAAAATCAGTCGGATACTATGCGACGCTAGAATTCTTAATATTTTTGAGGGTGCCGCCGAAATCCAGGCTCAAGTAATCGCGAGACGAATGCTAGGCTAACTTGAAACTAGTTAATATTTTTTTGAGTAACGCAAACAGAAGTTATTACTCGCCGCTATAGTTTTTCTTCACCGTATCCGAAATAATACCAATTTTTATAATCGTCTCTACTGTCGTCTTTGGTGACCAAAATATAAATCATTTTGATGCGGTTCTTGGCTTCGATTACGCTTAAGCCGTAGATGTCGCACCCAAACGTTCTAGCAACCGCTGTCGAGCCAGAGGCAAAGGGCGACTGCCCAAAGAGGGTGCTAACCATTTTTCAAAAAAATACCCAGTAGTCTTTAATCCCTGTGCAATCTCAAGATTGCCAGCTTCGCTGTCTTCAATCATGCATGGGACCAACGGTAGAAGCTGGTTCTTCCAGCGTCCTGTATGTTGTGCCGCAACTGCGCGACCAGACTTGGGCGAAACATACAGCAAGTTTTCAGTCGCACCCGATACGGCACAACTATTAAGGTCTAGGCCAAAGCCCAATATTTCCAACAGCCTAAGCTCCCATTGCAAATAAGCAAGTGGCCAAGATTCTGTAGTGCACATAAGATCAAGTAAATTTACCGAACTTTGATAAAGAGATGTATGAGCTTCCCGCTCGGGGAGTGAAAAGCTTAACAAACCAATGGCTGAAGTGAGCCCCGACAGCGTTAATGGATCCCCCATTACCTGCGCCGCACGACTACGCAATGGCTCGACCTTAAAAGAGCCTATGTGCTCTTCAAGTCGAGCTCTCCAGACTACTTCCACCTGTGATCCCACTTGCAGCGTTGAGGCCTGTCTGCGTCCTGCGCCACCACGCACCACCCCAGAGTGACGGCCGTGGCTTTGAGTAAAAATTTCGACGATTGCTGCATTCTCAGCATGTTTGCTCACTGCCAGCAAAATTCCCTCGTCACGCCATTCTACCACTGTCTAATTTCCAATCTTACAGAGCAACCTTGCCAAAAGTTCGATAGACCCCAATAAAAAAATCACACAGCAATACTTTAGCCAGAGACCACTTACTCGTTCAAGCCTTGCTCTTCGAGCAAATGCCGGCCCTCTCGGTCTTCCACCTCTATAACCCATAAATCAGGGTCAAAGCTACGTTGCCGGACAATAGTTGCATCAAGTTCAAGTTCATCACCCGTTATAAGCTCAATCCAGTTACGCTTCCCTGTACTCAAATCAAACGAGCGATGGAACACAGACCCCTTTCCATTTAGGGTGTTTAATTTTATTAGAACAGCCCCTGCCGTGCCGTCTCCATGAGCGACAACAAAGGCAGGAATATCAGTTAATCGCAAACGAGTTAGATAAGCGGACACCCAGACATCACTGGTAAGGCGGATCATGTATTCCCATCGCGGAAATCTAGGCCCATTTCCATATAACGTTCTTTTTCTTCCAGCCAGTTAGGCCGTACTTTTACTTTTAAAAATAAGTGCACCCTGCGGCCTAAGAATACTTCTAGCTCGGCACGGGCTTGGGTGGAAACAGCTTTGATAGCCTCTCCTCCTTTGCCCAAGACAATCCCTTTATGGCCATCTCGCATTACATAAATCAACTGATCAATCCTACAAGATCCGTCTTTACGCTCTTCCCACGCCTCAGTCTCAACAGTTAACTGATAAGGTAACTCTTGGTGGAGCCGCAGTGTCAATTTTTCACGTGTGGTTTCTGCAGCTAACATGCGCAGAGGTAAATCTGCGATTTGATCCTCAGGATAAAGCCATGGGCCCTTTGGCAATATTCCGGCAAGCCAGCTTTTAAGTGCGCCACATCCGTGACCCTTCTCAGCAGATATCAAGAAAGTTTCAACAAACCGAAAAGCTTCATTCATCGTTTTTGTTAGGGCTAGGAGTTCTTCAGCATGGACTTTGTCAATTTTATTAATAGCTAGCGCAATAGCTTTAGTCTCAGGTAAATCTTTCAAAGCTTCCATAATCGCGTCCACACCTTCTGTCTTTCCACGATGCGCTTCTATGAGCAGTACAGTAAGATCAGCATCAGCAGCCCCACCCCAAGCTGACTTAACCATAGCACGGTCCAAGCGTCGTTTAGGGCGAAAAATACCTGGAGTATCTACAAATACAATTTGCGCTTCTCCTTCAAGCGCTACTCCACGAATACGGGCACGAGTAGTTTGTACTTTATGCGTAACAATAGAAACTTTTGCACCAACCATCCAATTAAGCAAAGTTGATTTTCCTACATTAGGCTCACCAATCAGGGCAACAAATCCAGCACGAGTATTCATTTTTCTAAATTCTCCAGCATTTTTTGTGCAGCGGCTTGTTCAGCTTGTCTTTTAGATCCAGCCTCAGCTTGCGCCACCTCACCAGAATGGAGTTGTACCTCTATCAGAAAAACTGGTGCGTGATCAGGTCCAGAACGGGAAATTTCAACATATTTGGGGGGTAAGCCTTTTCGCGCTTGCGCCAATTCCTGGAGGGTAGTTTTTGGATCCCTCGCATCACCTTTTACTGATGAAATTCTGGAACCCCAAAGTCTGAGAATAAGATCTTGGGCCTTTAAAAAACCCCCATCACAGTAAACAGCTGCAATTAAAGCTTCCATTGCATCACCAAGCAACGCTTCTTTTCTGCGACCACCACTAATCATCTCAGAACGCCCTAATTTAAGTTTTTCTCCAATTTTAATGGCACGACCGACATCAGCGCAGGTTTCTTTTCGCACCAATGCATTGAACCGTGGAGCCAACTGGCCCTCACTTGCCTCGTTATCAGCATCAAGCAAAGCTTGAGCCATAACGAGACCCAACACTCGATCCCCCAAAAACTCTAACCGCTCATTATCCGAGCGGGTTGACGAAGATACACTAGAATGAGTTAGCGCCATGATTAATAAACTGGGGTCTTTAAAGTTGTAGCCGATATCAGCACAAAACTGTTTCAGGTCATTAGATAACTTAATCATAAATAGAGCTGCATACAGTAAACATTTAATTCACAGCCTTAAAATAACGATTACTACGCCAGGTCCAAAAGGCCAGCATCGATTGGCCAGCTGACGAAAAGAGTATGCGATCTGCTCTACCCACTATATCCTCCATGGGCACAAAACCTACTCCTCCCGAAGATTGAGGGACTCGGCTGTCGGAGGAGTTATCTCGGTTGTCACCCATAAAGAAAAAATGGCCTTTGGGTACTGAATAAACCTTGGTTGAGTCCAAATTTAGCCGCCCACCTAATTTCAAATCATCCTGGTCAACCGTATCCAAAATGCCATAAGAAACACCATTAGGAAGGGTCTCGATATATCTTTTTTTAATGCATTTGCCACCTAATCCAACAACCCCATTAGAGCAGATTGGTCGATTTCCCTGAGAACCCTGACGCTCATAAACCTCAATAAAATCTTCTGTCATGTTTATTTTTGTCATCACACCATTTATAAATAATCTGCTAGCTTTCATTTGAACTTTATCACCAGGCAAGCCAATTACCCGCTTTATGTAGTCAGTACCAGAAACTGGGTGCCTAAATACAACCACATCCCCACGTTCTGGTGTGCCCCCAAAAATGCGATCGGGCCGGCCCTTTAAAAAACCGCAGAAGTCGTCTGCATCCAAATTTATTCCAAATTGAGAGATCTGAACTTTTGGGCACGAAGCATAAGAATACCCATAGGCCATCTTATTAACAAATAAAAAATCTCCAATAAGAAGAGTATCCTTCATTGATCCTGATGGAATCCAAAAGGGTTGAAAAAATAAAGTCCGAAATAAACCAGCAATTAAAAGAGCGTAAGCCACGGTTTTAATTGTTTCGAAAACACTCGCAGCGAAAGACTTATCATCAGTTTTGGCCATATTATCCTCAGAACCTGCTATCGGCTATGTGATGTCGTTATTACGCAGAGTCAAGTTGGAGATGAATCAGAACTATTTGCACCCGGTAGCGCTTCAATAACGATAAAAGCCTGTGCCCAAGGGTGGTCATCAGTGAGGGTGCAATGGATAACAGCAACATGGCCTTTAGGGGTCATCTGAGCCAATCTTTCTTTAGCCCAACCAGTAACCTTCATCAGCGGTTGCCCACTTTTCATATTAGTGACACTCATATCTTTCCAACTAATACCCATTGCAAGCCCTGTACCCAGCGCCTTTGAGCAAGCCTCTTTAGCTGCCCATCGCTTGGCATAGGTACCCGCTACATCTTTCCGGGACTCAGCTTTTTGCTGCTCCACCTCAGTAAATACTCTATTTTTGAAACGCGTGCCAAAACGATCCAAGGTGCCTTGAATTCGCTCAATATTTGCTAAATCACTGCCAATACCCAAAATCATAAACGCGCTTCTACCATTAACCTACGCATTTGACTTATAGCATTGTCCAAGCCTACAAAAACCGACTCACCAATTAAAAAATGGCCAATATTTAACTCCCTAACTTGTGGAATTGCCGCTATCGGTGAAACATTTTCAAAAGTCAGTCCATGCCCAGCATGCACCTCAAGTCCTAGGTTGTTAGCAAAAACAGAACAGCGTGAAATCCGAGCTAATTCATCTAGCGCAAACCTATTACTGCCTTCGGCATGGTAATCGCAATAAGCGCCCGTATGCAGTTCCACTACAGTAGCCCCTATTTCAGCACTGGCTTCAAGTTGACGCTCATCAGGCTCTACAAAAAGCGATACGCGGCAGCCCAGATCTAACAATGGCTTAATGAAATCAGACAATCGGTTCTTGTCATTAGCAACTTCTAATCCACCTTCTGTTGTTCGTTCTTCTCGTTTTTCCGGAACTATGCATATTGCATGTGGGCGAAACCTAAGTGCAATTTCTTGCATCTCTGAGGTGGAAGCCATTTCAAAGTTAAGTGGTATTGTAAGTGCCGCGACTAAAGCTTCAATATCTTCGTCCCGAATGTGACGTCGATCCTCACGCAAGTGCGCAGTTATACCATCAGCACCAGCAATTTCAGCCATCAATGCTGCACGGACAGGATCTGGATACATACCCCCTCGCGCATTTCGTATAGTTGCGACATGATCAATATTAACACCAAGCCGTTGGCGATCCATCATTATATTCTCTCTTCTTTAATCAGTTAATCCTCAAATTTTTTACTTACTTAAGCTTTGTTTTTTTTCGAAGCTCTATTAGCTTGGCCGCCAGACGACCTTTCCGTCTGTTTTTATAGGCCCTAATTGTTGGAACCGATAGATAATAAGCCAAAATTCCTGCGCCCAAGCCTAATGGTACTCCACCCACAAGCCATGGAAGAAAAATCGTGTCCCAAAATTCAGCTAAATAAGTCCAATCGCCGATACTAGAAGTGAATAAAGATTTAAAGTTGTACCATAACTCTTGCATCGCCTGGGCAAACATAACACCAAACCCACCTTGTAAGTTATTTTCTGAGCGTACACCCAACATAACATTACCAACGCTCAAAGATGCAACTCCAATTGGGATATAAGTTAAGGGGTTACCAAAAAATGTGCCCAATAGGGCTGCAAGAATGTTAGCTCTGAAAAATAACGCCAAGAGGGCTGCTAAAACAAAATGAAGACCATAAAATGGGCTAACTGCCACAAAAACTCCAACAGCTATGCCACGTGCAATCTCCTCCGGAGTGCCTGGCAGGCGCGTTATACGATGTTTAACGTATAAATAGGCCCGGCTCCACCCACCCTTTGGATAGAAACCTTCCCAAACAGCTCTCCCTACCCCACGTCTATCGCGGCGTCTAAAAACCAAATCTTATCCTACTCATCGTTAAAAGAAGCAATGTCTATGCCCAAATCTGGATCACGATGTCGACAAACCTCCGCCACATCATTTTCTGCTTCTAACGCAGTTAGTACCATGTGCAATTGCGAAACGTCACGCAATTCTAAATCTATTATTAATTTAAAATAGTCCGGCTTGCGGTCGACAAAATGCATATCTGCAATATTTGCACTTTGATCTCCAATCAAAGTACAAATACGCCCCATCACGCCAGCTCCATTCCGTATTGTAATTTGAATACGCGCTGGATGAGTTGCCGCGTGCTGGCCATCTCGCCAATGTAAATCCAACCAACGGTCCATTTGTTTCTCATAATGCTGGAGATTATTACAATCGATGGTGTGAACAACGACACCTTGGCCACGAAATGTAATCCCAACAATCCGTTCGCCCGGCAACGGGTGACAGCAATCGGCATGGTCAAATTTCTGATCAGACCCCAAACCAATAACTGAACGTGCTGAGTCTACCTCATTTACATCACGTATTTTGAGATCAGGGTAAAGTTCAGAAACCACATCTCGAGCAGCAATTTCTGCACTTCCAAGTCGTGCTAAAAGTTCTTCAGCGCTAGGAAGGCCAAAGTGCTTTGCTGCCGTACTCAAGGCCCGGTCTGTAGCTTTTTTATTGACATTTCCAAAGGCTACCCGAGCGAATTCACGCCCTAAGTTAATAAATTTTTCTCGATCAGCCTCCCTCAGGCTTCGCCTAATAGCAGTTTTAGCTCGACCTGTAGCAGCTATATCAATCCAGTTTGCTGGTGGTGTTTGTCCTTCTGCCGTAATAATCTGAACAGATTGACCATTACGTAAGCGCGTCCAAAGTGGAACGCGAATTCCATCAACTTTTGCGGAGACGCATGCAGATCCAATTCTAGTGTGAATTGCATATGCAAAATCGATAGGTGTTGCTCCACGCGGTAATTTGATTACTTCTCCTTTCGGAGTGAAACAAAATACCTGATCCGTGTACAACTCTAGTTTCACTGCTTCTAAAAATTCTCCATGATCACCCTCGGAACTAAAACGTTCAGTTAAGGAAGCTATCCAATCCGACGGATCAAGAGCAAACGGATTTTTTACCCGCTCACCGTCTCTATAAGACCAAGTTGCAGCAGCTCCCTTTTCAGCAACCTGATGCATCGCTTTGGTCCGAATTTGCACCTCTACCCGTCGTGCATTGCGCCCAGAAACTGTCGTGTGAATACTACGATATCCATTTGACTTAGGCTGACTTATATAATCCTTAAATCGCCCAGGTACAGAGTGCCATCGTTGATGTATGAGGCCCAACGCACTGTAGCAATCTGTTTCGTTTTCAACAATAACTCGAAAACCATAAATGTCAGACAAACGTGAAAACGACAGCTGTTTGGTCTGCATTTTCCTCCAAATCGAATAGGGCTTTTTTGCTCTGCCATAAACCTCTACTGCAATATTCGCTTTAGCCATCTCATGTAAAAGATCAGCATTAATTTTTTCAACCACATCATCTGTTTCGTTTTGGAGTTTTATGAACCTTCTGATGATTGACTGACGTCCTTCAGGGTTTAAAACTTGAAACGATAAATCTTCCAGCTCTTCACGAAGCCAATGCATACCCATACGGCCAGCTAACGGCGCATATATATCCATGGTCTCTCGAGCTTTTTGTTCTTGTTTAGTGGGTGTCATGGCACGAATGGTACGCATATTGTGCAATCTATCAGCAAGCTTTACCAAAGTTACTCTAACGTCTTTCGACGTTGCCATAATTAGTTTTCGAAAATTCTCAGCCTGTTTTGTAACTGTCGAAGAAAGTTGGAGATTCGTGAGTTTGGTAACTCCGTCAACTAGTTCCGCTATTTCACGATTAAAAAGCCGTTCTATATCAGCAAAGCTAGCCTTAGTGTCTTCAATGGTGTCATGTAAAAGGGCCGTAATTATTGAGGCATCGTCTAGGTACTGGCCGGCCAATAGACTAGCAACCTCAACGGGGTGGGTATAATATAATTCTCCAGAGTGACGCAGTTGCCCTTCATGCATATCACGACAAAAACAGTATGCCTCACGTATAGATTTGGCATTAGTTGACGGGTTATAAGCACGAATCTGACCGATTAGATCATCAGCAGTGATCATTAACCCATTTCCTTAGGGTTTACCCTGGGCTTCCATTAGGGCGCGCAGAAGGTTCTCATCATTGACTTCGTCATCAGCTGGCTTATCAGGCTCACCACCCATTAACAGAGCCATAGAGTCTTCTTCAGGTTCATCAACCTCAATTTGGGTCTGATTACTTTCGATCAAGCGCTCTCTAAGGTCTTCAACCATTTGTGTTTCATCTGCTATTTCACGAAGGGAAACCACCGGGTTTTTATCGTTGTCTCGCTCGACAGTTACGGGTGATCCACTCGAGATTTCGCGGGCTCGATGAGCCGCTAACATCACTAAATCAAATCGATTTGAAACTTTGTCTACACAGTCTTCAACTGTAATACGTGCCATATCAATCTCCCACACTGTAAATCAAGTTAGTTATGTATGAGCGAACACACAAAAACGCAATAGTCAAAAATGGATTTACGATTATACAATAGGGTATATGTCTTCACGATAATAATCAGGCAAATTAGCATACATTTCAATGACTGTTAGACCAGATATCGGGTGACGCCATTTCGGAACAATATCAATTAGCGGCGCCAAGACAAAGCCTCTGTCCTGAATTCGGGGATGTGGCAAGATCATTTCATTAGGGGCCTGTTTAAGCTGATCTGACATTGGCAGGTCACGCCATTTCGTATATTTTGGTAGACTTGGAGAAATTTGATTTCCAAACGCTAGCAAATCTAAATCTAACACACGACCACCCCAGCGGCTATCACGCCTTCGGCCAAAAATAGCTTCAATTTCGTGCAAAATATCTAAAAGATTCTTTGGATGTCCTCCAAAATCAAACATAGCCGCAGCATTGATATAATCAGGGCCATTCCCAACAGGAAAACATGGTGTTTTAAAAAACCTGCTAACGAATAATAACCTGCCTGTCCGACTTCGGATCATTGCGAGCGCAAATTTTAAAGTTGTAAGGGGAGGTCCTAATTCGGAAGTTAAATTTCCACCAAGAGCAATTAGTACTTTCGGCAGCTCAACTTCAGTATTTTGCATCTCAGCCATTTACAGTATTTATATTACAAACTACTTCGCACATAACCAATTTATTTTAAATTAGACTCCTTATTTGTTAAAACTTTAAAACAAAAATGTATATAAAAAGGTTCGAAGTATGTTCTACCAAGATGAACGTTTAGCGCTATTTATTGATGGGGCAAATCTGCATGCTGCTGCAAAATCATTAGATTTTGAAATTGATTTCAAACTTCTACGTGAAGAGTTTTTAAATCATGGCAAGTTGTTGAGAGCCTATTATTACACAGCATTGATGGAAAATGACGAAAACTCCTTGATTAAACCCCTAGTAGATTGGTTGACTTACAACGGCTTCACTTTAGTCACTAAGTCCGCAAAAGAATTCACTGATAACCAAGGTAACCTTAAAATTAAAGGTAATATGGATATTGAGCTAACCGTTGACGCAATTGAGCTAGCGCCTCATGTTGACCACATTGTATTATTTTCTGGAGACGGCGATTTTAGACCAATGGTTGAATCGCTTCAACGACAAGGAGTCAGGGTGTCTGTGGTTTCCACAAACCAATGCCAACCATCTATGATTGCAGATGAACTAAGGCGACAATGCGATAACTTTATTGAATTGAAAGAACTACGTGATAGGATTCGCCGCCCTTCAAACAGAAAAATTTTATAGATTGAAAAATGTATTGGAATATACTTGGACCAAAAACAATCTAGACGGCCGGATCTAACGGCATTAGTCAATACGTTGAAGGACGCCAACGATGAATAAGCCTGCACTACAACTTTACCTAGCGGCACCTCGGGGTTTTTGTGCAGGCGTGGATCGAGCTATAAAGATTGTTGAGATGGCGCTGCAAAAATGGGGGGCCCCAGTATATGTTCGTCACGAGATTGTTCATAATAAATATGTGGTAGATAGCCTACGTGATCAGGGCGCAATTTTTGTCAAGGAACTGGATCAGTGCCCAGATGATCGCCCCGTCATATTTTCGGCACATGGTGTACCAAAATCAGTCCCTAACGCCGCACAAGCTCGAAACATGGTGTTCGTTGACGCAACTTGTCCATTAGTAAGTAAGGTCCACATCGAAGCTGACCGTCACAATCAGAATGGCTTACAAATGATTATGATTGGTCATGCCGGACATCCAGAAACTATTGGAACAATGGGGCAATTACCACTCGGCGAAGTCCTCCTAGTGGAAACAGAGGCGGACGTAATTCAGGTAGAAGTGCGAGATCCAATGCAATTGGCCTACATAACTCAAACCACCCTTTCAGTGGATGACACTAGTGAAATTGTTGCAGCACTGAAGGCCCGTTTTCCAGAAATTGTGGGCCCTCACAAGGAAGATATTTGCTATGCTACGACGAACAGGCAGGAAGCGGTAAAAGCAATTGCGCCACTCTCAGACGCATTGCTTGTGGTAGGGGCCCCAAATTCATCCAACTCAAAAAGACTTGTGGAAGTTGCCTCAAGAGCAGGTTGTAAATATTCTCAGCTAGTTCAACGAGCAAAAGACATTGATTGGCGAGCCTTAAAAAGTATCAAAAGTATTGGCATTACAGCTGGAGCCTCTGCTCCGGATATTTTAATACAGGAGGTGGTTGAAGCTTTTTCAGATCATTATGATGTTAACGTTGAATACGTCGAGACTGCAAAAGAAAATGTAAATTTTAAGATCCCACGCATTCTTCGAGAAGTTAGATCATAGAACACCTCTAAAATCTTTTGAGTTATGAATTTTTCTAAAAGAGTATAAAAGAAAATTATGACAGATAATCAAACTCTCGCCGTCTATGATGAAAAAATTAATGATTATATCAAACTTACTGAGGCCCCACCCAGCAAATCCCTTTTGGCTTTTATTCAGGCTATCCCTGGTGGTGGACGGGTACTTGATTTAGGTTGTGGCCCTGGTGGTGCAGCAGCAGAAATGGCCCAATGCGGCCTCAAAGTAGATGCGATCGATGGCAGCCAGGAAATGGTGGATGCAACCAAAAAATATTCAAAAGTGACTGCTTGGAAAGCAACATTTCATGATCTACCCAATCATCCAACTTATGACGGTATCTATGCAAATTTTTCTCTTCTACATGCTAAACGTTCTGATTTTATAACCCATATTAAATCTTGCCATAACGCTTTGTTCCAAGGAGGTATTTTTCACCTTGGAATGAAAGTTGGTACTGGTGGGAAGCGTGATGCTCTTGGAAGATTTTATACGTATTATTCAGTTGAGGAATTGACGAAAATTCTGGTAACGGCAGGCTTCACGCTAGACCACAAGAAAGAGGGCAAAGAGATGGGCCTCGCTGGTGAAGTGGAGCCATTCGTGATGATAAAAGCCCATGCATAGTGTGATTGCTTATACCGATGGCGCTTGTAGTGGAAATCCAGGACCAGGCGGTTGGGGAGTGGTTTTGCAAGCAAAATCAGGCTTGAAAATAGCAAAACAACGGGAATTAAATGGTGGAGCCGCTGACACAACAAATAACCGCATGGAATTGATGGCTGCTATTTCAGCACTAGATGCGCTAACCCAACACTCCAAAATTACCATTGTGACAGACAGCGTTTACGTCAAAGATGGAGTAACTAAATGGATATCTGGATGGAAAAAAAATGGCTGGTTAACTGCAGCTAAAAAGCCAGTTAAGAACGAAGATCTTTGGAAAAAACTTGATTCAGTACAGCAACAACATGACGTTATATGGGAATGGGTAAAAGGTCACGCGGGCCATCCAGAGAATGAGCTAGCAGATGAACTAGCGCGCGCTGGAATGGCCCCATATAAATTTTAAAGTGATCTAGTTATTCCAGCTGCCCAGACATATTATTGCCTTGCAAAAAAACATTCGCACTCTGTGCGTTTTTTCCTGAAATTTGCATCTCAAGGACCGTGATAGATCCACTTCCACAAGCGATTTCAGTTCCCCCAAGAACTTTCCCTGGAACACCAGAACCGTCACTAGGGATTGAGGAAAGTATCTTCAACCTCCGATCACTCATCATACACCATGCGCCCGGAAATGGGGACAAGCCCCGAATTTGACGATCAACCTCAGAATTAGGCTTACTCCAGTCTATCCGAGCTTCGGATTTATCAAT
>CAJWTH010000018.1 GCA_913047725.1 uncultured Planktomarina sp.
CGTCGAGGCGAGTTCCATCAAATTCTGGAGCTGATACCTGCTGAGGTTCTGGTTCAGCGGTGTCAACTATGTCTGTATCTGTCTGTATTACAGTCGGAGGTTCCGCTTCTGCTGTGCTAACTATGTCTGTATCTGTCTGTATTACAGTCGGAGGTTCCGCTTCTGCTGTGCTAACTATGTCTGTATCTGTCTGTATTACAGTCGGAGGTTCCGCTTCTGCTGTGCTAACTATGTCTGTATCTGTCTGTATTACAGTCGGAGGTTCCGCTTCTGCTGTGCTAACTATGTCTGTATCTGTCTGTGTTGCAGTCAAAGTTTCAGTATTTACCGCCGCCTCTGAAGGCTTTTCTTGTTCAGACTCTTCAACGACCTCATTAGGCACAACAATCTCTGTTGGAGACCGATTAGGCTGTATTTGTTCCCTTATTTGTGGATAAAACCACCAAACAACAGCGGCAAAAATCAATGCCCCCCAGATAACTGAGTATATTTTTTCTCTGCCATCAGCTTGGCTATCGTCCGAGTTACTCATTTAATTCCATTCCCCAATCGATAGCGCCATGGTATCAGGCAGAGAACACCTGTCCAGCAAGAACTGAGGGATTTATCAATGACCCAATCAATTTGTGTATTTTGCGGAGCAAGAATGGGGAATGATCCCATCTTCAGTGAAGCCGCTAAGGAGCTTGGCGAAATAATCGCAAAAAATTCATGGAGATTAGTTTATGGAGCTGGAAGTTCCGGTCTAATGGGTACAGTCGCCAAGGCCGTTAAAAAGGGGGGGGGAACGACTTTTGGGGTCATTCCAGAGCATTTAATAGAGAGTGAAAAAGTAGACCAGGACACTGACGGTTTAATAATAACAGATAATATGCATACCCGAAAAAAATTGATGTTTGTTAATAGCGACGCTGTGGTTCTGCTACCCGGTGGGGCCGGTTCAATGGAAGAGTTTTTTGAGGTTCTGACTTGGTCACAGCTAAATCTGCATAAGAAGTCAATAATAATAGCAAATATAGCGGACTATTGGCACCCAATGCTAAATTTAATCGATCATACAATTAGATCTGGGTTTGCAAATAAAAACCTAAGTAATCACTTTCAGGTAGCCAAGGATTCCAATCAAATTGAAGCTTTGTTGCGATCTACACTGAACACGGCCCATGTGTAAAATACCAACGCAACCCAGATCAGGGCAATAGCTACCAAATGCCATCTGGTTAAAGTCTCTCCAAGCAAAACGACTGCACAGAAAAATTGTAAAATTGGATTTAAATATTGAATTAATCCAACCGTAGCCAGGCTTACTATTTGCGTAGAATAGGTCATCAACATCAGTGGACCTGCGGTGATTATGCCTGAAAACATTAACAAGCCTAACGTGGCTGCGTCTGGCATACGTCCGAGCCATAACAGATAAGCAATCGCCAACGGCAATAGTAGTAGAACCTCAAGCGTCACTGATACAACCGAGTCCACCTCAATAATTCGCTTCAGCAGCCCATAAATACCAAAGGTTAAGGAGATAATGACAGCTAACCAAGGTGGTGAGCCAAATCCAAAAGTCAGAACTAAGACTGCGCTTACAGCAAGCAAAACCGACAGCCATTGTAGACCCGATAAAGTTTCGCGAAATACCACCAGCCCTAAAAGCACCATGACTAACGGAAAAATATAATATCCAAGAGACGATTCAGTTACTCGTCCAGCTCCAACAGAAAAAATAAATACATACCAATTTATTCCAATCATCACGCCAGCCAAAAAAATTAAACTTAATGTTTTGGGTGACTTAAGCGTACGGAAAGTTTCGTGATGCCTACCTGTCAACCGAATAACAAAAACGAATGTGATAACAGACCAAAGCGTGCGATGAGCAAGAATTTCTTCTGGGCTTAGATGTGTTAAGTAGGAATAATAGAACGGAGAGAAGCCCCATATAAAACAGGCCAGTAGCATCGCTAAAACGCCCTTAACTGATCGTGTCATAATGTCCAACCAATCACAATTCAGTTTAAATCGTATAGCCTAATAATCAACAGAAAGGCCCGCTGAGAATTCCCTGCGGGCCTTGAAATAATTTAATTACATTTTTACCACTACATGCGACTTGCCACATTTTCCCAATTTACCAAATTATCCAAAAAGTTGGACAAATAAACCGGACGCTTATTACGGAAATCGATATAGTAGGAGTGCTCCCAAACGTCACAGCCTAAAAGAGCGGTCTGTCCAAAACAAAGAGGATTAACACCATTTTCGGTCTTAGTAACGGCTAGCGATCCATCAGCATTTTTAACCAACCAGCACCATCCCGAACCAAACTGACCAACACCCGCTGCAGAAAACGACTTTTTAAACTCATCTATAGAACCAAAATTATCAATTAAGGCTTTTTCGAGTGAACCAGGCATTTTATTATCACCCGGCCCCATCATCTCCCAAAACTGGTTATGGTTCCAAAGTTGGCTAATGTTGTTAAAAATACCATTTTGTGCAACCGCTGATACATCATAAGTACCAACAATGATTTCCTCGAGGGATTTTCCATCCCACTGGGTTCCAGAAATTGCTGCATTACCATTAGTCACATAAGCATTATGATGTAAGTCATGATGAAATTCCATAGTTTCAGCAGACATGCCCTTCGCGGCTAAGGCGTCGTGGGCATAAGGGAGATCAGGAAGTGTGAAAGCCATAATAGCAATCCTTTCAACGTTAATGTATAATTTGTTTCTTATTATAGGAGGTAATCTGCCGGAACAAAATGGCCATTACTAAAATAACTAAAATTGTGATATCAAGAAAGTTAAAATACTTGAGCATCCTGCCTAGCTGCATCGCACAACAAAGAAAACATGTATTGCTGTACCGAACGAAAACAAATTAAAATTATCTTATCTTCGCCGACCCTAAAGACTGCGCCCGCTACCTGCGCAAATCTTGTTCGTGTAAAGCTACCCACCTTAAATTTTGCTGGATGGAAATCCATTGGCGCTAACTTCGCTAACACCTCTGGGGCTTTCGTTCCTGTAAGTGTAAAAACTGCACGAGAGTCCGAAACGTCTAAAAGCAGAGCATGCTGACCGACCAATGCTTTTTGTAAGTCAGCATAGATAGAGCCAGAATCTGGCCCAGTTACAGTGATCAAAAGCTCATCAGGTGACATCCATGCCACAGTTTTACCAGCATATGTGTCACAAAATCCACGCTTAGGAATAGGGCCACCTAAAACTGATTTTATAGCTGTCTTTACTTTTGTTGATGACAAAGTGGCCCGCAATGTAAACATGTGCTGTCCAAAACTCTGGCTAACCTTTACGTAACCTTCAAAACTACTATCCAACATTCTGTTTCTTTCCCTCTGGATCAAAAAATATAGGACTGACAATTTTTGCTTCTACCGGTGAAGTTCCAATTTTTGTAAAAGAAATTACTTCACCCACCCGACTAGGACCATTGTGCACAAGACCCATCGCGATACCCTTCTTTAGGGTTGGCGAGTAATATGTTGACGTAATTCTACCCTGAGTATTTTTCTGCCCATTAGCATTTTTTCCAGACGAAATTGCATAAGCTCCATCCTCCAGAACAGAACCATCTAAAGTCTCAAGCCCCACAAGCTGCCACCGGTTATCATTGTCCATGAATGAACGTTGTTGTGCCCGTTTTCCCAGAAAATCATCTTTTTTCTTCGATACAGCCCAGCTTAAACCTAAATCCTGAGGAATAACCGTACCATCTGTCTCATCTCCAATCATTATGAAGCCTTTTTCAGCCCGCATTACGTGAAGGCATTCTGTGCCGTAGGGCATAGCTCCAAATTCAGTACCCGCATCAATAAGCATTTCCCAAAACTGTAAGCCTTGGTTGGCTGGTAAAGCTATTTCATAGGACAGTTCGCCAGAGAATGAGATCCGATAAGCGCGGCAAGAAATTCCACCAATATTTCCATCTGCCCAGGCCATAAATGGCAACGCCTCAGATGAAACATCCATCCCCCCCAATTTTTCTAGTACTTTCCGAGAATTAGGCCCAACAACTGCAATCTGTGCCAGTTGTTCTGTTAGATTAATCGTCCAAACCTTCCAATTCCACCACTCAGTTTGAAGCCACTCCTCCATGTGAGCGTGAATACGATCAGCACCACCGGACGTCGTATGACAAAGCCAAGTCCCATCATCAATACGCGCAACGACACCATCGTCAGATAAAAATCCATTTTCAGAACACATCAAGCCGTAACGACAGCGTCCAACTTTAAGATTGGACATCATGTTTGTGTACATCATGTCTAAAAATTTTCCCGCGTCAGGACCTTTAACAATGATCTTACCAAGAGTAGACGCATCCAGAAATCCAAGGTTTTTGCGAGTGTTCAAAACCTCACGATTTACTGATTGTTTGGTGGTTTCACCCGGCTGAACATATGCATACACCCGCCGCCAGCCAGCGACTGGTTCCCAATCTGCTCCATTGCTTTCATGCCAATCGTGCATTGGAGTTTTGCGAATAGGTTGAAAAAATTCTGCACGCGCTTCCCCTGCTAAGGATGCCATCGATATGGGCGTGTAGGGAGGTCGGAAAGTAGTAGTTCCAACATCTGGAATATCCATATTAAGGGACTTAGAAAGTATTGCTAAGCCATTTATATTACTTAATTTTCCTTGATCTGTTGCCATACCAAGGGTAGTATAGCGCTTTGTATGCTCTACACTCTCAAAGCCCTCTTGCGCCGCTAATTGAACGTCGATAACTTTCACATCATTCTGAAAATCAAGCCAAGATTTGGATCGCAAACCATAGTTGGCTCCTTGTGGCATCAACCAGACAGGCAGGATCGCAAGTTCAACATAATCATTGCAGTGTGCCACTTTTAATTTCTTAGTTTTACCACCCGCAGCAACTGCTGCCACAGAGCCCTGCTCATTTGCATCAATCAAGACCGCAGCGCTACTTAAATGGCCATTAGCCACGCCAACAACTCGCACCATACTCTCACCATCCACTCCCAACGGCGGATTCTTTGGGTCTGGACAGAACATTGCTTGGCTTGCATCCCAAAAAAGTTTGCCACCACAGTGCGACCACAAGTGTACCACTGGAGACCAGCCACCTGACATGGCAACTACATCACAAGATATTTCCTCCAAGACCGCACCCTCACCAGCTTGAGAGCAGATACTCACGCCGGTAACACGCTTGCCGCCTTTTACTTTAGCTATACCGCGCCCAGTCTCAACCCTGATACCAGCGGCGATAGCCTGATCCATCAATATCCCCCCACCCTTTGGCCGGGCATCTATTATTATAGGTATGTCTAGGCCAGCATCTTTTAAAACTATGGCGGTACGATAGGCGTCATCATTGTTTGTAACAACGACAGTACGATCACCAGGGGAAACTCCATAATTAACCACATAATCGCGCACAGCGGCGGCAAGCATAACACCAGGAATATCATTCCCAGCAAAAGACAAAGGCCGCTCAATGGCACCAGTAGCCACAATAATTTGTTTACACCTAATTCGCCATAAACGGTGGCGTGGACGACTATCGCCAGGCGTATGATCTGAAATACGTTCATAACCAAGGGCATAGCCATGATCATATATTCCAGATCCTTGAGTACGGTTCCGAATAACAACGTTATCCATGGCCGAAAGCTCAGACAAAGCGCTTTTTATCCATTCTTCTGCAGCAATATTATCAATCACAACACCATCAACGACGGCACGACCACCCCAGTGCGCTGTTTGCTCTACCAACATCACACGAACACCCGAAGCCGCAGCAGATTTAGCAGCTTGGATCCCAGCTATGCCACCGCCCACGACCAAAACTTCGCAGTGGTGGTAGTAATGCTCATATTTGTCTAGATCACGGTCTTTAGGCGCCTTACCAAGTCCAGCAGATTTTCGAATGAAAGGTTCATAAATATGTTTCCAAAATGATCTTGGATGGATAAACATTTTATAATAAAAACCTGCTGGTAAAAACTGCGCAAGTTTAGAATTTATAGCTCCAACATCAAATTCTAAAGACGGGAAATGATTTTGTGAGACTGCCACCATACCATCAAACGTTTCAGTAGTTGTTGCCCGGGCATTTGGTTCAAAATATCCACCCTCGCCCAAATTAATTAGAGCATTTGGCTCTTCTGCTCCAGAAGCAACTATGCCCCTAGGCCGGTGGTATTTAAAGGATCTTCCCACAAGAATTTGATCGTTTGCCAGAAGCGATGCCGCTAAACTATCACCCTCATAACCATTCATTTTTTTACTGTTAAACAGAAAACTTATTGGCTTACTACGATCTATAAGACGGCCGT
Organism: uncultured Planktomarina sp.; assembly: GCA_913047725.1. Classification (GTDB taxonomy): domain Bacteria; phylum Pseudomonadota; class Alphaproteobacteria; order Rhodobacterales; family Rhodobacteraceae; genus Planktomarina. The sequence goes on from CAJWTH010000018.1 coordinate 6,332, forward strand.
TATTGGCTAAACGAGTACTCATTCAGACCCCCTATAAACACTTTTGCAATCAAAAGTCGGCACATACAACATTTCGTTCACCGGCAATATCACGAGAAAGCTCTCCAGGACCAACCAGGCCTTTTAGCAGTGATTGACTCTTTGATACGCTGTGGAGGTTCCAATGTTTGAGCTTCATAAGTCCCAAAAACCTCAAGTGTGAGTGTACAACGCGCGGCGTGAAACCATTTTCCGCAGCCCGAGGAGCAACGCCAACGTTCGAAATGCAGCCCCTTAGGGTTAGCTCTTCCAAATAGGTATTCCTCAAAATCCTGATCAGAGGAACCCGGACCAAAACGTTTGATATGCGCCTCTCCACCAGCAGATAGCTCCGTTTCGTCTTTATTAATGCCACAATATGGACAGTTCAGCATAAGCATACGATCTCTCCCAAAAGAAATGCGCGTAAAGCAAAAAGCTCGAATTTAAAATTCGAAAAATAGTAACATATAAAAGAAAAAGCACTCATTAATGAGCCACCCCTGCCGCAACACTTTCATCTACAAAACGCCCTGCAGAAAAGCGATCAAGGCCAAATTCAGCCGTTAGAGGACTTTCCCCCTTGGCCATAAGTTCGGCAAAAGCCCAACCTGAGCCAGGGATCGCCTTAAAACCGCCAGTACCCCAACCACAGTTAATAAAAGTTTGACCTAGTGGAGTTTTACTAAGAATTGGGGATCTATCTCCTGTTACGTCAACTATCCCACCCCAATGGCGCAACATTTTCAGACGCGAAATCATTGGGAAGGTTTCAATCAACGCGCGCACTGTCTCCTCAAGATGATGAAATGATCCTCTTTGAGTGTACGCGTTATACCCATCGGTTCCACCGCCAATCACCATTTCTCCCTTATCGGATTGGCTCATGTAACCATGAACAGTGTTCGCCATAACCACTACGTCCATGCAAGGTTTTATCGGTTCGCTTACCAGCGCCTGAAGCGGTACAGACTCAATCGGCAAATGGAAACCAGCCATTTCAGCTACAACTGAAGCATGCCCCGCAACCACCATACCAAGTTTCTTACATTCAATATGCCCATGCGACGTCTCAACGCCTGTAACGTTGCCTGCTTCTTGTGTTACGCCAATAACTTCAGTTTTTTGCAAGATATGCATTCCCATTTCAGAGCAAGCACGAGCATAGCCCCAGGCAACTGCATCATGACGAGCTGAGCCCGCTCGAGATTGCCAAAGAGCCCCTAAAACAGGATAACGGGGGCCATCAACATTCATAATCGGGCAAAGTTGCTTTATCCGTTCAGGATCAATGAATTCTGTTTTTACCCCCTGCAAACTATTAGCGTGCGCAGTCCTTTTATAACCACGCATCTCATGTTGGGTTTGAGCAAGCATCATACAACCGCGAGGGCTGAACATGACATTGTAATTAAGTTCCTGACTTAGGTTTTCATATAAGGAACGAGATTTCTCATAAATTGCAGCAGACGGATCCTGCAAATAATTTGACCTAATTATGGTCGTATTTCGGCCAGTATTTCCACCGCCGAGCCAACCCTTCTCGATAACAGCTACATTGGTAATCCCAAAGTTTTTACCAAGATAATATGCAGTCGCTAGCCCGTGTCCACCGGCACCAATGATAATCACTTCGTAAGATTTTTTCGGCTGTGGGTTTGCCCAAGTACGGCTCCAACCACTATGTTGACGCATAGCTTCGCGGGCTATTGCAAAAACTGAAAATCGTTTCATAACAGAATCTCTCTAAGGCGGTCAGTGTCGTTATCCCTGATCAACCATACTTTTCACAACCCATGAGCGCCATAGTTTGAAATCATTGCGACATATACAAAAGCTATGTAGAGCATACCTAGTTTATGTCATTATTTCTACCTAACTGCCCAACGCTTAAGGATATTTATGATAACTGCTGCTCTATTTTTGTTTATAGCGTTGTTACTGATTGGCGCGTTGTTGCACCGCAGGGTGCTTAATACAAAAATACATTTCACAGGTGATGTAGAAATCTATTCAGAACACATGCGCGGTCTAGAGGCCGATCGCGATAAAGGTCTTGTAGCAGATAATGAATTTAAAGCTATGCGCGCAGAAATTGGCAGACGTATGATCTCAGCATCCCGAGAGAACTTACCAAAAGAAATTCACTATAAAAGTCAAAATAAGTGGGCTTTGCCCGGCATCATTGTAACGGCATTCCTTTTGGGCTCAATAATTTATAGTCAAATTGGCACTCCAGGACAACCAGACTTCCCAATAGAACGTCGGTATGCTCAATCAGATGCCTTGCGCACCAATAGTCTAAGCCAACTCGACGCTGAGGCACTAGCTCCAACCAATTTAGTCATTCAAGATACTGCATACACTAATTTAATAAAAGACCTTCGGAGTGCGCTAAAACTACGGCCAGACGACATTCAAGGCCTTGAACTTCTAGCAAAATCTGAAAGCCGCATGAAAAATTATCCTGCAGCTCATATTGCTCAAAAAAATATTTTACAATTGAAGGGCGACAAAGCAACGACAGTCGAATGGTATGCTTATGCAGACTTGTTAATCATAGCAGCCGACGGCTATATCTCATCGGTGGCTGAAGAAGCGCTAAGAAAGGCGTTAATGCTTAACCCAGAAAATAAATTAGCTTTATTTAGAATGGGAATATATTTTGATCAAATTGGCCGACCAGATCGTACATTTGCTCTGTGGCGAAAATTGTTGGAGTCTGGTCCTGAGAGTGCGCCATACATTCCATTAATCCGTAGAACTATCGAAGATTTAGCATTAGTAGCCGGCGTAAATTACGAGCCTCCAGAACCGAAAGGCCCCACAACGGACGACATTTCAAACGCGTTGAAACTAACAGACATAGAACAGCAAACCATGATTGTGGAAATGGTTGCCAGTTTAGAAAAAAGATTAGCAAAAAGCGGGGGTGCCAGCTCTGATTGGGCTCAACTTATTTTTTCACACGCTGTATTGGGTAACGACACTGCCGCACAGAAAACCTTTCAGGACGCGATAATATTATTTGTGGGGCAAGAAAGTGACTTGCAAATTTTACGCCAAGCAGCAGTTTCAGCAGGAATTATGCAATGATTTATGACGATATTTTTGATATTGTAATTCATGCGAAGGCTTCTGAAGCTTGGATGGGTCTAGACCTTGGCACTAAGACCATTGGTGTAGCAGTTTCAGATCGCTTATTGAGCTCAGCTACACCTCTCCTCACAGTGCGGCGCAAAAAGTTCTCCCTCGATGCAAAAACTCTACTATTTGAGGCTACCAAACGAAATATTGGTGCAATTATTCTAGGCTTGCCACGGAACATGGATGGTTCAGAGGGACCAAGGTGCCAATCTACCCGTGCGTTTGCAAGAAATCTAGCCTCCCTTACAGAACTTGCAATTGGGTTTTGGGATGAGCGTCTTTCAACTGTCGCTGCTGAACGAATACTTTTAGAGGCGGATACGTCACGCAAACGTCGTGCTGAGGTAATTGATCAGGTAGCTGCTGGATATATACTCCAAGGCGCGCTTGATCGTGCGCATCATATTCGAGCAACGCAATGAACAAGCAAGACAGCAATGAAATTTGGGAAAGAGAGGAAATTGATAGCCCTTGTATCAAACTTTGCTCAATTCACCCAAGCGAACGAATTTGTATTGGCTGCTATCGCTCAATTGAAGAAATTGGGATCTGGTCAAAACTAAGCCCAGAAGTGCGTTCCACCATTATGAAAGAACTGCCAGGGAGAGCACATCAGGTGCAAAAACGTCGAGGAGGTCGTGGCAGCAGACTAACTAAATAGAAGTTATAATTTTAAACAGTTAGTGAATTAGATACGGAACAGAGAAATTCTTTCAATAAGACCCATTTAGCCAATTGATTAAGTTACCATCACCTTCAGGTCGGAAATAGATCACCATCCGTCCATGATCAATTGGAGCGACTGCCTCTGGCCAAGGCGCAATGCCATGTAAAGCGAGCCGATGTAAGAGATAACACTCTCCAGGTTTTGCTGAAATTGATATTTGCTTACATTGATCAAAACACTTTCGCCGCGCTTCATGGTAAATTTCCGTTAAATCTATGCTATTCCATTGGGCAACAGGGATATCGTCAAGTACAGATTTAAATGCCGCCCGAATTATATGATGGCTACCTTCCCAGACAACCATTGGGCTTGCGTGAACGTTAGAACCAACTGTCGGAAGGCCTAAAACATATTGATGCGGTTCATGTATAAACCGCCGACGATTAAGGCCTTCTGGTCGCAACCCGTCAACGTGCGCTCCGCAACAATTTTTCCGATACCGGTGGGCAACTTCACTCTCTGTTCCGTCAAAGGCTGGGTAACCAGGATAAATTACTGAAATTTGGGCACGATCCAAGGCAATTGATCCATGCAGTTTAATTAAAAAATCAACTACAGCACCCTTTAATTGAGGCCCTTCAGCAACGCTGCCAGTGGGATCATTGGGTAAAGAATTAACTCCCACAAACCAGGTATCTCCATGGCGTAACCATAGCGCCTTTTGTTCGGGATCTTCAGCTATACCAGCCGCAGTCGGCTGTATGTAGTGAACCCAATCTAAAATGTTGGGATCATGATCGAATTTAATCCAGCCACGTTCACTTAGAGATACTAACCCCATCGAGCCTCTACCATCATGTTAATTGCCACTAACAACAGAAATAATCCAAATACACGTTTGAGGGGCTTAGCATCCAACCTGTGGGCCAAACTTGCTCCCAAGGGTACAAATATAAAGGTTAGTGGAACAATAAATAAAAATACGAGAATATTCACTGCCCCAAGATTGAAAGGAAGGGCTGGCAACCCAACGGGCACAAATAGCCAAAAAGTCGTAGACGGAATTGCAATCGCGAGGCCAAAACCCGCTGCAGTACCAATCGCCCTATGAATTGCAATTTGATGTAATGACATAAAGGGAACTCCCAATGAACCTCCCCCGATTCCCAAGAGTACCGACAAACCGCCCAAAACAGATCCCAAGACCCAGCGAGTAATTCCTTTCGGCAGATTTTCGGCCAGAAACCAAGACTCTTTACCAAAGACAAGGTAGACGCCAATCAAAGTCCCAAGCCCACCAAATATTAACTGAAGAACAACAGACCCTATGCTTGCCGCAATATAGGCGCCACAGATAGCCCCAATAGCTATACTTGGAGCCCATTTCTGTAAGATTTTCCAATCCACAAAACCCTTTCTATTATGACTTTGTAGAGATCGGATGGAAGTCACAATAATTGTGGCCAACGACGTTGCCACACAAACCTGCATCAGTTGCGGACCGTCAAAGCCAAGGGCTTGGAATGAGTAAAAAAAACAGGGGACCAAAACTATACCTCCCCCAACGCCTAAAAGGCCTGCCAGAAATCCTGCAAAAGCACCAATAACAATTAGGCTTATAAACACAGGTAGCAGCGCCATAAGCTCCATTAGACAGTTTCCAATTCTGTCTGGAAGCGTGTTATACTTGTGATTTCCTCCAGAAGAGCAAAATAATCAGCCATGCCTGCATCCCGCAAGCTGCTAATATCAGAGAGTCCACGGCGCCAATGTCGGGCACCAGGTTGACCTGCAAATAATCCAAACATGTGTCGGGTAACTTGGTGAAGGCGACCACCATCTTTGAGATGTTTCTCTAAATAGTGGATCATTATCGCGCCAATCTCCAAGGCAGAAGGTGGACATTCATCATCGAAAATCTCAGAATCGACCGATGCGAGCACAGCATAGGGCGTGTGATAAGCAGCGCGGCCAATCATCACTCCATCAAGGCCATCACTCAAATGCTTTTTAGCTTCAGTGAAATTTTTAACCCCACCGTTCACAGTGATGTGCAAGCCAGGAAAAGCTCTCTTCATTTCTCGAACCAACAAATAATCAAGAGGCGGCACATCCCGATTTTCTTTTGGACTCAGTCCTTGAAGCAGAGCCTTCCGCGCATGAATAGCGACCCGTTTAATACCAGTATTTTCTATCATTTCCAGAAAACTAGGAAGAATTTTTTCAGGAATTTGATCATCTACGCCAATCCTACATTTTACTGTGATTTCAGCATCACAGGCACTTTGCATCTTATCCAAGCACTGCCTAACTAAATCTGGTTGCTTCATAAGAACTGCACCAAAACTTCCAGACTGGACCCTATCAGACGGACATCCCAGATTAAAATTAATTTCAGTGTATCCACGCTCTGCACCAAGCGCCGCAGCCTCGGCCAATTGAGCCGGATCACTACCACCTAACTGTAAAGCAACTGGATATTCTTCAATGTTGAAATCTAACAAATGAATTGCCCCACCCAGCACTAAAGCGGGCGCCGTCACCATTTCTGTGTAAAGAAGGGATTTTTTTGAAATCAACCGATGAAAATAGCGGCAGTGTGTATCAGTCCACGCCATCATTGGCGCCACACTAAAGCGAGCACTTTCTCGTAATTTTTTTCGATCAGATCCGCTCAAGCCTACGTTCCATAAGAGTTAGATAGTGAAGTAATAAAAAAGTAAAAAATAATTTTTACAATTCACACCCTGCAATGGTAAATATTTTCTACGTATTTACCTTAAAGATAACAGTTTTCAACCCTTGATCAGGATTCCTAAATCGGCGACATTTGTACCCGTAGGCCCAGTGATCAATAACGCGCTTGCAGCTTTTAAGGCATTATAAGAATCATTATTAGAAAGCATTACGTCTGAATTTATGCCCTGGCTTTCTAGTGTATCCAACGTTGTCTCGCATACAACGCCACCTGCAGCATCCGTTGGGCCATCACGTCCGTCAGTCCCACCCTGCAAATATAACCATGGCGCCTTCCAGGCCTGTTCACGAGCCAACAACGCTACCCGCAAGGCAAGTTCTTGATTGCGACCGCCCTTACCTGTTCCATTGATCTTTACAGTTGTTTCTCCCCCAAAAAGATGGGTGCCGCGTCCACTAGATGCAACACGCTCAGCCGCAACTGCAACATCACCAACCAGTGGCGTGTAATGGACACTTGACCACTCAAAATGGGCAGACATAGCTTCAAAACTCAATTTATTTGATCCGATTAGAGTATTTTTAGCTTTAGAAGATTCGAATGCTAAATCAGCGCGCTGCAGTAGTGACTGTATGGATCCTGGTATGCGATCCCAAACTCCCAAGCATTTCAAAGCTACGCGGGCTTCTTCTCGGCTTCCTATAGGCGAAGTAGTTAGACCACTGGACACCACCCGTAAATCATCCTCAACAACGTCTGATAAAATTAAACTTTTTACAGGACTTGGGGTGGCATATTGCAAAAATCCACCACCTTTTAGCAAAGAAACTTGCTGGCGTATAAGGTTCATAGTTTTAATTTCAGCACCAGCTGACAACAAAACTGAGTTTAATTCAATTTTTTCACTCAAAGAGATCCCCTCAGGGGGTGCGGGCAGTAATGCTGATCCACCACCAGATATTAAACACAGTATAGGACGGCAAACTTTCGACGCACGTTGTAAAGCTGCAATGACGGCTGCGCCCGCCATCAAACCAATTTGATCAGGGATTGGGTGCGCAGCTGCAAATACTTTAATTCCCGGCATCTCGACAGCGTTTTCAGGATTAGTAACAACTATTACTTCTGAATAATCTTTCAAAACATCAACTGCGGCAATCGTCATTTTAACCGCAGCCTTTCCTACGGCTATAATTGTGGGAACTTCATCGTAACCTATCAACTCCTGCCTCACTGCTGAAACAGGGTCTGCCGCATCTATCCCAATCAAAAAAGCTTTTAAGGCTTGATTATAATATTTATGTCTCATTTTCAGCCTTTTCAGACTACCAAAAAATTATCTGGATGATTCAGATCAATGAATAAGCTTAATACAACCGAATGAAATTCACCACTTCCAAACAGTACAATTTATGACAAATAATAGGTTTTCAGATCGTTAATTAATATTGCAAAGTTAGTGATATATTTTCTAAATTCATGTAAATATAAATAATATTGAAATGTAAGGATAGATTATGAGTAACTTTGATGAAGATCTCTTTATGAAAGGCCTGAAGCAGCGTCAGGCTACGCTGGGAAAAGATTATGTTACCAAAAACCTAGCATCAGCAGATAGCTTTACGCGTCCGTTTCAAGAAGCAATGACTGCATGGTGTTGGGGGTTCGGTTGGGGTGATGATACAATAGATGCCAAAACAAGATCAATGATGAACCTCTCCATGATAGGCGCATTGGGCAAAATGCAAGAATGGGAAATTCACTGTCGAGGAGCTCTAAATAATGGTGTGACAGTGGAAGAAATTCGCGCAATAATACATGTAGTAGGCATTTACTGTGGCGTTCCTCAGGCGCTAGAATGTTTCCGAGTTGCCAAAAGGGTATTGAGCGAAGCAGGCCTTTTAGAAAACGATTAATGATTTAGACTTCCGCTACGGAAGGGTTGCAAAGCCAAGCTAAACCACTTGATGACAAACTGCTCATATAAAGGAGAGGTCCGTTATGACTGGTCAGTCCTACCCACATCTATTCCAACCACTTGACTTAGGTTTTACCCAATTAAAAAACAGAATGATAATGGGCTCGATGCACCTAGGGCTTGAAGAGGCCAAAAATGGTTTTGAACGTATGGCAGCATTCTATGCAGAGCGTGCAGCAGGTGGCGTAGCCCTAATTGTGACAGGAGGAATTGGCCCTAACCCAGAGGGCGCAGTGGGTCAGGGTGCCGCAATTATGACGACGCCAGAGGAAGCTAAAAAACATAAAATAGTAACTAGAGCTGTCCACGAAGCGGGTGGCAAAATTGCTATGCAGATTTTACATACAGGTCGTTATGCATATAATCCTAACGCCGTAGCACCATCGCCCATTCAAGCGCCAATAAACTTTGTAAAGCCTAAAGAATTAGACGAAGAGGGAATTCAAACCCAAATCTCAGATTTTGTCCGCGCAGCAACTTTAGCCCAATCTGCTGGATATGATGGCGTGGAGATAATGGGCTCAGAAGGCTACTTCCTAAATCAATTTATCGCGCTGAGAACTAATCACCGCTCCGATGCATGGGGTGGGAGTTATGACAATCGTATTCGACTAGCAGTCGAAATAGTGCGGCAAGTGAGGCAGGCAGTTAAAGAAAACTTTATCATAATTTATCGACTTTCAATGATTGATTTAGTTGAGGGGGGTTCAACCATTGAGGAAGTCATCAAGCTTGGAAAAGAAATTGCCGCTGCAGGTGCTACAATATTTAATACTGGCATTGGCTGGCATGAGGCGCGCATACCCACAATTGCAACTTCAGTTCCACGCGCTGCTTTTGCCTGGGTAACTGCGAGGGTGCGATCAGAAATGACTATACCGGTCATAACATCAAATAGGATAAACACGCCTGATGTCGCCGAAACGATAATAGCACGTGGTGACGCAGATATGGTTTCAATGGCACGCCCATTTTTGGCTGATGCAAATTTTGTTAGTAAGGCTGCAAATGGAAGAGGCGATGAAATCAACACTTGCATCGCATGCAATCAGGCGTGCCTAGACGCAATATTCAATGGCAAAATTACTTCTTGCTTGGTTAACCCATTCGCCTGCAATGAAACAGAAATGATACTAATGCCTGCAACCGCTATAAAAAAAATAGCGGTTGTTGGTGCAGGCCCTGCCGGCCTTGCCGCAGCAACAACCGCTGCGCGGCGTGGGCATCAGGTAACGCTTTTTGATTCTGCAAAAGAAATTGGTGGTCAGTTTAATATTGCAAAAAGAATACCAGGAAAAGAGGAGTTTTATGAGACAATCAGATACTTTGCAAAAGAAATTTCTATTAGTGGTGTGATCTTAAAGCTTGGTTTACGAGCAGGGCCAAAAGATTTGGCTAGTTTTGATGAAGTTATACTCGCTACTGGCGTCATGCCGAGAACACCAGAGATCATCGGTATAGAACACCCAAAAGTAGTGGGATATCTCGATGTTATCAATGGGACGCAAGTTGGCAAATCAGTGGCTGTGATTGGTGCTGGCGGTATTGGCTTTGATATTAGTGAGTTTTTAATACACACTGGTGTGTCGTCAAGCCAAGACATTCCTAATTTCATGAAGGAGTGGGGAATTGATATGTCGATGAAAGCCCGTGGGGGTGTCGAAGGAATGGTTGCTGAATTTAAGCCTGCAGCCCGCAATATCTACCTGCTTCAACGGAAAGCAAAAAAAGTTGGCGCAGGTTTAGGTAAAACTACTGGTTGGATTCACAGAAAAAATCTGACCAAACGTGGCGTCCAAATGATTTCTGGCGTTACTTATAATAAAATAGATGACGATGGCTTACATATCTCGGTTGGAGACGAAAGCCGAGTACTGCCAGTAGACACAATAGTGATTTGTGCAGGACAAGACTCAGAACGTAGCTTGTTGAAGCACCTACCAAAAGCCCACTTGATAGGTGGAGCTGATGTGGCAGCAGAATTGGATGCACAGCGGGCTATAGATCAAGGCACTCGCCTCGCACTGGATCTCTAAAAAGTTTTACTTCCGCGCAGATCATCAATGGTTAAACTAGGAGTTATAGCTTCAGCCGCCACATTCAGATCAAGTACCGCGCCAGTCGGGCTAGCCAAAGCATGGACAAAAGCAGCTGCAAAATCTTCTGTTTTTTCAATGCGTTCAGCATAAAATCCATAAGCTTTACCCAGCGCAACAAAATCAGGGTTTATTAAATCAGTACCACTTATTCTTGATGGATAGTTTTTCTCTTGATGCATCCGGATAGTTCCATATGTGCTATTGTTGACAATAAGCACGATGGGGCGAGCATCAGATTGCAAAGCTGTACCAAGCTCTTGGCAATTCATCTGGAAATCTCCATCACCTGAAAAGCAAACAACACAGCGCTCAGGATACTCTATTTTTGCAGCAATAGCAGCCGGTAACCCATATCCCATTGCGCCAGATTGTGGAGCCAGCAAACGCTGCTCGTTTGAAAACTGCATGAATTTATTTGGCCAAATAGCAAAATTTCCAGCTCCATTTGTCACGATAGCATCTAGAGGCAGGAGTTTTTCAACCAAAATGGTGATCTGACCCATATCCACTGGGCTTGGCTGGGTTTTAGCTTCCTGAGACTTTTCAAAACCCTTACGTGCTGCCAAAACCCATCCACTATCAATTGATAAATCAGAAGGCGTCAAAATATCATTTAAATCGTTTAGTAACGCGCTCGGATTGCAAACCATGCTCAAATCAGGCGAAACATATTTATTAAACTCATCGCCAGACCGATGCGTTTGAACAATCCACTGATCCTCACGCTCATCGTTAAATAGAGTAAAGGCGTCAGTTGTCATTTCACCAAACCTTACGTTGATGGCTAAGACTAAATCAGATTGAGAAAGGGCAAGCCTAGTATTCTCTGACATTCCAACTCCCGCCTCACCCAGAAAAAGTGGAAGTTTGTTATCAAACAAATCATGATAACGAAAAGCAGTTACTACTGGGATATTCAATCTCACTGCACATTGACTCAGGGCAGCTCTATCGTGGGTAGACCATCCACCACCACCAACTAATAGAACTGGGCGTTTAGCCACTTTTAGTTTTTCTGACACTTTCATCAGTTCGACCGGCATCACTCCAGCCTGTGGCGGGCTTATCGGCCTCGTTGGGATTTTGATTTCAGCAATCTGTGTTAAAATATCTTCTGGCAAAGCGATGACAACAGGACCTGGCCGACCAGAAATTGCTACCGACCATGCTCGCCGTACAATCTCAGCTGTACGTGTAACATCTGTAATTTCTGTAGCATATTTTGCAACGGATCCATATACTTGTCGGTAATCAAGCTCTTGAAAGGCTTCACGACCCTGGTGCTCTAAGCCTACTTGACCAATAAACAATATCATTGGAGTTGATGCCTGCATTGCAGAATGTACGCCAATACTCGCGTTTGTCGCTCCAGGGCCACGGGTCACAAAGCACAGTCCAACTTCGCCCGTCAATTTGGACCAAGCCTCAGCCATGAATGCGGCTCCACCCTCATTTCGGCAGCTAGTAAATTTAAAATTTGGCATGTCGCAGAAGGCGTCTAAAACAGCCAGGAAACTTTCTCCTGGTACCCCAAAACTTCGCCTCGCACCCAGGGCTATTAAGGTTTTCACAATGGCTTGACCACCAGACATTTCTGACATTTATCAACCAATCTATAATACTTAACAATAATTTTAAGCAGAACAATAAAATACGGGTAATTTGTTAGCCAGTCTTATCATTATTAAATTTTTAATTTTTAAACAATACCATCTAAAGTCATAAAATAGCTTGGCTAAATACATTTGGCTTAATTTAACTTCAGGATTGAAACTAATTATAAATCATAAACTTAACATTACAGCACTCAAAGATTTGTTTAAAAGAATAAGTTATAAATAAATGGATTCAGCTTGATTACAAAATTGAATATGGCAAATTACTAAATGCAAGGAGGCGGTATGGAAGCAGATTTTGTGATTGTGGGCTCGGGTTCATCCGGCTCAGCGTTAGCATCTCGTCTCAGCGAAGACGGAAAAAATTCTGTTTTAGTGCTTGAATATGGTGGTACTGATACCAGTCCACTAATTCAAATGCCAGGCGCCCTATCCTTCCCTATGAACATGCCACGGTATGATTGGGGATATTTTTCAGAACCAGAACCACATCTAGGTGGTCGAAAGCTAGCGTGCCCTAGGGGAAAGGTGATTGGGGGCTCATCTTCTATTAACGGCATGGTCTACGTACGGGGCCATGCAGGAGACTATGATAATTGGTCAGACACCGGTGCAGAGGGTTGGTCATATGCGGACGTTTTACCATACTTTCTCCGCATGGAGAATTGGCATGACAGTGGCCAAGGGGGTGACCCCGAATGGCGTGGCAAAAATGGGCCCCTTCACATTACTCGCGGCAAGCGAGATATCCCACTGCACAGGGCCTTTGTAGATGCGGGCATTCAGGCCGGGTTTGAATTAACCAAAGACTATAATGGCGAACAGCAAGAGGGCTTTTCGCCAATGGAGCAGACAGTTTGGAAGGGTCAAAGATGGTCATCTGCTAATGCATACTTAAAACCTGCCCTAAAAAGGTCAAATCTTGATCTGCACAAATGCTTAGCGCGGCGTATAATCATGGATGGGAAGCGTGCAGTTGGCGTTGAAGTTCAGCGCGGATCAGACGTTTATATAGTTTATGCACGGCGTGAGGTCATAATAGCAGCGTCAGCCATCAATTCTCCAAAATTGCTAATGTTGTCAGGCATTGGCCCAGCAGCACATATTAGGAAAATAGGTATTAATGTGATTGTAGATCGTCCTGGAGTGGGACAAAATTTGCAAGATCATTTAGAACTATATATTCAACAAGCGTGTACCCAACCAATTACCCTATTTAAGTATTGGAACTTGTTTGGAAAAATGCGCGTTGGAATGGAGTGGATGCTAAACAAATCTGGTCCAGGGGCATCAAATGCCTTCGAGACATGTGCATTTTTAAGGTCCAAGCCTGGCGTCAGATATCCCGATATTCAGTATCATTTTTTACCAATTGCGGTACGATACGACGGACAAGCTGCGGCTGAGGGGCATGGTTTTCAGGCGCACGTAGGCCCTATGAGGTCAGCCTCAAGGGGTTCGATTAGGCTAAATTCATCCAACCCAGAAGATAAGCCAAAAATCGTTTTTAATTATATGTCTCAGCCACAGGATTGGGAGGACTTTAGGCACTGCATAAGGCTTACCCGATCCATATTTAGCCAGCCTGCTTTTGACCCCTTTCGAGGCAAAGAAATCCAGCCTGGAATAGATGTACAGAGTGACGAAGAGTTAGATACTTTTATCAGTGAGCACGTTGAGAGTGCCTATCATCCATGCGGTACTTGTAAAATTGGTCGACGAGATGATCCCATGGCAGTAGTCGACCCTGAATGCCGTGTAATCGGAGTAGAATCATTGCGCGTTGTTGATAGCTCAATTTTTCCACGTATCCCCAATGGCAACCTGAACGGACCATCAATTATGGTCGGAGAGAAAGGTGCAGATCATATTTTGGGTCGTGCGCCGCTTCCAAAAGACAATCGCGCGCCCTGGATAAACCCACGCTGGAAGACATCTGATAGATAGATGCAGCAAAACACTCTAATTTCAAAAAAAGGTCATCTGACATAAACTACAAATATCAACCGTTTACCGCCAACTTGAATTTGGCTCTATCCATATAATAAGGAGATATAATGCCACCAAATTTTTACCAGCAAGCAAAAAAATATTTAACTAAAGGCGAAGTGAAGTAATGGCGCGGCGAGGTCGTAGGAATAGCGAAACAAAAGACGAAGCAAAGCCAAGCTTAAAGGCAGCTGGTGGAACCTATCAGCCATTAAACTTAAATGAAACTAAAGAAATTGCAGATGCCGCAATTGAAATTATGTGTACCGTTGGGTTCTCTGAATGCCCTGAGCCAGTAGTTCAAAAATTATTAAAATTTGGTTGTCAAAAAAATGGAGATCGTATCCACTTTACGAACAGTTTAATCGATGAAGTTTTGCAAAAGATATCTAAATTTGTAACTCTTTACAGTCGTTCTAAAAAGGATGATCTCAAGGTTGGTAGGTCGGCAAGTTTTGTTGGAACTGGGGGTGCATCTCCATATATTCTTGATATCCAGACAGATACTTATCGCGCTTCAACGCTCAACGATCTTTATGATAGTGCGCGATTGTGCAATCAGTTAGATCACATTCAGTTTTTTTCACGGTCTTTAGTTGCAAGAGAGATAAAAACTCCCCGTGACCTTGATTTAAATACAGTTTTCGCCTGTATTCTTGGAACACAAAAACATATCATGACAAGCGCGTCAGAACCTGAACACGTGGAGGAGATTGCAGAAGTTTGCTATTCAATTTCTGGATCAGAGGCAAAATTTCGCGCTGAACCATTTGTGTCCTTTAATATCAACCACGCCATACCGCCTTTAAGGTTTCATGCCGAAAGCTTTGCAGTCATGAAGGTAGCAATACAAAAAGGTTTCCCAGTTCATGCTAATGTTTTTGGCCAATTGGGTGCATCAAGCCCAGTAACAACGGCGGGTTCAGTTGCGCAAACCTTAGCAGAAGCATTGGCAGGAGCAGTCTATGCTTACTGTATCGATCCTGAAGCAAAGGTGATTGTTGGCCCACGCCCAATGATTACCGATTTACGCACTGGCGGTTTTTCAGGCGGGTCCGGAGAACAGGCCCTTGCAACTGCTATGTGTGGGCAAGTTATGCGATACTGGGATTTACCCTGCTCAGCAATTGCTGGTGCAACAGATAGTAAGTCAGCAGATGCTCAATCCGGATTTGAAAAGTCGCTAACTGTGAACACCGCCATACAATCAGGAGCAAATCTTATTACTCAGGCAGCTGGAACACAGGCGGGCCTCATGGGGGCCTCACTTAAGGCATACGTCATTGATAATGATATGCTGGGTTCACTCTTGAGAGCAAATGTGAAACCTGACGTATCAAAAAAAACGTTAGCCATTGAGTCAATATCAGAAGTGGTCCACGGGGAAGGTCATTTCTTAGGTCAGGAAGAAACTTATGCCAGAATGAAATCTGATTTCTTATATCCTGAAATCAGCGACCGAAGATCAATTGATGAATGGAGCGATGGCAAACAAAAAACTCTAGAAGGGAAAGCAAAAATACGTGTTTTAGAGTTATTAAGAAATACGCAAGAAAGTAATCTTGATCCAAATCTAATACGAACACTTATTAAAAAATATAGCTTATCTTTCGACCTTTTGAGCCTGCAGCCAATCAAAGTAATTGATTTTTAAAAAGGAGCCTACCCCGATTATTTTTGAGAATATACGGGTTCGATATCAGACTATTTTTGCGAGTGTAGCTGATCGTAAATATTCTTCAGTTATGCCTTCAGCCGTTTCAACAATCTTTAGACCACCCTCGACAACGTCAAGCACTCCTAGGTTAGTGATGATACGGTCGACAACACCAGCGCCAGTAAGCGGTAACGTACACGCGGGTAGAACTTTGCTCTCACCTTTTTTGTTGGTATGATCCATAACAACTACTACCCGGCGCACACCTGCAACTAGATCCATAGCGCCCCCCATCCCTTTAACCAGCTTTCCTGGGATCATCCAGTTTGCCAGATCACCATTTTCAGCAACTTCCATCGCACCTAAAATGGCCATAGCAATTTTTCCACCACGGATCATACCAAACGAGGTAGCACTATCAAAATAAGCTGTTTGGGGAAGTTCTGTGATTGTTTGTTTTCCAGCATTAATTAAATCAGCATCAACCTCATCCTCAGTAGGAAAAGGCCCCATTCCAAGCATGCCATTTTCCGACTGCAGCGTCACTTCCACACCCTCAGGAATATAATTGGAAACTAAAGTTGGAATGCCAATTCCTAGATTAACATAGGTACCATCTTCCAACTCAAGAGCAGCTCGAGCTGCCATTTGATTGCGATCCCAGCCTGTTTTATCATTGGCCATTATATTGCCCTCAGTGTACGTTGTTCAATACGTTTTTCGTGCTCACCTTGTATTAATCGGTGAACGTAGATCCCTGGCAAATGAATTAAGTCAGGATCAAGGCTACCGGTCGGTACTATTTCCTCAACCTCTGCAACACACACTTTACCGCACATTGCAGCCGCTGGATTAAAGTTTCGCGCTGTTTTCCTAAACACTAAATTTCCTGTCTCGTCAGCCTTCCAGGCCTTAACAATTGATAAATCTGCGAAAAGACCAGTTTCAAGAATATAAGTCTCGCCATTGAAATCTTTATGTTCTTTGCCATCTGCAATCACAGTACCAACACCTGTTTTTGTATAAAACCCGGGGATACCACAGCCGGCAGAACGCATTCGTTCAGCCAGTGTACCCTGTGGATTGAACTCCAACTCTAATTCTCCAGATAAATACTGCTGCATGAATGTATCATTCTCACCCACATAAGAGGCAATCATTTTCTTAACCTGTCGGGTTTGAAGCAGAATACCAATTCCAAAATCATCAACACCAGCATTGTTAGATGCAAATGTGAGGTTTTGAGTGCCCGCCTCACGAATTGCATTCAGCAGGTTTTCTGGCAAACCACAAAGTCCAAAGCCGCCTGCCGCAATAAACATCCCGTCAAACAACAAACCATCCATGGCCTCGTTGGCGGATCCATATACTTTTTTCATAAGTAAACTGCCCCATAAGTCAGATTAAAGTTTAAGAAACACTGATAGTCGACTGGGTCAAGCCTTCGCTCAATTTTTAAATAAAGTTGTCTGATAAAACGTTAATGCCTAACTACTGTCTACCCACTTTTAAACGTTAGCCCAAGAACTCACAAAAATGGTAAATCAACTAAGCTAGCCTTAATTTCACGCCCAGCCGAACGAAGCAGTGTAACAGAGTCACCCACTTTGCAGCTACATGAAATCAAAGCATACCCTATATTCCTTTGAAGTCGCGGTGACCAAACACATTGGGTCATATCTCCAACTTTTTTGCCATCAACCAGGATATCCTCCCAATGGAATGACAGCGGATCTGCGATATTTCCTTCGAGAGCTAAGCCAAGCTGATGACGCTTCGGTCCCTCGGCTTTAATAAGTCTGAGGGCTTTTATACCCACAACGTCATCGGCAACATCAAGATCAATAAATTTTCCCAATCGAACTTCAAAAGGATTAGTCGTGCCATCACTATCAGACCCACAACTTACCAGACCACTCTCAGTCCGCTCTGGAGATGT
>CAJWTH010000019.1 GCA_913047725.1 uncultured Planktomarina sp.
CTTCGGGGTATTCTATACACGGGTTAAGATCTGACCCACCTCCAAACCACCAGGCATGTGGTGTCCAAAACATTCGCGTATTCAAATGCACGGCAGGACAATGCGGATTTTGCATATGCGCCACAAGTGAAATGCCTGCCGCCCAAAACTGTGGATCCTCGAGCATACCGGGCAAATCTTTACGCGCCGCCATCGCCTCCTGAGCGCTTTTACTTAAGGTACCAAATACAGTAGAGACGTTAATCCCTACCTTTTCAAACACACGGCCACCACGCATTACACTCATCAATCCACCACCTGCATCTGAGCCATCAGATGCGGTACGTTTAGTTTCCTTCAGCTCGAATAATCCTGCAGGCATATCGCTTTTATGGAGACTTTCTAAAGCTTCAAACTTTTGGATAATTTTGTCACGTAAGTCACTAAACCAGGCACTGGCAGTAGATTTTTCTTTACTAAAGTTATCTACCATATTTGGCGTCAATGTAGCGATGTGCTTACAGCGTCGATAAGGCTTCGGCCCCCGTCCACTGTCAAAATCTCACCAGTGACAAATGCAGAACTGTCAGAAGCTAAAAACTGCACCGCTTCAGCAACTTCAGTCGGTCCAGCAATACGAGCCTGAGGCGTCGCTGCCAAAATTGCCTCACGCTGATCAGGGTGTTGTTTCAAATGATCTTGTAATGATGCAGACATAACCGAACCAAAAGCCACAGCATTTACTCGCACTCGTTCAGGCGCAAGACTTACAGCGAGAGATCGGGTCATCTGGTCTAAAGCGG
Organism: uncultured Planktomarina sp.; assembly: GCA_913047725.1. Lineage (GTDB taxonomy): Bacteria > Pseudomonadota > Alphaproteobacteria > Rhodobacterales > Rhodobacteraceae > Planktomarina. The sequence goes on from CAJWTH010000019.1 coordinate 783, forward strand.
CACAACTAACTGAAAATGCCATAAGTTCTGATTGAGTGCGCTGCGCCGCAATGGAGGAAAGATTTACGATAGTACCAAGACAGGGTTTTTCAGATCCCTTGCCCTGCTTTATCATACGTCGAGCCACAAGCTGCGAGAGCTTTAGACTAGACAATAAGTTTTGGTCCAACATTACAGCCATACTTTCGTCATCTGGATCAAGCGGTGAGGTGGTTGTTACCTGCCTAGCCGCATTTACCAGGATGTTGACTTGATCAAAGGCATCCAATGTGGCCGATAATAAGTTTGCAATTGTTAGCTTTTCTCGCAAATCACCAGCAAAGTAGCGGATGTTACTTGTTTCGTCAGTCACCTCTCCTACTTCATCGCGAAGGCGTGTTTCATCCTTATCTGCAAACATTACGTTTGCACCAGCATCAGCAAGATGTCGTGCAATTGCCAGCCCTACTCCATTTGCAGCCCCAGTCACAATTGCGGTTTTTCCAGCTACAGAAAATGACATGAAATATCCCTAAATTGCCGAATCTTTTGTATTATAGCGGTTATTTGCGCTTGGGGCGAGATGATTGAAATAGCTTAAATCGACTGTCACCTGGAATCTCCACAACACTCTCAAAACATTGATTTAAAACCTGTTCATATGGCAGGTGACGATTGGCAACCATCCAGAGATCACCTTTTGGGCGCAAGTTACGCGCGGCATTAGTTATAAAAGCACGCCCCAAATCTGGATTTCCTAATCTTCCTGTATGGAATGGTGGGTTCATAATAACTGAATCATAGGAGCCAGCCCAAGATGTAGCATCATCCCAGTGAAAATTAGCCCTAGGGTCGTTAATGTTTAATTTTGCACATTCTAAGGCTGTGGCATCGGCTTCAATTAAATCTAATGAACTGACCAAATCATGAGTTAATATTTTGGATGATAAATACCCCCACCCCGCACCAAGGTCAGCAATATCTCCCTTTAAGCCCTCGGGAAGGGACGCCGCAAGGAGTTCTGAACCTGGATCTATATTACCGGCTGAGAAAACTCCCGGTGTTGTTGTGAACTGATCAAACTTTTTAGGAGTAGATCTTAGAGCTGATAAATCTTTACTCGAAAACCAAAAAAGGCGCCCGTGCCCTTTGGTTATATTCCCGTCGACTTTTACCAACTTGCGAAGCAACTTATAGTGAGCATCGATACCATCAACTTTTTGACCGTCCACAACAACCAAATCAGCCTGAGCTGCAGCCTGAACAATCAAATCTGTGGTCTGCTGTCGTGACCGTGTGCAACAAACAATAGACAAGTCGTATCGTTTAGACGGCAAAACAACTTCACAAGAAAATCCCTTATTTTCCCAATTCACCTTAGATGGAAAAAACGGCTGGATAATAAGAGCTTTTGATAATGTCAAAACATCAAAATCAATGTCAGGGTGAATTATGGCAACAGGACCAGATGGCTCAGCCAAGCCATTCTGGAACGCCAAGCTAATGCGGCTCACCTAGTTATTCTTTTTCTAAAGTACATTGCAGTGGGTGACCGTGCTTTTGGGCCATATCAATTACCTGCGTCACTTTCGTTTCTGCAATTTCATGGCTAAAAACGCCCACGACAGCCAAACCCTTTTTATGCACAGTTAACATCAGGTCAAAGCTTTCCTGATGAGTCATCCCAAAAAAACGTTCCAGGATCATGATAACAAATTCCATCGGAGTGTAGTCATCATTTAGGATCATGACCTTATAAAGAGGAGGCCGCTTCGTTTTAGGTCGCGTATCCAACGCAACACCAAAATCTTGATCTTCGTCTTCTGGATTGGTCGACATAATCAAGTTGGATCGCACTTTAAACTTACTCATTTATAAAAATTCCTAGCCACACTCTGCCTACTACATAAAATTAAATGCCTCAAATGGAAGGGGTTAACTAGAGATTTACATAGAAAATATTGAAATGGCAAAATCAATAGCGTCTCCATTTCTTCATAATTGAAAGAAATTATCCCTCTCATTATAAACTGCTGTGCCATAATTCGCTGATTTTAAATTTTTGTGGTTCCAGGTTAATTGTGGCAAAATTATGTTTAAATTACCGTATAATCAATATGTAGTAGCAAATACATAAATATGACAATATGTATGTAAACCTTGCCCCTAAATAGCCTTTTTTTAGTTATGTTGCGAGTGATTCGAATATGCTATAATATTAGTGAGCAAAGCACGGGAAAATCCGGCAAATAATAAAAATGAGGTAGTAGACGTGCAAAATCGTCTTTCAATATATTTATTGATCACAGTTATAACGTTAATATTTGGTCCGTGGTCATCAGCTTTTTCGGCACCCTATGCTGCAGTGGTAATGGACGCCAGGACTGGTAAAGTATACCATTCTCGAAATGCAGATACGCGCCTACATCCAGCATCCCTAACAAAAATGATGACCCTTTACATTGCGTTCCAAGCAATCGAACGAAAAGAGATTTCGCTCGATACTTATGTAACGATATCTGCAAATGCAGCTGCTGAACCAGCCTCAAAGCTATGGCTCAAAAAGGGGCAACGCATTAAACTTCGTTATCTCATCCGTGCTGCGTCAATAAAGTCAGCAAATGACGCAGCAACTGCAATTGGCGAAGCCATATCAGGATCAGAGGCTGCTTTTGGCAAACGAATGACACGGACCGCCCGCGCCCTCGGCATGGACCGTACAACATTCAAAAATGCTCACGGCTTGACGCGCTCAGGCCATCTTTCCACAGCTCGTGATATGTCAATATTGGGACGCCATATGATCTATGACTACCCACAATATTATAATCTTTTTTCACGTCGAAGCGCTAATGCACGCGTGGCTACAGTAAGAAATACCAACAGGCGTTTGCTTAATTCTTACAGAGGTGCAGATGGTATTAAAACTGGATATACGCGTGCCGCCGGTTCAAACTTAGTCGCCTCAGCAGAACGCGGCGGTGAGCGCATTATAGCTACAATGTTTGGTGGAACTTCTTCCGCCGCCCGAAATGCCCGCGTAGTCAAATTGCTAGATATGGGTTTTGCACGAGCACCCTCCACTGCAAAACTCCTGAAGCCAGCTCTACCCAATTATGAATTTGCATCAAACACATCAAATAAGCGCGTTACTGCAGTAACAAAATCACTCCGTCCAGAAACTCGAGCAATCGAGAAGACTGAATCGTCCGCGGAGATAACTATAGCGCAAGCCCCCAGCCTTAAAACTCAACCTGACGATATTTTAAGGGCATTAAAAGTGGCAACTTCGAGGCCAATTGACAGCCAAGTAGTGGCTTTAGCTACTACAAATATAACTACAGAGAACCTGCCGCGAGCACGGCCTTCAACGCTGGCATTTGTGTCGACGAATATTCCAAAAAAACAAGTGTCAGATCAGTTAGAAAGTTTGATCACAGACTCCAAAACATGGTCTATAAATGTCGGTAATTTCAACACGCGTTACCAAGCAGAGCGTATTCTCCTGCGCACTGCACTTGCCGAGACAAGTGCCCTTGACGGGGCTAATAGAATAGTAACGGCACGGGCATCAGGTTACGATGCAATTTTCAAGGGCCTCACACGAGATAGTGCAGATTTAGCCTGCCGTCGATTAAAGGCTCAAGAACTTTCTTGCTTTACGATTTCACCAAGCTAACAATTACTACGCGCCAGCAACGTTAATTGTATTATGTTGTCCGTAAAGCAGATCTTAAAAAAACTGCCAGTATAAATAAGAATTTGATCAACAAATAAAAATCTCTACCAGAAATTCAACTCAAGGCCGCCTCTAACAACGTTTGAGTGTAAGCATGCTGGGGATTATCAAAAATCTGTGAAGATTCTCCATGCTCAACTATGTCTCCATCTTTCATAACTATGACCTTATGGGACAAGGCACGAACAACTTTTAAATCATGGCTTATAAACAAGTAACCAAGTTGATATTTTTTCTGTAAAGCTCTCAATAGGTCTATAATTTGAACTTGTACTGTACGATCTAAAGCCGAGGTGGGTTCATCTAATACGACAAATTTTGGTTTTAAAATCATCGCTCGGGCAATAGCTATTCTTTGGCGCTGTCCACCAGAAAATTCGTGTGGGTAACGGTCCATAGTAGATGGATCAAGGCCAACCTCACGCAGAATAGTAGCAACCTCACTGCGGTGATTTTTTTTGTTGGATTTATTATGAACCCCTAATCCTTCTGCAACAATTTCCACTACAGACATTCGAGGGCTGAGACTACCAAAAGGATCTTGAAAAACCATTTGAATGTCACTGCGTATTGATCGCATCTGACGCCGGCTCATTGCATGAATATCTTTTCCATTAAAAGAGATACAGTTGTCAGATCCGATCAAACGCATAATAGCTAAGGCAAGTGATGTTTTCCCAGACCCAGATTCGCCAACTATGCCCAATGTTTCACCAGCTCTTACAGAGAGCGTAGCATCGTTTACTGCCTTTACATGGCCTACAGTGCGCCGCAGAAGGCCACGTTGTATTGGAAACCAAACTTTTAGGTTCTCAGTTTTCAAAACTTCTGGAGCATTCTCAGGAATAGGCTCAGGGGCCCCAATGGTTTCCGCATCTAAAAGCATTTTGGTATAAGGATGTTTCGGCGCCCCAAAAATTTGTGAAGTCTGACCACTCTCTACTACAATACCCCGCTGCATGACGATAACTCTGTCCGCAATTTTACGCACCACGCCCAAATCATGGGTTATAAAAAGCAAGCTCAACCCCTCAGTGCGTTGCAATTCAGCCAACAGATCCAGAATTTGAGCTTCAATCGTGACATCTAGCGCCGTTGTTGGTTCATCCGCTATCAACAATTCAGGTTCGTTAGCCAGAGCCATAGCAATCATAACTCTTTGCCTCTGCCCACCTGACAGTTGATGTGGATAAGACTTTAAACGCATGGTTGGATCTGGAATCCCAACCTTTAACAATAACTCCAAAATACGATCTTGCAGAACTAAACCTCTAAGACCTTGGTGAATAGCTAGGCTTTCGCCCAGCTGCTTTTCAATGGTGTGAAGAGGGTTTAGCGAAGTCATTGGCTCCTGAAAAATAAAGCTTATGTTATTTCCACGAAGACGTTGCAATATTGGTTCAGAGGCACCTATCATCTCTTGACCTTGATAGGTAATTGAGCCCCGCACGACTGCATTTTTTGGCAAAAGATCTACAATAGACAATGCAGTTACTGATTTTCCAGACCCAGATTCACCAACGATTGCAACAGTTTCTCCAGCCATTATTGAAAAAGAAACCTCTTCAACTGCCGCTGAACTTTGGCCATCTTGAGAAAATTGAATTGAAAGGTTTTGGATGTCTAGAAGGTTCATTGAAAAACTTTTCTTGGATCAAAAGCATCTCGGACCCCCTCAAAAATAAAAACTAATAGTGACAGCATGATTGTGAATACCATAAATGCTGTGAAACCTAAGTGCGGGGACTGCAGGTTTAGTTTTGCCTGCTGCGATAGTTCACCCAAAGAGGGAGAAGATGACGGCAGCCCGAAGCCAAGAAAGTCCAATCCCGCCAAAGTTGAAATAGCACCCGTTACGATAAAGGGTAAAAATGTGAGTGTTGCAACCATCGCATTTGGCAAGATATGGCGCATCATTATTATCCAATCGCTTACCCCAAGAGCCTCAGCAGCGCGCACATATTCAAAATTGCGTGCCCTAAAAAACTCTGCCCGAATTAAACCAGTAAGTGCCGGCCATCCAAATATAATTGAAAGGGTAGCTAAAAGCCAAAAACTTCTACCTAAAATTGCGGTTAGAATGATTATTACATACAGAGATGGCAAAGCACTAAAAACCTCAAGAAAACGTTGAAATAAAAGGTCTAACCAACCGCCAAAATAACCCTGTATCGCGCCCGCTAATATACCAATGATTGAAGCAAAGATGGTAACTACAAGCGCGAACAGAATTGATAACCTAAATCCATAAATTACACGTGCCAAAACGTCTCGTGTCGTATCGTCTGTTCCAAGCCAGTGTGATGAATCGGGTGGCGATGGTGCCGAGCGGCCCAAATCATTGGGGGTATCATAGCTATATGGCACAATTGGCCAAATCATCCATCCTTGATAAAATCCTTCTACCTCAGCATTCAGTTCTCCATTCGAGATAGCCAGCAAATATTTTTCTGGGTCCTCAAAACATAACTCCATCCCACCCGAACGTATCAAGCACTGGACTTCTGGGTCACGGTAGGTTGCCTCTGTTTTAAAGTCTCCACCAAACGTAGTTTCAGAATAAAACTGCGTTACTGGTGTGTAAAACTCGCCTCTGTAGCTTACCAAGATTGGCTTATCATTAGCTAAAAATTCTGCGAAAAGACTTAAACCAAACAGAACAGTAAATATCCAAAGAGACCAAACCGCACGCCGGTTTTTTTTAAAATTGTTCAGACGTCGCGCATTAAGGGGAGACAATGCCATTACCCACGAGCCTCAAAATCAATTCGTGGATCAATAAAGACATACATCATATCAGAAAGAATACCGACAAAGAGGCCCAATAACCCAAAGGCAAAGAGGGTGCCAAACATCACCGGATAATCTCGAGTCAATGCAGCCTCAAACCCAAGCCTTCCTAGGCCATCTAGCGAAAATATGGTTTCAATAAATAATGAGCCCCCAAAAAATACTCCAATGAACAGACTGGGGAAACCAGCGATCACAATCAACATGGCATTGCGAAAGACATGTCCAAACAAGACACGATTTTCAGTAAGCCCCTTTGCCTTCGCCGTCACAACATATTGCTTACGGATTTCGTCTAAAAATGAATTTTTTGTCAGTAAAGTCAGTGTAGCAAATCCTGAAATGACAGACGCAAAAATTGGCAAAGCCATATGCCAAAAATAATCGCCAATCTTTCCTAATATTGTGAGATCTTCCCAACCGTTGGAAGTAAGCCCTCTCAATGGAAATATCTGCCAATAAGATCCACCGGCAAAGAGTACTAAAAGCATGATCGCAAATAGAAACGACGGAATTCCATAACCAATTACAATTAAAGCACTGGTAATTGTGTCAAAAGTACTGCCATCGCGAATGGCTTTACGTACACCAAGTGGAATGCAAACCAAGTAGATTAATAATGTCGACCAAAGGCCTAATGAAATTGAAACTGGCATTTTTTCTAAAACTAAGTCGGTGACCTTAATTGAACGGAAATAGCTCTCCCCAAAATCAAAGCGCAAGTATTTCCACATCATGTTCAAAAATCGTTCGAGTGGTGGCTTGTCTAACCCAAACTCACGTTCTAGTTGCTCTATATACTCTGCCGGTAAACCACGAGCTCCAGCATAGCGGTCACTCGTTTCATTAGTATCTATACCAGCGTCACCACCACCCGTAATTGCAGCAAATACATCGCCCTCACCCTCCAGCTGTGCCAAAACCTGCTCTACGGGACCACCTGGCACAAATTGAATCAAAGCAAAGTTGACAATCATAACCCCCAAAAGGGTTGGAATAATCAGTAGAAGCCGCCGGACAATATAAGCACCCATCCTAGTTCAGCACACCTGCAGCCTTAAGTTTTGAGCCTTTTTGGGAATTATACCACCAAAAATCCATTTCTCCTAAAGCATATGGCGGTAGTGGGTCTGGATGTTCATACTGATCATAGTATGCCACTGTATGGACACTCTTAAACCACTGTGGGATCCAGAAACGCTTCGCTCGCAACACTCGGTCTAAAACTCTAATGCGGTGATTAAGTTCTTCTTTATTTTCAGACCTAACTACCAAATCAATCAAGGCATCGACAGCCGGATCAGACAAACCCATTAAATTACGACTACTCTCATCCATTGCCTTCGTACCAAAGTATTGCTCAAGCCCTGATGAAGGCTCTAAAGACATCCGCATGCTATGTGTGGTTACATCAAAATCAAAAGAACGTGAACGCTCCATTTCTTGTGCCGGATCAACCCGATTAAGACGAGCATCTATTCCCAGTGACTTCATATTTTCAATCATCGGGTTTGTAATTCTGTCAAAAGCCGGGGAGCTGTCTAAGACCTCAAGAGTGAACGCCTGTCCATTTTTTTCACGCATACCAGAATCATTAACCAACCACCCAGCCTCATCCAACAAAGCCGATGCCTTGCGTAAGTTTTTACGATCGAGTTGGCGTAGTCCGGAGACTGGAGCCATTACAGCAGGCTCAGTCAAAACATTCACGTCAAGTAAACCCTTATCTACAAGACCCTGCAGAATAGATAATTCTTTACCTTTGGGTACGCCAGAAGCTTCTAAATTTGAATTACCCCAGAAGGAATTAACACGATCATAAAGCCCATAAAATAACTGCTCGTTAGACCATTCAAAATTAAACATCATGGACAAGGCCTCGCGAACGAGAGGATCCTTGAACTTGTCACGCCGAAGATTGAAGACATAGGCTTGTGCTTGAGCTAGGTTTCCATTTGGCAACTCTGTTTTCACCACATGACCATTTTCAATAGATCCAAAATCATAGGAAGTTGCCCATTGTTTTGAACTATTTTCGGATCTAAATGTGTATACTCCTCCTTTAAAACCCTCAAAAGCTGCAGCAGAATCTGCAAAATACTCTATCCGAAGACTGTCAAAGTTGTTGCGGCCAACGTTAATGGGAATATCTTCGCCCCAAAAATCGTCACGTCGGACATAAATAACTCGTTCATTAATCTCGTAGGAATCCAAGACGTAAGGACCAGTTCCTATAAAGGGCGTCAGTGTGGACTCATCCAAGCGCGCACCCGTATCTTCAAACCAGGCCTTAGAAAATACTGGAATCCCTCCGGCCAAGTCGATTACGTCACGGCGAGGTGCATCCGCCGCAAAGGTGAACTTTATTTTAAAGGGATCAATTACATCGATAGTCTCCACCATTCCAGAAACGGCGGCCCGATATGACGGTATGCCTTGATCCATGAATAGTTCAAAAGTGAACTTTACATCATCAGCAGTTAATCTCGACCCATCTGAAAAAGTTATATCTTCACGAAGGTTAAATATGGCCCAATTACGGCTTTCTGGGTATTCTAAAGTTTTACACAAGTAACAATATGAAGAAGTTAAATCATCTGCAAAACTGGTCAAGATTGTTTCGTAAGGAGCAGAAGAAAGCGATGCCGAATTTCCTTTGCGGGCATAACCGTTAAAACTGTCAAATGTACCAAAGCCCCACTGAGAAATTTCGCCCCCTTTGGGCGCTGTCGGGTTCACGTATTCTAGATGTGCGAAATCAGCAGGATACTTCAAATCACCAAAAAATGAGTAGCCATGGCTCACGGTGACAGGGTCACTGTCATCCGCAACCACAAAATTCGCGCCAAAGGTCATCAATATCATTGAAGCTAAGAAATATTTTACTAAAGGTTTAGTCATTAGCACATCCTCTTTAAAGCGCAGATAACTTTCTACGATTGATAGTAACTTAGCCCAATTTTAAAATTTGCGAAGTATTTTGTTAACGAGCTTAACGCCTTTATGGCTTAACTCCATTAACATTTCAAAAATTATATATTTAGGGTCGGAAAGGGCTATAGAAATTGGCCCAACATCAGTCACCGGCAGGTTTCACTTTACCGGCCATAAAATCTAAACTTACTCACTAATTGTTGTAAGATACGCTATCAAATTAGCGCGATCTTGCGGTTTCGAAATACCGTTAAAGCTCATTTTAGTACCAGGCGCGTATTTTGAAGGCTTCTTAAGAAACCCATTTAAGTTTTCAGGGCTCCATATTTTTGCAACCGCAACCAAGCTTCCCGAATAACTAAAATCTGCAATCGAGCCAACAGCCCTGCCAACGACCCCATACAGATGAGGCCCAACACCATTCGCCCCAGTTTTAAGTTTATGGCAGGCGCCACACTTTTTGAAAGTTTTTTGTCCCTTTGACAGGTCCGCCAATAATAACAATTCTTCGATAGCTGGCTCCTCTTGGATTGCAGCCCCCTCAACCGGGCCAGCATCAATTTCTATCCAAGCGATTCCATGATCCTCACCGTGGTGGGCCGGGCTATAAATTTTGTCAGCAATCCAGCCACCCAGCACTAAAACTAACAACGCCATACAAAAGGCACCGGCTATTTTGGTCAAGGTCATAGTGTCGAACATGTCGCTATCCGTGTATTCAAATTGTTATTCCTCCTCTAATCCCTTCCCCCCATGCCGCGCAAGGTGTAGTTAGCGCGACTAAACGACCTTTTTATGAATAAACGTCTCAGGAGACATCAAATGGCTAAAAAAATTGCCTTCCAGGGTGAATTAGGTGCTTATTCACATGAAGCCTGCATTGTGGCGCGGCCCAACCATACACCATTACCTTGTCCAACATTTGAAGATGTTATAGACGCGGTACGCTCTGGCTCTGCAGAATTTGCAATGTTACCTGTCGAAAATACAACTTATGGACGGGTTGCAGACATTCATAGACTTCTCCCCAAAAGTGGCTTGTTTATTAACGACGAAGTATTTGTCCGCGTACGCATCAATCTTTTGGCTTTACCAGGGGTTAAGTTATCAGATGTGAAAGTTGCGCGCGGCCATCTTGTAATTTTACCACAATGTAAGACATTCCTCGATGCTAACAAAATTCGTGGTGAAGCCGCAGCAGACAATGCAGGCGCGGCCGCTGATATCGCAGCGTCAAACGAGCGAGACGCCGCAGCTTTAGCGTCTGAGCTAGCTGGCGAAATTTATGGTTTAAATGTTTTAAAGAAGGATGTTGAGGATCTGTCACATAATACGACTAGGTTTTTAATCATGTCGGCTCAAAACGATCTTGATCGCCGAGGTGACGCGATGTTGACCAGTTTTGTGTTTCAAGTCCGTAACATTCCAGCTGCATTATATAAGGCAATGGGTGGATTTGCTACCAACGGAATAAATATGACAAAATTAGAAAGCTATATGGTCGGCGGCACTTTCACCGCGACACAGTTTTATGCAGATATTGACGGCCATCCTGATGATCCAGCAGTTCAACTCGCATTTGAAGAATTATCGTTCTTTACTGATATGGTGCACGTACTTGGTACCTATCCCGCCAGTGGGACCAGACCGGCTTAGTTTTATCAAATAATTATATTTTGATGAGGCGGATAAATAAAAGCGTTAAAAAATTTCAATCCATGACTATTTTAGAGTGTCTGCTAGCCAATTTTCTATAAGGAAATGTGCTATCGCCCCTGATCTTGCTGGCTTTATTTTAGGATGTATACCCTCAAAAACGTCCAACATCTCTTCACGGCTAACCCATAACGCATCCTCAATTTCATTTGAGTCAATATTAATATCCATATTTAATGCTTGGCCCTCGCACCCAAACATTAATGACGCTGGAAATGGCCAGGGCTGGCTGGTTAGGTAGCCCACAGATCCAACACGGATACCAGATTCTTCAAAAACTTCTCGCCTTACTGCAGCTTCAAGAGTCTCTCCCGGTTCAACAAAGCCTGCTAAAAGAGAGTACATTCCATCTGGCCAAGCATGTGACCGCCCCATGAGCAAACTATTCCCATGCGTGATCAACATAATCACAACTGGGTCAGTCCGCGGGAAGTGTGTTTTTTTACATTCCGTACACGTGCGTTGCCATCCAGCCATTTCAATCGTCGAAGGGTGCCCACAGGCCGCACAAAAACTATGTCCTCGGTGCCATTCCAATATACCCCGTCCAATTACAGCCAATTCGGCATCTCTGGTTGACAGCTGTGTCATGATACTCCGTAATTCCCCAAAGTATTCATCATTAACTAAAGTAGGATGCGTTTGTATGGAGGGGTCTAAAAATTCGTTTAAAGTATCCGGTAACTCTTCTGGTATCCATGTTGATACATCCACTAAAAAAAGGGGTTTATTCTTCTCACTTAAGCCCAGAAAAATTAATGGACTAGATTGATGTTCTAAAATGCTGTGATCCAAATCGATCCAAGCAAGTCCCAAACTCTGATCATCTTTTTCTCTCAACAAGGGCTTGCCACGCCAAAACAAAGTGACCCTGACATTATTTTGAGCGCGCAGCACCACTTGTGACTCTGCATTTCGCAGTTCTGAAGCACGGTTAAGTGCGGAACTTCCAAATGTTACTGATTCTGCGTGGTCCATAATTAGGTTCCTCTAGGCTTATATTTTATTTACATTCAATTCGTCTGCAGGACGAATTGCAATGTGATTTTCAAACCTCTATAGAGAAACTGAGGGGTTGGCGCGGGCAAGTGCCTCGCCAACCTGGTCAGATCCGGAAGGAAGCAGCCACAACGAGCCCCACTTGGGTCGATGTCCAACCTCTCACTTCGGTCACTGCTTCTTAGCTGGCTAAATGGTGTTTTATGCACCGCGTTTTCTGGACCAACACAACCCAAACATGTACCGTGGTCACAAGATTCGAAGGAACGTCATGACCGAAGCACCTGCTTATCAAGTTCTAGCGCGAAAATACCGGCCAGAGACGTTTGCCGACCTAGTTGGGCAGGATGCCATGGTGCAGACACTGCGCAATGCTTTTGAGGCCGACCGTATTGCCCAAGCTTTTTTAATGACGGGCATAAGAGGCACCGGCAAGACAACTACTGCTAGAATAATTGCCAAGGGTATGAATTGCATTGGAGTGGACGGTAAAGGTGGCGCGACAGTTGATCCTTGCGGTGTGTGTGAGAATTGTACTTCGATAATGGCGGGACGCCATGTCGACGTTCAGGAAATGGATGCAGCCAGCCGCACGGGTGTTGGTGATATTCGTGAAATCATAGATTCTGTTGCCTATCGTGCCGCTTCAGCACGCTATAAAATATATATAATTGATGAAGTCCATATGTTGTCAACAAATGCGTTCAACGCTTTATTGAAAACACTTGAGGAACCACCCGCACATGTAAAATTTATTTTTGCAACAACGGAGATCCGCAAGGTACCCGTTACAGTCCTCTCACGCTGTCAGCGCTTTGACCTCCGCCGAATAGAACCTGAGGTGATGATTTCCTTACTCAGAAAGGTAGCCAGAGCAGAGGAAGCTGACATATCAGATGAGGCATTAGGCCTAATCACAAGGGCATCTGAGGGGTCGGTGCGAGATGCGCAATCCTTGCTTGATCAGGCAATTTCACATGGAGCAGGCCAAACTACTGCAGAGCAAGTGCGAACCATGTTGGGGCTCGCCGACAGAGGCAGAATTTTAGACTTATTTGATTTGATACTTCGAGGTGATGCAGCTGGCGCATTAGGCGAGCTGTCAGGACAATATGCTGATGGAGCCGACCCTATAGCTATTTTACGTGACTTGGCAGAAATAAGTCACTGGATCAGCGTAATAAAAATAACTCCAGGTGCCGCGGACGACCCAACGGCCTCGCCAGATGAACGCAATCGGGGCCTTCTAATGGCCGACGCATTACCCATGCGGATATTGACCCGTATGTGGCAAATGCTTTTGAGCTCACTTGAAGAGGTAGCTCGCGCACCAAATAGTATGATGGCTGCAGAAATGGCAGTGATCCGTCTCACCCATGTTGCAGATTTACCAACACCAGATGAACTAATTCGCAAGTTGAACAATACAACTACGCCTCCAGCTACAAATCCTAAAACGGTTAACCTGTCGGCGGCAACAACCGTTTTGGAGTCAAAGCCTACACAAGCAGAAACCAAAAATTTTGTTGATCAAAAAATAACCAGCACCTCTTATTTACAATCTAATTCTGAGGCAACGGTTCGCATAGCTCAGCCCATTGTGAATACTTTAGTGCAATTTTCCACATTTGAAGACGTCCTCAATCTTATCCGTGATCACCGCGATATTAAACTCCTCGTAGATGTAGAAACCACCTTGAAACTAATAAGTTATTCTCCAGGGCGAATAGAATTTGAACCTACAGGCAGCGCACCAAAAGATTTAGCCCAGCGCCTAGGCAGTAGACTACAGACTTGGACCGATAAACGTTGGGCCGTATCGGTTGGTTTAGGAGGAGCAGACACAATTGCCGAAAAACGTGACGAAGCGACAAATGCCTTAAAAGATCAAGCTAAAAGCCACCCGTTTGTGCAAGCAGTTTTCAATGCCTTCCCTAAAGCTCAAATCCTTGAAATACGCACACCACAAGATGTGGCTAACTTAGCGCAAGTTGACGCGCTGCCAGAGGTAGAAGATGAATGGGACCCGTTTGATGACAATTAAGTTTAAAAAAATATAAGTGAGGTAACAAAATGTTAAAAGGTCTTGGTGGGCTTGGTGATATGGCCAAAATGATGAAAACTGCACAAGAGATGCAGGGTAAAATGACCCAAATGCAGGATGATTTAGCTAACATCAGCATTACTGGTGAGAGTGGAGCGGGATTGGTAACTGCTACTACAAATGCTAAGGGTGTTCTGACAAGCTTGGACATTGATGCCAGTATTTTTAACCCAGATGAAAAAGAAGTGGTTGAGGATCTTATTCTGGCAGCCGTAAAAGATGCACAGGCTAAAGCGGCTAACCGCTCTGCATCAGAGATGCAGCGGCTGCAAGAAAGCCTAGGATTACCTGCCGGTATGAAACTACCCTTCTAGGCATAGGCAGTCGAAAAGTAGCTTGTGAATACCAAAATTTACACGCACGGTGATCCGTATGAACCACACTTCCAAAGATTTAGAGCGCCTTATCGAATTGATGGCCAAGCTGCCAGGACTAGGCCCTCGTTCGGCGCGGCGTGCTGTACTTCACATGGTCAAAAAAAGAGCCTTAATAATGGCCCCTTTAGCTGATGTTCTGGCGGAGGTGGCAAAAACGGTTCGTGAGTGTTTGAACTGTGGAAATATTGGCATGTCAGACAGCTGTGATATTTGTAAAAACCCAGCACGGGCCAATGGAGAGATTTGCGTAGTGCAGGACGTCTCCGATCTTTGGGCAATGGAGCGATCAAATATTTTTAAGGGCCGATACCACGTTTTGGGCGGGACACTCTCCGCACTGGACGCCATTGGACCGGATGAACTAAGGATCCCACGTCTATTAAAGAGAGTTTTTGAGGAAGAAATTACTGAGGTCATTTTAGCACTTAACGCAACAATTGACGGCCAAACGACAGCACATTACATCACGGATCAACTACGTAACGTGAAGGTGAGCACTCTCGCTCAAGGCGTACCTATTGGCGGTGAATTGGATTATTTAGACGATGGAACCATCATAGCAGCGCTTAAAGCTCGTAAAACTCTCTAATATTATTATTTCAGAACTGGCCTTTGACAAAAGCGCCAAGTTAAACGCAACTTAAATTTAGAAACCCTATCTTTAACTACTCTTTATCGTCACTTGGCAAATTAAAGAAACTTTCAGCATCCAACAAATCACCATGAGACTCCTCCTCCTCTTTAGGCGCGTCGGCGAGAGTAAAGGTTTCCAGACCTGAAATGGCGGCTGGAATACGAGGCTCGTCAGGCATGCCCAAACTTTGTTCAGTACTTACTAATTTTCGGCGTTCATCATCAGACATTACATCATCATCACCAGGTTTCTTGGCATTTGCTTTTTGAACTAAAGCATCTAGCTCTGACTGCCGACAAAGTCCGAGTGCGACCGGATCAATTGGATCAATATTTGTAATATTCCAGTGGGTCCGTTCCCGGATTGCCTGGATAGTAGGCTTAGTCGTGCCGACCAGCTTAGAAATTTGCCCATCTGTAAATTCTGGATGAAACTTAACCAACCATAATATAGACGCAGGCCGGTCCTGGCGTTTTGACAAAGGTGTATAGCGTGGACCCCGACGCTTCTCTTCACCAACGGCCGCCGCGTTAAATTTTAGTGCAAGTTTGTGGAGCGGATCTGACTGTGCAGAATTAATCTCTTCTTGCGTAAGCTGATTATTACTGATGGGATCAAAACCTTTTACGCCCGTTGCGACATCACCGTCAGCAATTCCCTGAACTTCAAGCTCATGCATTTCTACAAAATCTGCTATTTGCTTAAAACTAATTGTGGTATTGTCCACCAGCCACACTGCAGTAGCCTTTGCCATAATTGGTTTTGCCATTTCAACCTCCATCTAAACCTTTATCCCAAACACAACTTTCTCAACGCCTAGCGGCGGTCCCGGTTCTTAGCGGGACGAGTTACCATTTTTGGGAAACTTGAAAAGGCTATAATCTGTAAACTCCGAAAGGGAAACCCCCATGCTCTGCTTGTTTTTCATACTGCATTTTTCAAAATTTTGAGAATTTAGAAACTCATTCAGGGTCTTTGTGAAGCCTTTTTTAAATTTTCTTGATTTTGGCGTTGTTACTTACCTTTAATTCTTTAATTTATTATACAATATAACCAATAATTTGAAAAGATTTAGGATCTCCCCATGATTGAGAGAATTGGAACCACCCCGCGGGCTAGTAAGATTGTGAAACATAATGGTGTTGCTTACCTTTCAGGCCAAGTAGCCGAAGGCGAAACAATAGAGATCCAAGTAAAGGCTTGTTTAGACAAGATCGATGCCTTGCTACTGGAAGCTGGAAGCACCCGCAAAAAAATACTTCGAGCAACAATTTGGCTTTCAGATATGAGTTATTTCATTGGGTTAAACGAAGTTTGGAACGATTGGGTTCCAGAGGGGTTTGCTCCCGCACGTGCATGTGGTGAGGCAAAGTTGGCCCGCGATGAGCTAATGGTGGAGATAATTGTAGATGCGGCCTATGATTGATTAGTTTCAACAGAGCCTCTCACGTTCCTTATTATCTAGCTTTCCAATAAGAGCTAAGGACGAAAACTCTCCCATAAGAGGATTAAATTTTTAGAACTATTTTTCCAATATGTTCACTAGTTTCCATACGCGTATGTGCTCTTGCAGCCTCTGCTAGAGGGAATTCACTGTCCATAATTGGTGCGATCCGTCCGGAAGCCAAATGAGGCCAAATATGTTTTTGCAACCCTTCAGCTATACGCTGTTTTACCAAATCATTTTGTGGCCGCAGAGTGGAGCCAGTGATTGATAATCGGCGGGTCATCATTTGTACTAGATTAAGATCTGCCTTGGCACTTTCAAGGAACGCTATTTGTACTAAGCGTCCGTCATCTGCCAATGATTTTAAGTTTCGTTGAATATAAGTACCACCAACCATATCCAAAATCACATCCACGCCACCATAAACCTGCAAAACGTCCTCAAAAATTTCATTGTGATAATTTATTACTCTCTCCGCGCCCAAGTCTTTACAAACTTGGCATTTCTTTTCAGACCCGGCTGTGGCAAAGACCCGAGCTCCAAAAAGGTGAGCCATTTGGATTGCGGTGGTACCAATGCCAGAAGAACCGCCATGAACAAGGAACTTTTCTCCCGCCTTTAAGCCACCCCTTTGAAAAATGTTTGAATATACTGTGAAAAAAGTTTCTGGCAGACATGCTGCTTCTTTCAGAGATAAGCCTTTAGGTACGGGCAGGCAGTGTGTTGAGGGAGTAACCGCATACTCTGCATAGCCACCACCAGGAAGTAGGGCACATACTTCGTCGCCAACTTTCCACTCAAAGACACCCGACCCAATTGCTGAAATTATGCCCGCACCTTCCAGACCAGGCAAATCACTGGCCCCTTTTGGTGGATTGTAGGATCCAGATCGCTGCAAAACATCAGGGCGATTGATCCCAGCGTAGGCCAATTTAATTAAAACTTCCCCTTGCCGAGGTATCGGTATTGGGCGCTGCTTAACCTGCAAAACCTCTGGGCCACCCGCCCCTGTTATTTCTATTACAGTCATGGGGGCCATACCAATAATCCTTCAAAACAAAATGATTTAAACTTTTGGTGAGTAGCCAGGAAGGTCCTCATCCCAACGGGGACGCTCAATTTTATCCAAAAGCCAGATTGGCCCCGCCAAAGCAGAACTTAAAATTTTACTTTTTTTAATATGGCTTTTGGCAGTTTCAATTTGCATAATATTCTCAATTCGGCGATCCAGGAAGGCCCATGTATCTTCATGAGCAGGGCTCTCATCGCCCAGCCAAAAAAGGACAGTTGCCGTATAAACTGTGCCCAACGTTACACGCTTGGTGTACCAATTAACGTCTGATGACGTATCGCCCAAAGCATTCCAGATATGATCCGCAGTCTCCCATATAAGCTTCGCACCGTCAGCAGCAAAATTTGGCAGCGCAAACAGAGAGCTGCCGCGTCGGACAACCTCTTTATCCTTTATAGTCTCGAGCCTAAGACGCACCGCTAGTGTAACTTTTGATCTAATATTGAGGGAACCAGTATCAGCAGCATTGTAGGCAGCTACCATTTCTTTGTCACCTGTACGATGAAAAGTAACAGCCAAGTCCACAGCACCTCTTGGCGCTACCGCGGCGGCAAGACTTGGGCTCATACGCAAATCATTTACAGCCTGGTCAAAGCTGACTTGAGACCATCCATCAAAGGCTACATGAGGTAAAATAGCATTTACAAGATTAGATTTTTGTAAATTTAATGACATATAATAGTTCCACACTGTGTGATTAAATCAAAAAAAATTAGGCCTAAATTACAGCTTCAGAAGTACACTACAATGCCATTTAAAACCAGACAAAGATTGAAATCTGGCAATATGGTATCCATGAAACTCGTTATTTTGAGAAAAACATACTGAAGTGTCTAAATGACATTACAATTTAGGATATGACCACCATAAAATTTTTAACATTTATAACTTCGCTGCTTTTCAAACCTTGCGCATTACTTTTAAACTAATGAGTAATTCAAACCCTAATTTCATTTGCGCGACAAAGACTGGGAATTATTTCCCATACTTAAAAAAGTCTGATTTTTATTAGATCTCAGTTCATGAGTTTATCGCAAATCAACTGCGCAGGACTCCCCCAGTCGCTGTGGTAACTTTTTCAACTATTTTTGTAACGACGGCCTCAATCTCAATATCTGTTAGAGTGGCCTCTTTCGGTTGCAAGCGGACGGTCAGGGCCAAAGACTTCTTACCCTCGGCAAGCGTGCCCCCACTGAATTCATCAAACACTCTGACTTCATCAATTAAAATCTTATCCACGCCCTTGGCGGCATTGACTAGTGTGATCGCCTCCACGGTTTCATCTATTACAAATGCAAAATCACGTTCGACCGCTTGGAAGGCTGTAGTACGAAGCGCTGCCCGGGTCGCAGACTTTACTTTTGGCGTTGGTATATTTTCAGTGTGAATAACAAAAGCAACCACTGGACCCTTTACTTCTAGGCTGGTCAAAATTTTTGGATGAATTTCTCCAAATCCGGCTAATGAGTTTTTTCCAAGCACCATTTTAGCTGACCGAACTGGATGCCACCAATCGGACAAGCCGCGATTGAATTGTACCTTTGACGGAGCGCCCATAGCGTTTAATGCCACTTCAGCATTTGCCTTTGCATCATAAAGATCGACTGAGCGACGCGTGCCGTGAACGTCCTTAGGACCTGTATGACCAACTAAAATGCCACAAGCTAAGGTCTCTTGATCTTCTGGCTCCCCACCATGCCAAACTGGCCCAACTTCAAACAGAGCCATATCCAGTATACCGCGAGCTTGGTTGCGCGCAGCGGCCTGTAACAGTGCCGGTAATAAGGACGGCCGCATATGACTCATTTCCGAACTAATAGGATTTGCCAGCATAGTCGCGTCAGTACCACCTCCAAATAACTTTGCAGAAACTTCATCAATAAAGCTATAGGTGACACATTCATTATAGCCTAAAGCCGCAATTACCCGTCGTGCAATCTGTTCCCGGTTTTGTTGCAAAGTTAGAACTTGTTTTTGAACACCCAAATGAGGGCGCGCGAAAGGTTTACCCACAAGCTTAGAGAGCGATGCAACGCGCGCAACTTCTTCCACTAGATCAGCTTCACCCATGACATCAGGACGCCAACTTGGAACATGTGCGACATCATTCTCCAGACGAAAGCCAAGGTCTTTTAGAGTCGCGCGCTGCGACCTATCAGAGATTTCCATGCCCACTAATGACTGCACCCTGCCCGCGTCGAACTTGTAAGACCGTGAAGTGTCAGGCACCTTACCAGCTTGCACCAAATCAGAAGCCTCTCCACCCGCATAATCTACAATCATGCGTACTGCAGCCTCAAGACCTACCGGGGTAAAGGCAGGGTCAACACCACGCTCAAAGCGGTACCGCGCGTCAGAATTAATTTTCAATGCTCTGCCAGTATAAGCGATTTGGACGGGGTCCCAATAAGCAGATTCAACGAAAACATTTACTGTTTCATCCGTACAGCCTGTTTCAGTTCCACCCATTATACCAGCAATGCTTTTTGGCCCGTTATCATCACTAATGATAATTTGACCACCTTCCAACGTGTAGTTTTTATCATCTAGAGCTAAGATTTTTTCTCCACCCACTGAACGATGAACCCGCAGGTTTCCAATAATCTTGTCTGCATCAAAAACGTGCAGTGGCCGATTACTGTCAATTGTGAAGAAATTAGTCACGTCGACAAGAAAGCTTATTGGACGGAGGCCAACCGCAATTAATGCTTGCTGTAGCCACGTGGGGCTTGGGCCATTCTTCAGACCTCGGATCAGTCGCCCACAAAAGACTGGGCAACCATCTAGTGTATCCTTGTCGATCGCCACCATAAGTTTAGAGGTAAAATTTGCAGGTACTGGAATAACTTCACGAAGCCTTAAAGTCCCTAGTCCACGCGCAGCAAGGTCACGAGCAATGCCACAAACACCCAGTGCGTCTGGCCGATTGGGAGTGATAGCTATCTCAATCACAGGATCCACTCGCGCAGGATCATTTAAAGCTAACCAGTCAGAAAAGCTCTGACCCACGTCTCCTGAAGCCAACTCTATGATACCGTCATGCTCATCGCTAAGTTGCATCTCGCGTTCAGAGCACATCATGCCATAGCTTTCTACACCACGAATTTTACCAATACCAATAGTCGTATCGATCCCGGGCACATAAACCCCGGGCTTGGCAACCACTACATTAATACCTGTGCGGGCATTAGGAGCACCACAGATTATCTGTGTCATGCCTGCATCCGTTAGCACCTGACAGACGCGGAGTTTATCTGCATCCGGATGCTTTGCTGTCTCTGTAATTTTCCCTATTGTAAACGCAGCCAATCTGTCAGCAGGGTTTGTAACCTCTTCGACCTCTAAACCAAGATCAGTCAGCGCGTAGGTGATATCATCCAAAGATGCATCAGTTTCAAGATGGTCTTTCAACCACGATAATGTGAATTTCATACGAGGACACCCTGGTAGTCAGAATTGCATTATTGCGTTAGGCGAATACTGTCATTTATATTTTCAGGTAACAAATAAATTTTATTAACGGCTCAAACCACTTACCAAACCTGGCTTATCAAGTGCGTTAAACCCATAGTGACGCAACCATCGAAGGTCGCTATCAAAAAATGCTCTCAAGTCTGGAATTCCGTACTTCAACATAGCAATCCGATCAATACCGAGGCCAAAGGCAAACCCTTGATAAACTGTAGGATCAATGCCACCCGCATGAAGAACCTTTGGGTGCACCATACCACTTCCCAAAATTTCCATCCAGTCGTCGCCTTCCCCTATTTTAAGCTGGCCGCCCGACCAATTGCATCTAATATCAACTTCGGCAGAAGGTTCCGTAAACGGAAAGTGCGACGCTCGAAAACGTAACTCTACATTGTCCACTTCAAAAAAGGCTTTTACAAACTCTTCCAGACACCACTTAAGGTTGGCCATTGATACATCAGTATCAACAGCTAATCCCTCGACTTGATGGAACATAGGCGTGTGTGTTTGGTCATAGTCAGCACGGTAAACCCGACCAGGACAAATTATTCTTAAAGGTGCTCCAATTTTTTCCATTGACCGGATCTGTACGGGGCTGGTGTGAGTCCGCAAAACATGGGGAGGTCGGTCATCATCTTGATCGCGATAGGTGTAAAATGTATCCATTTCCGCGCGCGCAGGATGATGCCCCGGAATGTTAAGCGCATCAAAATTATACCAGTCACTCTCTATTTGAGGACCTTCGGCTACAGAAAAACCCATATCAGCAAAAATTTCGGTCACCTCACCCCAAACCTGTGAGATAGGATGTATTGAACCTTGGCGGGCCAAACGAGCTGGGAGCGTTACATCGAGCCACTCACCTTTAAGTCGTTCCTCCAGGGCCGCATCAGAAAGTGAGCTCTTTCGCGCGACAAGTGCGGAATTAACTTCATCTTTCAAAGCATTTAAAGCCGGCCCTGCCTCCTGTCGTTCTTCCGGCGTCATTTTACCTAATGATCGCATTCTTAGGCTTATTTCACCTTTTTTTCCAACAGCTTGAACACGTAAATTCTCAAGCGAAGCTTCATCTGTGGCTCCAGAAATTAAACTTAAATATTTTTCGCGCAGATCTTCCATCAGATCCTCCAAAATTTATTGTGTTCTCTGCTATCGAGATTATGTCTCCCGAGCAATAGGACTACACTTTTTATCCCGGGGAAACTGGTTCTATGGAAGTATTTTTGAATAATTAAAAAAATCTGGTGGGATTTGCTACGCTTAAGCACCCTTCCATCGCCGCAACATCCAGTACCATTGTTCAGGACAGTTCAAGATACGGTTTGACAGGCTGTCATTGAATGCACTCGTCATCGTTACGCTATCTGTGTGTGGTATGGCTTCCTCAAATTCAACATCAAACTGGCTACCATCTCCTGTACGCGTGCCATACGCTGGCACCATTGGCAGATCATATTTCAGGGCCAGCTGCGCAGCGACCAGGGATGTAAGAGCGTGTCGCCCCAAAAATGGTATTCGCGCGCCATCAGGGTATTTTTCATCTAACAAGATAGCAATGAAGCCACCCTGCCGAATGTGCCGGACCAGTGCGCGAGTTCCGATTTGGCCTGTTGCAAGTATTGGCTTACCACCAGCCTCAATACCAGCGTATAAGCGACGTTCATAATGCCGATTGGTCTGCGGACGATACACCGCACCAGTTTCCATATCGCGGGCCTTGAGCGCAGCACGGACTGCCTCCCACTGCCCAAAATGCCCAGAAACAATTAATGCACCTTTTCCCTCGGCCTTGGCCTTAAATAATGCCTCCAACCCAGGTCCAGAAACCGAATGCCGATCTTGAAGCGTCTGAAACTCTGCACAATGAAAAATTTCAAACAAAGTGCGGCCCATGTTACGCCCCATATCTCGGCAAAGAGATAGTCGCTTTGATCGAGGCATGTCGGGATATACATTGGATAATTCACGTTCAACACGACGACGGGC
>CAJWTH010000020.1 GCA_913047725.1 uncultured Planktomarina sp.
TTTATACCAGCTTTGCTTCGCTGGCGCTTTGTTCCGTGGGGAAGTGGTGGCCATAGTGACGCCTCGGAGAGAATTTAGGGACTATTAAATCAACACAGAAAAACATCTATCATTTTTTACTATTGATTCTGGGTTCGGATGCGCTGGCTGTGCCGCGCATCCGATAGTAATTTATCTTTGCCTTAAACTTAGATTTAGTCTTGGTATAAGTCTTGGCGCACAGATTCTATACGCTCAAGGATGTCATCTAAATTATCTGGGAATAGCATGAATTCCTGCATGCCTTCCATGGCTGCTTGTGCCATTTCAGCTGGGAAGTCACGATCAAAGAACTGTGCAACCCCACCCGGACTATTACTTGATAGCATTTCAAAGCCTTGCTGTACAAACTTGTCATCACTTACACCAGCAGCGGAGTTTACAGGTATTTGGCCCAAGTTATCGCCATTATTTATGATTGTTTGTTCTGCCGGTGAAACAAGATAGCGTAAAAACGCACGTGCGTTATCTTTGTTCTGTCCATTTGCTGCAATATGGAACGTATCTGTAGGTGCAGCTTCGGCCATTGCAACACCAGGTTTGATTGCTGGGAACTGGTGGAAATCTAATTGGTCATCTGTCAAGCCAGCTGTACGCAGAGGTGCAACTGTAAAGTTTCCAAGTAAAATTCCGCCGGCTTCACCGTTCACAACGAATGGTAAAGATTGTTGCCAGTCTTTATTCTGGTGATCATCAACGAAGGCGCCCATACGGACTAACTTACCCCAGTTCTCAAATGTCTCATAAACACTCGGGTCAGTCCATTTCACATCGCCACGTGCGAAACTCATTTGGTAGTCATAACCATGTGTCCGCATACTAATGTAATCGAACCAAGCGGCAGCTGTCCATAACCATTTGGTTCCAATAGTGTAGCATTTACGGCCTGATGCAAGCATCGCTTCACAGTTTGCTAGCATCTCAGAAAAGTCTTTAGGTTCGGAAAGGCCGAGCTCGTCATATATGTCTTTTCGGTAATATACACCTATTTGGTAATAAGTGTAGGGAACGCCCCATTGCTTGCCGTTAAGCGTGAGAGCACCTTTAGTGGAGGCCAAGCTAGCAGCAATCGCTGGCTCTGCCCACAAGTCGGATACATCTTCAAATAGACCGGCATCTACATACGGCATCATGCGGTTCGCAGCATACCATGTTAGAACATCTGGCGCATCAGCTGAAAGGAAGTTACGGATTTGAGTTTTGTATGCCTCACGATCAATGACGTTTGTAGTAATGTTTAATTTTGGGTTCAGAGCTTGAAACCTAGAGATCATCGCTTCCATTGTTGCGCGTGGCGCTGGGTTTGATGTGTCCAAATTAATTCTTAAATTTCCAGTTAGGTCAGCAGATGCTGGACTGGCCAGTGCTATGGCTGTCGCAAGCGACGCAAGTGTCACTTTTAAGGTGGTTTGCATGGTGTTCTCCCGTTGGTGTACATTTATTGATACCAAAATTGGTTTCAAATAGTGAAACTTAGTTTTACATATTGATATTTTAACCTCAACTCGCATATGCTTGTCAACAAACAGATATCCGTACGGTGTGAAATTTGTCTGAAACCAACATTTCGGAATAATGGGTGGACCAAAATAATGGGACTAATGGTATAAATGTTTGATGTTCCAAATGCAGACGGCACTGTTGGTAAGGCGATGCAGGTCTTGGACCAAGTCGCTTCGTTTGGTTGCCCTGTTCGGTTTTCCGAATTGCTGTCCGATAGCCCTTTTCCAAAACCGACTCTCTACCGATTTTTGCAAACCTTAACTAATCAGGGGATGTTAGCTTTTGATCCTGAACGCCAAACGTATTCGATGGGCATACGTTTAGTGCGCTTGGCACATTCCGCTTGGCGCCACAGCTCACTTGTCCCTATTGCGCGGCCACATATTGAATCGTTGGCAGCAAAGGTTGGTGAAGCTGTACATCTTGCACAATTTGATAATGGACATGTGCTATTTGTAGATAAATACAAGGCTACAGATATGTTTGAAACACTTGCCCAGGCCGGAAAAATCGCGCCAGGCTATTGCACCGGTGTTGGTAAGGCAATTCTGGCGTTCATGACGGAAGCCCAGCAAAACCACGCATTGGATCAGCAATCCTATACAGCCTATACACCTGCCACTCTCTCGGATCGCGCTGCGTTGTTAGCCGAGCTTGCCTGGATTAGAGAAAACGGTGTGGCCTATGATCGTGAGGAGCATGAACAAGGGATTATCTCAATCGCCTCCCCAATTCTAACTAGTAAAGGTCGGGTAGTAGGGGCGGTATCAATTGCGACTTCAACTAACCGTTATAAAATTTCAGATTTGAAAAAACAAAAGCCCCATTTGGTGAAGTGTGCAAATTTAATTGGAACTGAAGCTGAATTATGGCAGGTTCCGACATGGAGCTGATGATGGGAGAACTATTTAAATGTCTGCTGTAATACTCTCTAATCTAGAAAAGAACTATGGTGATGTCCGGGTGATCCATGGAATCAATCTTGATATCCAAGAGGGAGAGTTTTGTGTCTTTGTGGGACCGTCAGGCTGTGGAAAGTCGACATTGCTGCGGATGGTGGCGGGCCTAGAGGAGACGACAGGGGGTACCATTTCTATTGGAGATCGCGATGTAACCCGCGAAGATCCAGCCAGGCGTGGGGTGGCTATGGTATTTCAAACGTATGCCCTTTATCCACATATGACTGTACAGGAAAACATGGGGTTTGGCCTGCGTATGAATGGTTACCCAAAGGCTGAAATTACCAAAAAAGTTGCAGAAGCAAGTCGTATTTTGAAATTGGATGACTATCTCAAACGTAAGCCGGCAGCCTTATCGGGGGGACAGCGTCAACGAGTATCCATTGGTCGCGCTATTGTGCGTGGGCCAGAGGTATTTTTGTTTGATGAACCTTTGTCCAATTTGGATGCCGAACTACGAGTGGAAATGCGTGTCGAAATCGCACGTTTGCATAAAGAAATTGGTGCAACAATGATCTATGTCACCCATGATCAGGTTGAAGCAATGACCTTGGCAGATAAAATTGTGGTGTTGAGGGGGGGGGTAATAGAACAGGTCGGTGCACCGATGGATATCTATCGCGACCCCAATAATAAATTTGTAGCAGGATTCATTGGGAGTCCGGCGATGAACTTCTTGAGTGGCCGGGTAAAAAAAGGCAAAATTGAAGTTCCAGATTTGCAGACTTCAGTCAAAATGGCCATAAATCTACCTGAAGAGGGTGCAGTTGTTGAGCTTGGCCTGCGACCAGAGCATTTAATAATAAATCCTGAAGGCAACACGCACAGCATTGAGATGACTGAAAGCCTTGGAGGTGTATCATATGCCTACTTAATAGGAGTAACTGGTGAAAAAATCGTAGTTGAGGAGCGTGGGGATCTACGCTCTCAGGCTGGTGCTAAGGTTGGCATCAAAGTAAATGCCGCTTCTGCCCGCCTCTTTGATGCTAAAACTGAAGCGCGTATTCGTTAGAAATAGTACCAGCTTTGGCATAGCCAGACTTTATGATTGTTGAAGGCATCACTAATGGCGCAATTTTCTGGAAAATGCGTTTTGGTTACCGCAGAAAGACTAGACATTTGTCGTATTGGCCTTCCAGAAGAAATAGCTGCGCTTGCAGTTTGCTTTGGCTCAGACGAAAGTACATTTACCACAGTCGCATTGTGCAGGTAATCGATGGTGGTTGGGTGAGCTGTTATAAAGAAAAATTAATTAATATTTAAAGGGCTGAAATCTTGTTAAATAATAAAATAAAATTGCGGTCCCAGAAGTGGTTTAATAACCCTGAAAACCAAGAAATGACGGCTTTGTACCTTGAGCGTTATCTGAATTATGGACTGACACGACAAGAGCTTCAATCTGGAAAGCCGATCATTGGAATAGCCCAGACGGGCAGCGATCTTAGCCCTTGTAATCGTCATCATATTGAACTGACAAAACGGGTACGCGATGGAGTGATTGCTGCCGGTGGAACAGTGATAGAGATTCCAGTACATCCGATCCAAGAAACTGGGAAACGCCCCACGGCTATGTTGGATCGAAATTTAGCCTACCTGTCATTAGTGGAAACTCTTTTTGGCTACCCAATTGATGGCGTAGTGCTCAATATTGGTTGTGATAAAACTACCCCTGCCTTGCTGATGGCAGCGGCTACAGTAAACATACCCGCCATCGCTTTATCTGTCGGGCCAATGCTCAATGGTTGGTTCCAGGGTAAGCGTGCTGGATCTGGCTCCATCATTTGGAAAGCTAGGGAAATGCAAGCCGCAGGTGAGATCGATGATGATGGCTTCATGGAGATGGTGGCCTCTTCTGCGCCTTCAGTGGGATATTGCAATACCATGGGTACAGCTACCACCATGAACTCTCTCGCCGAAGGTTTAGGCATGCAGTTGCCGGGTGCTGCCTCTATTCCCGCCCCGTATCGTGAGCGGGGTCAAATAAGCTACGAAACTGGTTTGCGTATAGTCAATATGGTGAGTGAAGATCTGCGTCCTGACAGCATCATGACCCGTGAAGCTTTCGAAAATGCGATTGTAATCAACTCTGCAATTGGAGGCTCGACCAATGCGCCTATCCACCTTAATGGAATCGCCAAACATTTGGGCGTGACTTTGAACAATGATGACTGGCAAAACCTTGGCCACGATATTCCATTGTTAGTGAACTTGCAGCCTGCTGGTGAATACCTAGGAGAAGATTATCACCGCGCGGGTGGCGTTCCAGCAGTAGTGGGAGAATTGTTAGCGGCGGGCCTGCTGCCCCATCCCAATGCTCTAACAGCCAACGGTCAATCCATCTCTAAAAACTGCAAGGATCTATTTAGCACAAATACTGATGTTATTAAAAAAGTGACTGCACCGATGATGAAATCTGCGGGATTTATCAATCTTAAAGGCAATTTGTTTGAAAGTGCTATCATGAAAACATCTGTCATTTCACCTGAATTTCGCCAACGCTATCTATCTAACCCCACGAGCCTGAATGCCTTTGAGGGCCGCGCAGTTGTGTTTGATGGACCCGAAGACTTTCACAATCAGATCGATGACCCCAGTCTTAATATTGATGCCAATTGTGTATTAATAATGCGGGGTGCTGGGCCCATTGGATATCCTGGTGGGGCCGAGGTAGTGAACATGCGACCTCCGTCCTATTTGATAAAGCAAGGAATCACTTCATTGCCTTGTTTAGGTGATGGCCGACAGTCAGGCACGTCTGGATCCCCGTCAATATTGAATGCTTCACCTGAGGCTGCAGATGGAGGTGGGTTGGCCTTGGTCAAAAACGGCGATATTATTAGGATTGATTTAAATGCCTGCACTGCGGATATGTTGGTGGATCTTGCAGAACTGAAGCGCCGCCAATCCGCCCTTGGTCCGCGACCTTTTGCGCCGGAAAGCCAAACCCCTTGGCAAGAAATTTTTCGACAAAAAGTACAACCGTTTTCAGAGGGTATGATTCTTGATGGAGCCGATGAATACAAAGACATTGCGCGTAAATACATGCCACGGGACAATCACTAAGAGTATAAAATTAATTTTTTTGATATGAAATAAAATTTCTAAATTTTGAAGCTAACGCCCATGCATTTCGCTGGCAACCAAAGCGACTCCATCGGCAATTTTAGAGACTGGCAAAGAGCTATATGCCAATCTATAATAATTTTTTGGGGCTTGCTCGTTTATAAAAAATGCTCGACCAGGCTCAATTAATACACCTTTCTCAAGCAGGCGGGCCGCCACGAATTTTGTATCAACTCCTTCTGATGTGCGCATCCAAAACGAACTGCCACCGAATGCGCCTTGGCCTGCAACAGTGAGGCCATTTTGCTGAAATGCTACTTCCATCGCTTGTCTACGCTCATGAAATGCATTTGCCATTCGGCGGATTAATGCATCGTAATGTCCAAGCGACAGAAAATAAGCTGCAGTGCGTTGAATGTGGCCAGGTGGATGCCGCAGTACAGTTGATCGGAGTGCACGTGCTTCACGGATAAAATGTTTTGAACCAACAAGATAGCCAAGTCGTAAACCGGGAAAAAGAGATTTAGAAAAGCTTCCAACGTAAATTACGCGGCCTTCTTGATCGAGAGACTTCAGCGCTGGCGAGGGTGCTTTGAGAAAAGACATTTCAAACTCATAATCATCCTCAACAATAACAAAATCATTATCAGATGCCCGCTTTAGAAGTGCCTGCCTGCGATCTAAAGGCATAGTTGTTGCTGTTGGGCACTGATGAGAAGGGGTGGTAAACACAACGTCAACGTCGGTAGGAAGTTTCTCAGGTGGCAGGCCTGAAGAATCTACTTCAACTGACGCAATCTGGCAGCGCGATTGTGTAAGTATATCCCGTAATGATGGATAACATGGATTTTCTAAAGCAGCTTTGCGTCGTTGATTGAGTAAAACATTCGCCGAAAGCCAGAGCGCATTCTGGGCACCCATTGTGACTAAGACTTCGTCTGGATCGGCTTTTATTCCACGACGGGGAAGTGTGTGGCGCAATATGAATTCTATTAGTTTTGGATCGTCGCGATCAAAATAATCAGATGTTAGGGCGTCATAGTCTTTGGATCCCAAAGCCTGAAGGGCGCAAAGCCTCCAATTAGAACGGTCAAATAGTGTTTCATCAGCCTGGCCATAAATGAACGGATATTTGTACTTACCCCAATCCTGAGGCTTAACGAGTGAAACACCACCAGAAAACTTTTGTCCGATGGCCCGGGTCCAATCTACTTTGTCTTCTCGCGGCTTGATGGGGAACTTAGGAGGTTGAGGAGCATTTTCACTAATATAATAACCACTGCGGCCTCGGCTAGTTAGGTAATCATCTGCTAAGAGTTCGGTATATGCTAATGTTACAGTAATCCTACTAACAGATAGATGCTTTGCCAACTTTCGACTTGAGGGCATCTTTTCATTTGGTCTAAATCGTCCACTTAAAATTGCTTCGGCGACCAGTTGCTGAATTTGATTTTGTAATGTCCCTTCCGCATTGGGCATTAAAAAAAAAGTTTCTTTTGGAATGGCCATTTTGGACTGATACCCCCATCTCAACTGGCCTTATTTATGACTTATTAGGAGTAATTGTCCATTGAGAATTCTATTTATTCAGATCCAAATAGGTGTTTTAACTTACTTCTAAAAAAAAGGCAGGGCGTTTACCCTGCCTTTTAAAACACTAAACTATTAGACCTTATCCAAATACTCTTGTGAGTGCCTGGTCAATTGCATCAGTAATAAGATCGATATCTTCATGGGTGCAAATTAGTGCCGGTGAAAGACATAATGTGTTGTTAAACCCTGGAAAGGACCGGTTGGTCGCGCCAATAATTACGCCCTGAGCCATACAGTCTTTTACGACTGCTGCAACTTTACTTTCTTCTGCTGGCTCGCGTGTTTCGCGGCTAGCCACTAACTCTGCGCCACAAAATAAGCCTTTACCACGAACATCGCCAATGCACTCATGCCTTTCAGCCAATGAGTGGAGATTTCCCATTAATTGTTTGCCGCGTTCAATGCAGTTTTCCAGTAGATTTTCATCTTCGATGATCCGCATATTTTCGAGTGCGGCCGCTGGTCCTGCAGTACACCCGCCAAACGTTGAGATATCTCGGAAATAGCTAAGTTCGTCAGAAGTATCCTTGAACAGGTCAAAAATTTCTTCTGTGGTTACTGTCAATGAAATAGCGGCATACCCAGACGCTACGCCTTTAGCCATGGTTACAATATCTGGTTGAATATTGTAATGCTGATATCCAAACCACGTACCAGTACGACCCAAACCGCAAACCACTTCATCAATCATTAAAAGCACGTTATATTTTTTGCAGATTTCTTGAACACGTTCCCAGTATCCATCTGGTGGGATAATGACGCCACCGCCGGCGGTAATAGGTTCTAAAATCAAACCTCCAACGGTGTCTGGACCTTCTCGTAGAATTACGTCTTCTATCGCATTAGCGGCCCTTAGAGCATAAGTTTCACCTTGTCCTAAATTATCCTGAAGCGGTTCACGATATTCCAGACAATGTGGAACAGAGATGAAACCTTCTGGAAATGGACCATATTGCGCGTTGCGCTGATGGTGACCACCGGCGGCCATAGTAGCAATAGTGGTGCCGTGATAATCTCGTTCTCTGAATAGGATCTTGTTTTTTTTGCCACCATACTTCTTGTGGGCAATTTGGCGGATCATTTTGAAACCTTTTTCATTAGCTTCAGACCCAGAGTTTGAGAAGTAAACGCGGCTCATACCAGGCATTTTTTCAATGAGACGTTTTGCAAAGTTAGCTGCTGGAATAGAACCCGCTGCGCCTGCAAAATAATTCATTTTGACTAACTGGTCACGCACCGCATCCGCCATACTTTCTCGTCCGTAACCAACATTTACTGTCCAAACGCCGCCAGAAACTGCATCTATATGCTCTTTCCCAGCCTGATTCCAAACGCGCAAACCTTTACCTTCCACAATAATATTGGGGTCCACTGTTTCAAATATTTTATTTTGTATAAGGTGATGCCAAACATGAGCCTTATCGTTAGCTACAACTTCACTTAGGTCATTTGGTAAATTACCGTCCATGTAACAAATTCCTTTATGTGATTAGGCAGATTCTCATTTTAAATGTTCTAACATAAGAGCGCAGAATTCCAGTTTTAAAAATAGGGCCAGTTTTATAGTCTATATAAGGCCAAATTATATTCAAACAGGTTGCAATATGTTTACATAAAAATGGTTTTTAAATATTTACTCAATTTCTTCACCAGATAGCATAGCGTTGATCCAGAGTTTCGTCTCGGGTGTTTTTGCAAGGTTTAAAAACGCCGCACGTTCACGATCAAACATGTTTTGTTCGCTGACCTCGAGGTTTTCATCTGAGGCGGTATTGACCACGATTGTTGCGATCTCCATTGCTGTGGTTTTGTTGTGTGGTTTAAACCAACCCCTAGTGACCCCATCACTCATAAAGTTGTCCATTTTGGATAAAAGAGCTTTGCCGGGCAAGATCATTTTTGGTGATTTAGGCGGGGTGTAGGTATTGGCCATTTGTGTAAGTATATCTGTTGCCTGCGTGATGAGTTTGTCTCGGTTCATTACAGTTTCGTCTAAGCCAGGTCGGAAATAGCGCAGTTTTGTTGCTTGCTCTGGGCTTTCTCCAGTTTTGCCATAGCCCACTTGCATCCATGTTTCCCAGGCCGCAGTCTCTGGATCCAGAGATGCCTCATACCATCTTTGGTAGGTAGTTTTGACGCCCCCACCGCCTGGGACAACGCCTACACCAGACTCAACGAGACCAAGGACAGAATTTGCGTGAGTAAGTAGGCGGTCGCAGTGTAAAAGAACTTCAAATCCACCGCCCAAAGATAGGCCTGATGGAGCTCCTATGACGGGGACTGGTGTGTATTTTAACGATGCAACCGCTTGTTGGAAGTCGTTTAAAAACCCATCCATTTCGTCCCATGCTTTCCGCTCGATGAAATCAGCAAAACGGTTTAAGTCAACGCCTGCGCTAAAGTGTTGCGCGTCATTGTGAATAAGAATGCCAGCACCATGATCCTCAGTGGCTTGTTTCACAATTTTCATGCTCTCCGCCGTGAGGGCGTTAGCTTTGGAGTGAAATTCGACTAGTCGTAAATTTCCAGGTAGTGACCAGAGGCTGGCGGCGCGATTTGTAGCAATCGGTGTGAGGGTCCGGCGCGTTAAACTAAAGCGTTGTGTGCCAGTTGGAAGGTTTACCGGTTTCAACTTAGTTTGTTCACCAAAGTTTCGCACATTTAGAACGCCGCTCTCCACAACGTAAAAAGGGCCCAGGTCTGCGGATGCAGCCAAAGCTGTCGGGATTTCACACCCGACTTCGTGGGCTAACTCAATTACAGTGCCTGCACCAAGGGCGTCGATCATTTCGAACGGTCCACGGATCCAATTGAAGCCCATTTTCATGGCGTCATCTATGTCTTGGGGCGTAGTGGTCACTTCTGGGACCAAGGCTGCAGCATAAGACAAGACACGACCCAAAAAATTTCTACAAAAGCGGGTGTGTTCTCCGTCGCCTGTGATCATCAGAGTAAGTGTTTCACGACTTTCTTGCTGTGCTAAAGCGGCCGCTTGTGCCATCGCGGGCAGTTCTTTTGCGCGTGGTCGCATGTTGCCCGATGCAAGATCTATGGCATCGCCGTCACGGTAGAAGCCACCTTTGCCCGATTTTAGACCGGTAAATCCTTGTTTGATCATAGTGTTGATTAGGCTGTTGGCAGGATTGTTAGAGCGGCCTACCGCATGAAAGACATCCTGTTTTGGAAGGATATCGCCCAAGGTGTCTACAACATCTGACATCAAATCGACGCCAATCATGTCGTATAAACCAAAGACACCAGTTTTAGGGATGCCCATTGGACGCCCCATTAGGGCATCAGCATCTTCAATACTAAGACCCTGCTTAAAGGCCTCATCCATACCGACTTGGAGTGCAAATACACCTACGCGGTTGCCCAAGAAGCCGGGTGTGTCATTGCAAGATACAACGCCTTTCCCAAGGACTTCATCATTGAAAGCTGAAAGTTTTTCTATCACGTCTGACCGTGTATCTACACCGCGAACTAATTCTAAAAGTCGCATGTAACGCACGGGGTTGAAGTAATGTGTGATTGCGAACCGTTCCCTAAAGGTGGGAGGCATCTCTGATACAAGCAATTTGATTGGGATCGTTGATGTATTAGAAGTTACGATGCAGTTTTTACTAATGACCGCATCAAGACGTCTGTAGAGATCCCGTTTAATGTCTAATCGTTCGACAATAGCTTCGACGATCCAGTCGCATTCTGCTAATTTTTCAAAATCATCGTCAATAGTGCCAGTTTCTATAAGATCAATGTTGCTATGTTGATGAAGTGGAGCAGGTTCGGATTTTTGGAGGCGCTCTAGTGCATAAACTGTTGCATCTTTGTTTAAATCCAAAAGTAAAACCTGTTGGCCAGCATTGGCAATTTGTCCAGCAATACCGGATCCCATGGTGCCTGCGCCGATGACTGCAATTCGTTTAAATGTCATAGTTTAATTATTTCTTAAAAGAATGCCTGAAGGGCTTTGTTAACTTCGATTGGTTGTTCTGTGATCGACATATGACCTGAATGGGGAATTTCTAACCTTTCACCGCCTAGCGCGCTGTGCAGTGCCAAACCAGTTTTACGGGGCGTCATTTTATCTTGGCCGCAAATAATTGTTAGATTAGGGCAGGTTATATCTGCTGCCGCTGTAGGGCCGTTTGTGTATGCTTTGCAAGCTGACAGACCTGCATGAAGCGAGCCAGATGCATTACTCGCCATTATGCGGCTACCGTAAATCATGTGTGATGTTCCTGGGACTGTGTGTTGGTGTTTATGACCCGTCGAGCCGTGGGCCCAATCCATCATTGCTGCAATGGCTTTGCTCTCGTCATTTGCGGCCATATCAATCAAAGTGTCATTTACTGAAATTGCTAATGCAGTACTAATGAATACTGCTTTGGAGACGAGGTCTGAATATCGACTAGCTAATTCCAGAGCAATCAGCCCTCCCATGGAATGACCAATTATTGATGATTTTTTGATACCAACAGCCTGCATGAAACTGGCATACCAATCAGCCATTTCTTCAACTGTTTTAAACGCTTCTCCGCTGGAGAGTCCGTGCCCAGGCATGTCGGGAGTTACACATTGCCACCCTCGGTTTGCAAAGAATCGGTGCTGCAGCATAAATCCAAGGTGAGACTGACCGGAGCCATGTATAAACATTAGCGTCTTACCGGATGGATCAAATTCACGGCCACCTGTGGAGGCGAAGATTTCGGTATCGTTGAGAGTGATTTTCATTCAGCAAGTTCCTTCGCTGACTGAACCTTACTGGCAGTACGTAAGGCCTGCCTAAAGTCGTCTTTGAGGTCTTCTATATCCTCCAGACCGACTGAAATTCTAATTAAATCATCGGTCAAACCGGAGGAGGCCATAGCTTCAGCGGAAAGATGCGAATGGGTGGTGGAGCCAGGGTGGATAACCAGAGTTTTGGCATCGCCTACATTTGCCAAGTGACTTGCTAATTGCACACTTTCGATGAAGGCCTGCCCAGCTTCGCGTCCGCCCTTAATACCGCAGGCTATTATTGATCCTTGACCTTTTGGCATCAAACGCATTGCAACTTCGTGACCTGGATGATCCGGCAGGCTTGGGTGTTTTACCCAAGCAATTCGTTCATCATTGACAAGGAAATCTAACATCGCAGCTGTATTAGACATATGCCTTTCCATCCGTAACCCAAGTGTTTCCAAACCTTGCAAGATGTAAAAGGCATTTTGGGGTGACAAGCAGGGACCTACATTCATCATTCCTTCAGATCTAATTCTGACGGACAGGGCTGCCGGCCCAAATTCTTCCCACAGGATAACGCCCTGGTAACCGAAATGTGGAGCAGTTAAAGTTGGGAACTTATCATTTTGTCCCCAATTAAAATTACCACCGTCAATCACAGCACCACCTAAAGCAACACCATGACCGCCCATCCATTTGGTTAACGAATGGATTAACACATTTGCTCCTAATTCAATCGGTTTAATCATCCACGGAGTATTAAACGTCGCATCAATGACTAGGGGGATGCCAGCAGCTTTTGTTATTTTAGCCACAGCTGATACATCCATGATATCCATCCCGGGGTTTCCAATTATCTCTCCAAAAACCATCTTGGAGTTTGGACGGATGGCTTGGGCAATAGCTGAAAGATCATCCGGTTCGACGAAGGTTGTCTCGATGCCATATCGTTTCAATGTGTGTTCAAATAGGTTAATGTTAGCTCCATACATTTTGGACGAGGCCACAATGTGATCGCCCGCAGAGCAGAGTGCCAATACTGTTACAAATAATGCTGACATTCCGGATGCGGTGGCAACAGCTGCCACACCGTTATCAAGTGCCGCTAAGCGCTGTTCCAGAACTGCGACTGTTGGATTGGTTAGTCGTGAGTACCCATGGCCCCCAACCTCCATATTATACAGTGCCGCTGCCTGCTCGGTGCTCTCAAATACATAACTTGTAGTTTGGTGAATTGGTACGGCGCGGCTTCCGAATTGAGCATCAGGGCTTTGGCCGGCATGTAGCGAAAGTGTATCAAACTTATAATCAGCCATAGAAGAGCTCCATTTTTTAAATCACACGTATGTTCGTAAACCTGTATGTCCCTTAGCTCAAGCGCTTGGGGGGTAGATTTTTCTCAAGTGTTTTACAATTAAACGAATATTCAGCTTTTGAAGTGGTATTAACCGAGGGTTGTAACTGGCCCTAAATATGTCATTGGCTATACCCTATTAAGAATCTAAGTTAGCTAAGGGAAGATTCCCTTGTATTTATTACGCTTTTAAGGAGCTGTTTTCATGAAAATGACCACTGAAGAGGCGTTTATTAAAACGCTACAGTTGCACGGCATTCGCCATGCATTTGGAATTATTGGTTCTGCAATGATGCCAATTTCGGATATTTTTCCTAAAGCTGGAATAATGTTTTGGGATTGTGCTCATGAAGGCTCCGCGGGCATGATGGCTGACGGTTATACCCGCGCCACTGGTGAAATGTCGATGATGATTGCTCAAAATGGTCCTGGCATTACAAACTTTGTGACTGCTGTGAAAACTGCTTACTGGAACCACACTCCTTTACTTTTGGTTACACCCCAAGCGGCCAATAAAACCATTGGACAGGGCGGTTTCCAAGAAGTTGAACAAATGAAATTATTTGAAGACATGGTTGCCTACCAAGAAGAGGTGCGCGACCCAACTCGAGTAGCTGAGGTTCTGAACCGTGTAATCATGCAAGCACATCGGGCATCTGCTCCAGCTCAAATTAATATACCGAGGGATATGTGGACCCAGGTCGTCGACATTGAGCTTCCAAAAATTGTAGCTTTTGAGCGGCCCCAAGGCGGTGAAAGTGCAGTTTCAGAAGCGGCAGAAATGCTTTCAAATGCTGCATTCCCGGTAATTTTGAATGGAGCTGGTGTAGTTTTAGCGGATGCGTTTGGTGACGTTGCAGCTTTAGCAGAACGGTTGGATGCGCCAGTTTGCGTTGGATACCAACATAATGACGCCTTTCCAGGATCCCACCCACTATTTGCGGGGCCGTTGGGTTACAACGGGTCAAAAGCTGGTATGGAATTAATTTCAAAAGCTGACGTTGTTTTAGCTTTGGGTACGCGTTTGAACCCATTCTCAACATTGCCTGGTTACGGCATAGATTATTGGCCAACAGGGGCAAAAATTATTCAAGTTGATATTAATCCTGACCGGATTGGGTTAACGAAGCCAGTGGCTGTTGGAATCATTGGGGATGCAAAAAAAGTAGCCCAAGGTATTTTAAGTCGGCTGTCTGACACTGCTGGAAATGCAGGTCGTGATGCGCGAAAAAATTTAATAGCAACTACTAAATCGGCGTGGGCTCAAGAACTTACATCCATGGATCATGAGGATGATGATCCTGGTACAACTTGGAATCAGCGCGCACGCGCTGACAAGCCTGACTGGATGTCTCCTCGTATGGCTTGGCGTGCGATTCAATCTGCATTACCTAAGAATGCGATCATCTCTTCAGACATTGGGAATAACTGTGCTATTGGCAATGCCTACCCGTCATTTGATGAAGGGCGCAAGTATCTCGCACCTGGCCTATTTGGTCCCTGTGGATATGGTTTGCCATCGATTGTTGGTGCTAAAATTGGCCAACCAGATGTTCCCGTTGTTGGTTTCGCTGGAGACGGTGCCTTTGGGATTGCAGTCAATGAACTTACAGCAATTGGTCGTGACGAATGGCCTGCGGTAACACAAATTGTGTTCCGGAACTATCAGTGGGGAGCGGAAAAGCGGAATTCTACCCTGTGGTTTGACGACAATTTTGTTGGCACTGAACTGGACACGAAGGTGTCTTACGCTGGTATTGCGCAAGCTTGTGGATTGCAGGGCGTACAGGTTAAAACTATGGATGAGCTTACGGCTGTTTTGAATCAAGCCATTAAGGATCAGATGGAGAATAATAAAACTACACTGATTGAGGTAATATTGAACCAAGAGTTGGGTGAACCTTTCCGCCGTGACGCAATGAAAAAACCAGTTCAGGTTGCTGGTGTGGCTGCCGCGGACATGGCTGCGGAATAGGGAGCTTGGGAGTGACGGCATTTCGAGACAAACTTGCCGTCACATCAGACGTTAAACCAACAATAGTAATGAGTGAGGGTCACGATCCCCGCGTGGCCGCAGCTGCAGTTTCTGCATCCGCCTCCAACACAGCTAAAATTATTTGTGTGGGCAAGGATACGGTGGTGCGTGCGGCTCTAAATAGCGCAGGGGCATTCACTGATGTTGAAATTGAAGACCCCTCCACCAGCCCGCGGATGGCTAGTTATGTCGATCTCTACGTAAAGAAGCGCGCTGATAAAGGGATGACCTCTGAGAAAGCTTATGAAGAGTTGCTCAAACCAAATTTTTTTGCGGCGGCAATGGTAGCAGCTGGAGATGCTGATGGTACAATCGGGGGGGCAGTCTATTCGACCCCTGATGTAATTCGTGCGGCGCTTAGGGTGATTGGCACAGCACATGGAACCAAATTGTTATCCTCGTTCTTTTTTATAATATTTGAAAACCGTGATGATTTGCCTAGCCAAATAAATGTTTTTTCTGACTGTGGGTTAGTGATTGATCCGAATACTCAGGAACTGGCTGATATTGCAATCGCTGCTGCTGGTTCTATGTCAGATTTGATTGGGCTAGAGCCCAAAATTGCAATGCTATCATTCTCTACTTGGGGCAGCGCCAAACATCTTAATGTAGACAAGGTGGTAGAGGCTACGGCGTTGGTTAAGAAAATGCGGCCAGACCTTAAGATTGAGGGTGAATTACAATTTGACGCGGCCATGATACCGTCCGTTGCAGCTGACAAGGCGCCTGGATCAAATATTGCTGGTCAAGCAAACATTTTTGTTTTTCCTAACCTTGATGCGGGAAATATTGGTTATAAAATAGCACAACGGTTTGGTGGTGCAAAGGCAATTGGACCTGTATTTCAGGGACTTGCAAGGCCAGCAAACGATCTATCACGTGGCTGCACATCTGATGATATTATTGATATGATTTATGTTACAGTAGCCCAGGCTGCTGCAGAAAATAAATTTAGAGCTATGAAATAAGAGGACTTCGATGGGATTCGTACAACCGGAAATTGATCTATCACCAAAAGTTAGTGATGAGATCCGAAAGACTACCTGTTACATGTGCGCTTGTCGCTGTGGAATTAACGTCCACATGAAGGATGATAAGGTGGCCTATATCGAGGGTAATCGTGATCATCCAGTTAATAAGGGTGTGCTCTGTGCCAAAGGCTCGGCAGGTATTATGCAGGTGAATGCACCTTCGAGATTACGTGCGCCGCTTAAACGCGTGGGTGAGCGTGGCTCAGGTGAGTTTGAAGAAATCTCTTGGGATGAAGCTCTACAGTTGGCACAAGAATGGTTAGAGCCAGTCCACAAAGAAAACCCAGAAAAGCTGGCGTTTTTCACGGGTCGTGATCAGTCACAAAGTTTTACATCGTTTTGGGCGCAAGGTTTTGGAACACCAAACTATGCTGCACATGGTGGATTTTGTTCTGTGAACATGGCGGCTGGTGGAATTTACACTATGGGAGGCGCTTTTTGGGAATTTGGCCAGCCAGATTGGGATCGTACAAAACTTTTTATGTTATTTGGTGTTGCTGAGGATCATGATAGCAATCCGATCAAAATGGGCTTAGGAAAACTAAAAGAACGTGGCGCTAAAGTGATTGGGGTAAATCCAATCCGCTCTGGCTATAACGCAATTGCAGATGAATGGGTTGGAATTACACCAGGGACTGATGGTTTGTTTATTCTGTCCATCGTGCATCTCTTGCTGAAAGCTGGAAAAGTTGATTTAAACTACCTCGCACAATTGACTAATGCTCCTGCTCTTGTTGATTCAACTGAAGGGCCGAATAAAGGGCTATTGCTGAAAGGCGATGATGGAAAGCTGCTGGTTGTTGATCGTAAGACAGGCAGCCTCGTTGCATTCGATAAAAAGGGTATTACTCCAGATTTGGCCGCAAGCCATAATGGTCATCGTACTGTCTTCCAGCATTTAGCGGAACGCTACCTTTCTGATCAATATGCTCCAGAAAAAGTGGCAGAGAGATGCGGTATTTCCGCAACGCGCATTAGAGCTATTGCTGCAGATTTAGCGCGGGTCGCATTTGATGAAGCTTTCGAATTAGACCAACCATGGACTGATTTTCGTGGTAACAAGCACGATAAAATGATTGGCCGCCCAGTTTCTTTTCACGCTATGCGGGGTGTGTCGGCCCACTCAAATGGCTTTCAAACATGTCGTAGTTTACATTTACTGCAAATCATTTTGGGTACGGTTGAGGTACCCGGTGGATTTCGTTTTAAACCGCCCTATCCGAAGCCAGTTTCGGCGCATCCTAAACCGCATTACAAAGTTACGCCTGGTGCGGCTCTTGATGGCCCACACTTGGGCTACGTGCAGGGGCCAGATGACCTATGCCTTAAAGAAGATGGAAGTCCGGCGCGGATAGACAAGGCTTTTACTTGGGAAAACCCGATGTCGGCTCATGGGTTGATGCATATGGTTATTTCTAATGCCTATGCGGGCGATCCATACAAGATAGATGTCTTATTTATGTACATGGCGAATATGAGCTGGAATAGCTCAATGAATACAGGTGGCGTGATGAAAATGCTGACTGATAAGGATAAAAATGGCGATTATGTGATCCCCAAAATAATCTACTCAGATGCCTATTCTTCCGAGATGGTGGCATATGCAGATTTGATCCTACCTGACACTACTTATTTAGAACGCCATGACTGTATTTCACTATTAGATCGCCCAATTTGTGAGGCAGATGGTGCGGCGGACAGTATCCGCTGGCCTGTTGTAGAACCTGACCGTGAAGTACGTGGCTTTCAGTCTGTTCTCGTAGATCTTGGTGCTCGCATGGGACTAAAAGGGTTTGTGAATGAGGATGGTTCAGCCAAATACAAGGACTATGCTGACTACATCGTTAATCATGAGCGTCGGCCTGGTGTTGGCCCATTAATTGGTTTCCGAGGTGAGGATGGTTCCGAAGAAGGGCGTGGCAAGCCTAACCCAAATCAAATGCAGTCCTATATCGACAATGGTGGCTTTTATGAAATCCATGTGCCAGATGGAGCTAATTTTTATAAACCGTGGAATACAGCCTATCAAGACTGGGCGGTAAAAATTGGTATTTATGACGCGCCACAGCCATATCTTTTTGATATTTATTCTGAACCCATGCGAAAATTTCAATTGGCTGCTGAAGGTTATGGTGATCGGCAACCGCCAGAGCATCTCCGATCACGAATTACAGAGACCATGGACCCACTTCCAACTTGGTATGCCCCATTTGAAGATTCTAATGTTGATACCGCCGAGTTTAATGTTCATGCACTAACCCAACGCCCAATGGCGATGTATCATAGTTGGGGCACCCAAAATGCATGGCTTCGTCAAATTCATGGACAAAATCCACTATTTGTACCAACCAAGATTTGGAAGGAAAATGGATTTAATGAAGGAGATTGGGCCAAAGTTACCTCCGTGCATGGCTCTATCGTGGTCCCTGTGGCACATATGGCTGCGTTAAATGAAAATACGATATGGACATGGAATGCGATTGGTAAACGCAAGGGTGCGTGGGCGCTCGATGAAAAAGCGTCAGAGGCCACTAAAGGTTTTCTACTCAATCATCTAATTCATGAACTCATGCCAGAAAAAGGTGATGGAATGCGCTGGTCAAATTCTGATCCAGTTACTGGTCAAGCTGCTTGGTTTGATCTTCGGGTGAAAGTCGAGGCTTGTGAGGCACCAAATGATTGCTCGCCTGATTTGCCACCAATTAAATCTCCAGTAGGACAAGGTCCAAAAAATCTTGAATGGAAAGTCGGCAAATGAACCTAACCCATCAAATACGGGGTTCTGGTGGGGTGATGCTTTCGGTTCATGATCTTGGTTTGGAAAGTGCTCCAGTTATAATCCTGATACATGGATGGTCCCAATGCCATTTGTCTTTTGAGCGACAAACAGTACTAGCAGAGAAATTTAGGCTTATTTTGCCAGATTTGAGGGGACATGGTCAATCTGACAAGCCGTTAGACTCTGCTTGCTACAGTTCTAGCCGCCCTTGGGCGGAAGATATTCAAGCAATTATTGAAGCTCTACAGTTACGAAATCCTTTGTTGGTCGGTTGGTCTATGGGTGGATGGGTTGTGATGGATTATTTAGAACATTTTAGTGATGTATCTTTGGCAGGTATTGGGCTTGTTGGATCTTCCATTACTACAGGTAAAAATTTGCCGCCCTCAGCGGAAACAGTACGAAACAACCCACCAGCCAAAGCTATTGGGATGTATTCTGATGATCTTGCAACAAACCTTGATGCTGTGCTGGCATTTGTTGATGTTTGTTTCTATCAGCAACCTGATGTCGAAACGAAAGCTAAAATAGTAGGTTATAATATGCTAGTGCCTCCACAGGTACGCGCGGCCTCACGGCTAAGACAAGAAGATCGTCGTTCTGTGGCGCAGGTTACGGAAAAACCCTGTTGGATAGCTTGGGGTGACCATGAGCAACTGGCACCTGCAGAGATGGGGGAGCAAGCGTTGAAGCATTTTCCTAATAGTAAGCGGAAGGTGTTCCAACAATCTGGCCACTCGCCTTTTTGGGAAGAAGCTGACAAATTTAATATTGAACTTACTGCGTTTGCAGATTCCTGTTTTTCTAAATTGACGGAGGCCGCATGACTACCTTGCCCCAATCGACCCAAAAGAAATTAGGTTTGGTCATTGACCTAGACACTTGCGTAGGCTGCCATGCTTGCGTTGTATCTTGCAAAGGTTGGAATACCGAAAATTATGGTGCTCCACTATCCGACCAAGATGCCTATGGAGCTGAGCCTTCTGGAACTTTTCTAAATCGTGTACACAGTTATGAGGTTCAGCCAGAAGTGGGCCCGGCACAACTTATTCATTTTCCAAAATCATGCTTGCATTGTGATGATGCGCCTTGTGTAACCGTTTGTCCGACCGGTGCTAGCTACAAGCGTCAAGAAGACGGAATCGTTTTGGTCAATGAAGACGCATGCATTGGGTGTGGTCTTTGTGCTTGGGCCTGTCCCTACGGAGCCCGTGAAATGGATCAAGCTGCTGGTGTTATGAAGAAGTGTACTCTTTGCGTTGATCGTATTTATAATGAAAATTTACCAGAGGAGGATCGGGTACCATCTTGTGTACGAACCTGTCCATCTGGTGCTCGCCACTTTGGTGATCTGGCTGATGAAACTTCTGATGTGTCTTTATTAGTTGCTTCAAGGGATGGCATGGATTTGATGCCAGAATTGGGTACTAAACCAGTAAATAAATATCTCCCACCGAGGCCAAAAGATGTAGTTCCAGAATTTGATATTTTGGCTCCATATTTGGAGCCAGTTGCTAAGACTCAAAAAGGTTTCCTTGGTTGGCTTGATAAAGCACTGGAGAAAATCTGATGCATCCTGCGGGCTCTGTAATTATCTTCACTGTAGCCTCTGGCCTTGGCTTTGGATTACTCACATGGCTGGGCCTAGGTCTACCAGACACAGTTGGTTGGGCGGCATTTTGGCACTATGCTGTTGGGTTTTCGTTGGCTGGAGGGGGACTTTTGGCTTCGACTTTCCACCTAGGAAACCCACAGCGGTTTTTAAAAGCTTTTTCACAATGGCGCAGCAGCTGGCTCAGCCGCGAAGGATGTCTTTCTGTTGCGGCAATGGCTGTCTTGGGGCTGTTCGCAATTGGTTTAATTTTCTTTCGTGTAAGCTGGCAGCCACTTGGTTATATTGGTGCTCTTCTGGCGGTATTAACTATAATAGCTACTTCAATGATTTATGCTCAGCTCAAAACTGTGCCGCGATGGAATCATTGGACGACACCAATATTGTTTCTGCTTTTATCCCTGGGTGGTGGCGCTTTACTAGCATTTCAAACGTTAGCTGGTTTGCTTTTATTGGCTCTCGCAGGTGGAGTTCAGCTATTGGCCTGGTACCTTGGCGACGGACGATTTCAACAGAGTGGAACTGATATTGGAACTGCGACAGGCCTTGGTGTCCGTGGTAAGGTAAGGGCCTTTGAGCCACCACATACTGGCAATAACTACTTACTTAAGGAAATGGTTCATCAAGTGGGTCGCAAGCACGCAGTAAAACTGCGCTTCATCTCCTTTATTATGATGATCCTGATGCCAATAGGTTTGTTAATAATTTCCCAGGCTGTTCCGATAGTCATTTTGGCTTTGGTGCTTAATGTGATTGGTACCTTCGTCCAACGCTGGCTTTTCTTTGCTGAAGCTGAACATGTTGTTGGTCTATATTATGGGAAGCGCTAATTTATCCCTTTTTTCATAATCTTTAAACTGGATATAG
This sequence comes from uncultured Planktomarina sp., assembly GCA_913047725.1. GTDB lineage: Bacteria > Pseudomonadota > Alphaproteobacteria > Rhodobacterales > Rhodobacteraceae > Planktomarina. Next base: position 21,561 of record CAJWTH010000020.1, read on the forward strand.
TTCTAAGCCTTTATGCCTTGTAGATTAGCCCTAATAGTGAGTTGTACTTTATCTATAACCTGCACTCAAATTGGTAGTTCTGGACTTGTCTTGTCCATAACTGTTTCTCGATAGTGTTTTCTACATAGTGATAGATAGGTTTCGTTTCCGCCTATTTGAACTTGATCTCCAGATGTGACGGCCTGTCCTGTGCTATCCAGTCGGACAACCATGGTGGCCTTCTTCCCGCAATGGCAAATTGTGCGTATTTCTCGCATTTCGTCTGCAAGCGCTAGGAGCGCTGCCGAGCCGGGAAATAACTCTCCCATAAAGTCTACCCTTAGCCCGTAACATATTATGGGTATCCCAAGATCATCAACTGCCCGGGCGAGTGCCCAGACCTGATCTCTAGTAAGAAATTGTGCCTCGTCAATAAAAATACAGGAAATTTTACTTTCTGAAAGCTTCAGTTTTATTTTTTCAAATAGGTCTTCCTGGGGGTTGAAGGTATCTGCCTCTTCTTCAATACCAATCCGGGACGCAATTTTGCCTTGACCAAATCGCGTATCCATCTGTGCAGTTATCAGGTATGTCCGCATTCCGCGTTCACGATAATTATGAGCAGCTTGTAGCAATAGCGTAGATTTTCCAGCGTTCATTGTGGAGTAATTGAAGTAAAGTTTAGCCATTTAAATTATCTGCCCTGAGGATATGATCGACGCAAGAGGTGGTTGAATGAATTTTTTTAGAAAGCTTGTAGTGCCCTTACGCCAATATCATCTTGTCCATGTGCTTTCATGGCAAAAGTTGCGGCATGGATGGCGGCTAAGGTGGTGAAATAGGGAATTCCATCCATTAGTGCTGACGTCCGCATGCTACGGCTATCATCTATGGCTTGTGCACCTGACGTTGTGTTGAATATTAGAACGATTTCGCCATTTTTGATCTGGTCTACAATGTTAGGGCGTCCCTCGTAGACCTTAT
>CAJWTH010000021.1 GCA_913047725.1 uncultured Planktomarina sp.
AGGATCGACGGACGTTTAAAGGGGTAAGCTTTGGCTCGGTGAGATACCACCGTTACCGGTTCATTAAAGCTAGTTGCAAATGACAACAAAGCTCCAATGGCTCTAGCTGCGTAAGCAGTTCGAAACATTGAAAACTTAAGTCCTGTTGCCTAGCAGCGGCAGGCGGGGTTCGGAGGTACCTGGCAACAGAAACCTCCACTAATCTTAAACCCAAAAATGAGTTTGGTATTTAGAAGGCACTAACAAACTATTCCCAAAACTCAGTCAGCCTCATTACGTACAGATCGTTTTGCTAATTATTTGCTAGGTTGACCACCATTTTGGTCTAAACAGCAATTCTCTAGTTTTTACAAATAATGCAAAAGTAAGATGGAATTTTAGTATAATTAACATTTACTTTGTTGGCTGATATAATTTCTTTATTTAAGTGTTCGGTCAGCCTTTTGTTTCCCAGAAAATAACGTAGTGTAATGCAAACGTTGCCCAAAAAACTTACGGTGATAAAAATGATCGACTATAGCAATCTAATGCATGACGCGATGCGCGGCCTAATCCAAAGCCTATTGCAAGACATCGCCAGTAAAGGAGAGTTGCCTGGGGAGCACCATTTCTTTATCACCTTTGACACTATGCATCCAGACGTCGAAATTGCTGACTGGCTATCAGACCGCTATCCAGAAGAAATGACAGTGGTCATGCAACATTGGTTTGACAATCTTGAAGTAACCAATGAGGGCTTTTCAGTAACCCTTAATTTTGGTGATAACCCAGAACCACTTTATATCCCGTTTATGTCAATTCGTACATTTGTTGACCCGTCTGTTGAATTTGGATTGAAATTTGAACAACAAGACGACGATGAAACCCACAATGCTGATATTGAAAAACTACCCGTAGCTGAAGCGCCAATGCATGAAAATGCAAAAGAGCGTGAGAATAAGACAACAGATGCAGAAGTCGTGAGTTTGGATAGCTTTCGTAAATCCTAAAAAACTCCTTGTGTTGCCCTTAAAAGCTCACAGCAGTACACTTCTGTTGATATAATGAGAGGCTATTTAATGACCACAACTCGTATAGAGACTGATAGCTTTGGCCCTCTGGAAGTACCCTCCGAAAAATATTGGGGAGCGCAGACGCAACGCTCTTTAATTAATTTTCCAATAGGCTGGGAGAAGCAGCCTATTGCTATTATACGTGCGCTCGGGGCTGTCAAACAAGCCTGTGCCCAAGCAAACTTAAATTTGGGTAGATTACCCAAGGATAAGAGTTCGGCTATCCAAGCGGCGGCAAATGAAGTTTTTTCTGGAAAACTAGATCACCATTTTCCATTGGTAGTTTGGCAAACTGGTTCAGGCACTCAATCAAATATGAATGCAAACGAGGTGATTGCCAATCGGGCCATTGAAATACTTGGCGGTGTAATTGGATCGAAAGACCCAGTACATCCAAACGATCATTGTAATATGGGGCAATCCTCTAACGATACCTTCCCCACCGCAATGCATATTGCTACAGCAATGACCGCAAAAAATGTGACTTTGCCCGGCCTAGATGCGTTGCAAAGGGCTTTAGAAACGAAGGTCATAGAATTTGAAGATATAATCAAAATTGGCCGCACTCACACAATGGATGCAACACCACTAACCCTTGCTCAGGAGTTTTCAGGGTATGACCACCAAATCAAAATGGCTATCGAACGAATTAAGTCCGCCTTGCCCCATATTTATGAGTTGGCGCAGGGAGGTACCGCTGTAGGTACCGGCCTGAATACACCAAAAGGTTGGGGGCCTATTGTTGCTGAAAATATTGCACAAATTACTGGTTTGCCGTTTATTACTGCCCCTAATAAATTTGAGGCTTTGGCTGCACACGATGCCATGGTCGAAATGTCAGGTGCCTTAAAAACTGCCGCAGTCAGCCTTTTCAAGATTGCTAATGACATTCGACTTTTAGGTTCAGGTCCACGGTGTGGCTTGGGCGAACTTGTTTTACCAGAAAATGAACCAGGAAGTTCCATAATGCCTGGAAAAGTTAATCCTACTCAGTGTGAGGCTGTTACACAGGTGTGCGCCCATATTATGGGCAACGATGCCGCTGTGGGTTTTGCTGGCAGCCAAGGCCATTTTGAATTGAACGTGTATAAACCTATGATGGCTTACAATGTATTGCAATCAATGCAGCTATTGGGTGATGCCTCAAGAGCTTTCACAGACAACTGTGTTTCGGGCATAACGGCTGACAGAGATCGTATCGAAAAACTAATGCGTGAAAGCCTGATGCTCGTCACCGCTCTCGCACCTGAAATTGGTTACGATAATGCAACTAAGGTGGCTAAAACTGCACATAAAAATGGAACTACTTTAAAATATGAGGCAGTTGCATTGGGATTTGTAGATGAGGCTACATTTGACCGAGTAGTGCGTCCGGAGTTAATGATTGGCCCAAAATGAAGAAGCCGACTAACTTAAACAAATTTCGAAAAACTAAAATACGGTTAGAAAAGACCAAACGTGGCAATGCCAATTCCATCAAATTTGGCCAGACAAAAGTTGATAAACAAGCAAATATTGGGCAAAATACTTCCCAGGAACGTCGTCTTGATCAGTTGAAACGTGAGCCGTGATGCGCCGCCCAAAAAAACGTTCCCTCACACTGGATGGCCATCGTACTAGTGTTTCTATCGAAGAAGAGTTTTGGCATCAATTTGTCCACATTGCTAGAAATCAAGGGAAATCAATAAATGTATTAGCAACCGAAATTGATCATATCCGTGGCATGGATGTTGGTCTAGCATCAGCTATTCGTCTTTTTGTTTTGTCTCATGCTCTTGGGCGTACTTTTCCCTGAGTAGTTGTCAAAAAACCTATGCTGCGCTAACCCAAAACTATAGAATCTTACTTGTGGTTAGTCATGTGCAGCGTTACATCTTTTGACATGAACAGTAGCCTTATTGATCCTTTTGCACGCGAAATTACTTACCTACGTCTCTCTGTAACAGATCGGTGTGACTTTCGATGCGTATATTGCATGTCAGAAAACATGACTTTTCTTCCCAAACGTGATTTACTAACTCTTGAAGAGCTCGATCGCCTATGCTCAACGTTTATAAGTATTGGCGTGAACAAGCTGCGGATCACAGGCGGCGAACCGTTGGTACGTCGCGATATAATGTCATTCTTTCAAGCGATGTCACGTCATATAAAAAGTGGTGATTTAAACGAGCTTACTCTGACTACAAATGGCAGCCAATTACACAGGTTTGCTAAAGATCTCTTTTCAGCTGGTGTGCGCCGAATAAATATTTCTATTGATACCTTGAACGCTGAGAAATTTTCTCAAATTACACGCTGGGGTAAACTTGAAAAAGTTTTGTATGGTATTGATGCAGCTCTTGAGGCCGGACTACAGGTAAAGCTAAATACCGTAGCGCTCAGAGGTTTTAACGAAAATGAACTCTTTGACCTTACAGATTTCTGTGCACGACGAAAGATGGACTTAACTTTCATTGAAGTGATGCCAATGGGTGATCTTGGTATCGAGGATCGCGTTGGCCAATATTGGGCTTTAAACGACCTCAAAGATAAATTAAAAACACGCTATACTCTGGAAGATTTACCAGATCGAACTGGCGGACCAGCACGTTACATGAAAATTAAACAAACCGGTCAACGAATTGGCCTAATCACGCCATTAACCCATAACTTTTGTGAAAGCTGTAACAGAGTACGCGTTACATGTACCGGTGAAATTTATACATGCCTCGGTCAAGAAGGAAGCGCTGATCTTCGTGAGCCACTACGTGCGTCAGAGACAAACATTCCCCTAGAGGCTGCCATTCGGCGCGCGATTGCCGCCAAACCCCTGGGTCATGATTTTGATTATTCTCGCGGCGATGAGGGTGGAAAGATGTCTCGCCACATGAGCCATACTGGTGGCTAGACTGTTTGCAGGGTCGTGAGCAAGCTGTCTAACATTTTTTCGCCTGCTTGAAGTTCGGAAACTTGGATAAACTCATCAGCCTGATGGGCCTGTGTAATGCTTCCAGGACCACAAATCACGACTGAAAATCCTCGATTTTGAAAATGTCCACCATCAGTTCCATAGGCAACCGTGTGGATGCCATTATCACCAGTCAACCGTCTTGCCAAAACTTCAGCCTTACCATCAACCTCTGGAACAACCGCAGGCCCAGGCATAACATCCATTTTAAAAAATGAGTCCGGGTTAACAATTTGCATTTCACGCTCTATCAATTCTATTTCTTGTTGAATTTTTGACTGCCAATCTTCCGGACGTTCATCGCCCACGCAACGTAGATCGATAGAAAAATAGCAATCTTTAGCCGTTATATTATTTGCTGTACCACCATTGATTTGGCCCACATGCAATGTAGTAAATGGTGGGTTATAAAGCGCAGCAACGGGCGAAGGCTCTTTTGCTTGGTTTTCAACATTTTGTTTACGCACCCATTCAACAAATCTTGCACCGCACATCACTGCCGACACACCCTCATGTAGCAGCGATGAATGCACTTCGTGGCCCCGCACATGAAACTGAAGATCATCACAACTCTTATGACCTGTAACTACCTTCATCTCTGTAGGCTCACCAACTATGACCGCATCTACTTTTGCAAAATTATCCAACAATCCCTGCGAAACATCGGGAGCGCCAAGGAGCCCAACTTCCTCATCACGAGACAAAGCCAATTGCAACGGGCGCTGAAGGTCTAACGATTTAGCCTTTACCATTGCAGCCATTGCCAAGGCGACGAAGCCCTTCATATCACAGGTACCCCGTCCATAAAGTTTATTGTTTTTTTCAATAACTTCCCAAGGGTTGGTCGTCCAATCCTGCCCTTCCACTGGAACTACATCAGAGTGTGCTGATAGAGCAACTCCACCAATTACATCGGGACCTACTTGGGCTATAAGTCCAGCTTTACTACCATCCTCATTAGGTATCACATAACTGTCGATCCCATGTTGAGACAAATAATCCCTAACAAAATATATTAAAGGTAAATTCGTATCTGAACTGACAGTTGGAAAGGCTACTAAGCGGTCCAATAGCTGACGGGAGGTAAGTGTATCGTTCATACTAGCTACTAATATTTTTTTATTAGTAGCAGTCAAGAAAAATTCAAATAGTCACTTTAAATTTCGCCGAATACGCCGCAATGCAAAATAGACCAGACCCACAACAACAGGTGCTACCGCCGCCGTTAGAAAAACTTTTGGCAGTCCAAACATGGACGGAATTGGCGCTAATAGATACAGTGCAAGTCCAGTAGCATAGTAGCTAACTGCCACAATCGACAAACCCTCAACCGTTTTTTGTAAGTGTAGCTGCATATTAGCTCGGCGGTCCATACTTGCGAGAAGATCTTGGTTTTGCCTCTGTCTCTCCACATTAACCCTCGTACGGAGTAAATCTCCAGTTCTCTTAGCCCTAGCAATTAAGTCCTGAAGACGAGAATCCATTGCTTGGACAGTCCGCATAGATGGGTCATAGCGGCGCATCATGAATTCACGAAATGTTTGCAACCCCTCAAATCGCTCTTCGCGGAGAACCTCTATTCGCTGTGAGACGATTGCTGAGTAAGCTTTACTGGCAGCAAATCTATAAGAAACTTGTGAGGAATGGCCCTCTAATTTAGCTGACATTTTTAAAAGGGCATCTAAATTTGATTCTGCTGAAACCTGTTCATCGCTCAAGGCGGCTACTAATTCAGCCATGCTTTGGTCTACAACGCTCAAATTAGGCGCAAGTTCCCGAGCCTCGAAAAGGCCAAGCATCGACATGGTCTTGTAAACTTCAATCTCATTAAGTCTTTGAACAATCCTACCGATCCGATTGCGTCCAGTAGTTGGGGCAACGAATACTGAAAACCGAAGATGCCCATGAACGTCAATCCGATAATCACCTGCAATCACCGCCGCACTATCCAAAACTCTACTAACAGCCAAACTCTCTGCTACAAAGTGAGTTTTAAGATTTCGTTCTATAGTTTTATTTGAGGCGGTACTCTCAATTCGAATAGCAGCAGAAGTTAACCGTACGCCCGGCATTGAAGCCAACCAATCACTTGGAAAAATATCAAACTCAGACCCATCAAATGCGACTTTCCCTAAGTTGTCGATAATCGCAGTGTAGGTAGTGAACTCCGTATGGCGCTCCCATTTAACCCAAACCTGACCAAGTTTTCCAAAGTAATGTGTTGCATTTACAGCAGGGTGTTGAGCGCCAAACCTATCAAGCAGTTGTATAAGGTGATCCCAATCAGCTGTGCTACTTCGTTCCGTATTGTCACCTGAGTTACCATAAGCAAAAAAAGCAGCTCGTGCCGAATTAGAAACAATGGGGAAAGGCCGAGCATGAAGTTCATTTGTTGCATTAAACCGCAATGGATGATCGCGCATATCTGACATTTAGCCCTCTTTTTTTAAAAATTGACCTGACTGTGCCTCAGTATTTAGTTTTTATGACATAATTTAGCCCAAATTAGTCAATCATAGGTAAAAGTTTATCTAGTGACGCCTTGGCATCACCATAAAACATTCGGGTATTTTCCTTAAAGAAAAGTGGATTTTCAATACCAGAATATCCAGTGCCCTGACCCCTTTTTGAAACGAAAACGTGCTTTGCTTTCCAGCACTCCAAAACTGGCATGCCTGCAATTGGACTATTGGGATCATCCTGCGCCGCAGGGTTCACAATATCATTAGACCCAATTACTATCGCTACGTCCGTCTCTGGGAAATCATCATTTATTTCGTCCATTTCCATTACGATGTCATAAGGAACGCGAGCCTCTGCTAAAAGTACGTTCATGTGGCCAGGCAGCCTGCCCGCAACAGGGTGGATCGCAAAACGTACATTTTTGCCCTGAGCACGAAGCTTGCGAACCAGTTCAGATACCGATTGCTGTGCCTGAGCAACCGCCATACCATAACCGGGTATGATCACAACACTGTCAGCCTCGTTTAAAATAGTTGCAACGCCATCAGCCTCAATGGCAATCTGTTCGCCTTCAACTTTCATTTGTGGGCCTTTACTGCCACCAAAACCACCCAGAATTACTGATACAAAATTCCGGTTCATAGCTTTGCACATAATATAACTTAAAATTGCACCAGACGAACCTACCAGTGCCCCCACAACTATCAGCAGATCATTGCCCAGAGTGAAACCAATAGCTGCTGCTGCCCAACCTGAATAGGAATTAAGCATAGATACCACGACCGGCATGTCGGCTCCGCCAATGCCCATGATTAGATGCCAACCAATGAACCCAGAAATAATCAAAACTGCTATCATGGTCCATATACCAGACCCGCTCGTGTACCATATTCCTAGCAGAATACATGCCAGCAGAGCTATTGCGTTTAAAGCATGTCCACCCGGCAATTTAAAAGGCTTACCATCTAACTTTCCAGCTAATTTTCCAAACGCAACAATAGATCCTGTAAATGTAACTGCACCAATGAAAACACCAAGAAATACTTCAACTTTCAAAATTGCTATTTCTACCGCATCCTTTGCGGCCAGTTTTTTACCAAAGCCCGTCAAATCGCTTAAATCACTATCTGATTGTATTAATTGCCGAACCGTTGCGAGCTCAAATTCAGCATTCAATCCAATAAATACTGCTGCCAATCCAACAAAACTATGCAATGCGGCAACAAGTTGAGGCATATCCGTCATTTCAACACGTTTGGCTACTGCTACTCCAAGAAAAGATCCAATGCCTACCATCAATGCAATTAGAATATAATTTCCAACACCGGGACCGAACACCGTCGCAAACATTGCTAACGCCATTCCAGCTATACCATACCAAACTGCGCGTTTGGCGCTTTCTTGATTAGACAAACCGCCAAGCGACAAAATAAATAACACTGCCGATGCAATATAAGCGGCAGACGTGATACCTATAGAAAGCATTTTCTATCCCCCCTTATGATTTCTGAAACATAGCAAGCATGCGGCGCGTAACCATAAACCCACCGACAATATTGATCGTAGCAATTAACACTGAAATACCCGCAAGAAGCCAAACCAGAAAGCTGCCAGATCCAATCTGTAAAAGTGCGCCTACCACAACTATTCCTGAGATAGCATTTGTTACAGCCATCAACGGGGTATGTAAGGCATGCGCTACACCCCATATCACTTGAAATCCAACAAAGCAGGCCAAGGCAAACACAATAAAATGTTGCATGAAGCTAGCAGGCGCGTAAGCTCCAATTAAAAGCATAATAGCGCCACCAATAGCCAGCAATCCATATTGCTGGCGTGTTGCTTTTGTAAAATTCGCCGCCTCTTCAGCCCTAATTTGTTCCGCTGTTTTTACATTTGAAACTTCTTTTGGCTGCGCCGCGATTGCCTGTACCTTTGGCGGTGGCGGCGGAAAAGTTATCTCACCTTCATGAGTGATTGTAGCACCGCGTATAACATCGTCTTCCATATCATGCTTTACTACGCCGTCTTTTTCTGGCGTAAGATCAGAAATCATATGGCTAATATTATTGGCGTAAAGAGTACTAGCCTGAGCTGCCATCCGGCTTGGAAAATCAGTGTATCCAATAATTATAACGCCGTTATCCGTAACTATTCTTTTGTCGGGAACTGTAAGCTTACAATTACCACCCTTTTCAGCAGCAAGGTCAATAATGACCGACCCTGGCTTCATGCTAGCAACCATGTCCTCAGTCCATAGCTCCGGCGCTTCACGATTAGGTATCAAGGCCGTAGTAATCACAATATCAATTTCAGGGGCTATTTCTCTAAACTTTTTCAATTGAGCCGCTGCAAACTCAGGTGATGAAACCGGCGCGTATCCCCCAGTAGCTGCACCATCAGCCTGCTCGTCAGCAAAGTCCAGAAATACAAATTCCGCACCCATTGATTCAACTTGCTCTGCCACCTCTGGGCGTACATCAAATGCATAGGTGATTGCGCCAAGCGAAGTTGATGTCCCGATGGCTGCCAGTCCTGCCACTCCGGCACCGACGATTAACACTTTGGCTGGAGGAACCTTGCCCGCAGCAGTAACTTGACCTGTAAAGAAACGACCAAAATTATTACTTGCCTCAATAACAGCGCGATACCCAGCAATATTAGCCATTGATGAAAGGGCATCCATTTTTTGCGCCCTACTAATCCTTGGGACCATATCCATTGCAATAATACTTGCACTTCTGGCACGCGCTAATTCCATTAACTCGTCATTTGAACTTGGATAGAAAAAAGATATAAGTGTTTTTGAGGTAGATAGCCGTTTTACTTCGGTTGTATTTGGCGGTCGCACTTTCGTTATAATATCACTAGCTTTTGTTACTGCGGCTGCAGTAGGACTAATGGTAACACCTGCCAATTTATATTCAGCGTCATTAAAACCGGACGCTAATCCAGCTCCCTTTTCAATAATACACTCATGCCCAAGCTTTTTTAGCTGTAGGGCACTTTCTGGGGTAAGCGCAACGCGCTGTTCACCTTCAAAAGTTTCTTTCAAAGTTCCAATTTTCAAGATTTTGGTCCTTTCATGACGCGGCTTCTCACCGTTCAAGTTTTGCAATGCAAGCAAATAGATATAGAGATTTGTTACCCTGCACAATTACTGCGCGCAACAGATCAGCTGTACGTTTTTTCAAAAATATATCTATATTTTAATATTAAGCTTTTAAAGAGAATATTTGTCGCACTAACACACAAAAAAGTCGTGGAGTTGCAGCTGCCATGTAAATGGCAAGGTTCTGTTCAGACTATAACGATGGACCAGCCTCTGAAATATCAATTAGAAATTTCCAGGCCTAGGCCTAACGACTTGCACACCATTCATGAACTGCTTCGCCAAAAGCTGCAAAAAGTGGCGTTGACACTGGGTCTTCACTTGCACGGTATTCGGGATGCCATTGTACTCCCAATGCAAAGCCTTTTGCCTCACTGACATAGATAGCCTCTGGTGTACCATCAGTAGCATAACCATCTATAATTATTCGTGGCCCTGGGTTTTTAATGCCTTGACCGTGCAGTGTATTGGTCTGAACGGTATCAGCACCAAATAATTGAGAAAACTTCCCACCAGGTGTTAAATTAACCTCATGTCTGAGTGCAAATTTCTCCGCCAAATTGCCCTCAGTGGGCATCCGATGGTTTTCACGTCCAGGCAAATCTCTAATTTCAGGATATAAGCTTCCACCCATTGCAACATTTAATTCTTGGAAACCGCGGCAAATTGCAAGCAGTGGCTGGCCGCGTTCAACCAAAGCTCGGATCAAAGGTAGTGCCAGCCCGTCCCTTTTTTCATCCATTACACCGTGAGCTTCGGTTAGCTCTTCTCCATATTCTTTTGGATGCACATTAGGGCGCCCACCGGTAAAAACAAAACCATCACACGTTTCCATTATATCATCAATTGGTGCAAGATTTTGATCAGGTAGGATAATAATAGGTAGGGCATCACTGACTTCACGCACAGCCCAGGCATTCATTTCGCCTGAAGCATGCACCGGGTAATCATCATGTAATAAATAGTGGTTACCAATGATACCTACCACGGGACTGGACATCCAAATTCCTTTATAGCCTTGAGTAAAAATTAGCGAAGACAGGTAATTGGTAAAAGTAACTTAATCAATACCCGATAGAAATAATCAGGTTTTTTATCAACCATCTCCAACAAACCCTGCAGCATTAATACCCGTTAACGCTGCTATAAGGTCATTATCAGAGGTATCTCCAGTTACTCCCACAGAGCCAACCACCTCATTATTTAAATCGCGCACAAGCACGCCGCCCGGCACTGGAATTACCTTGCCCCCGTAGACTCCGTTCACAGCAGCCATAAAATAAGCTTGCTGTTCTGCGCGTTCCATCTGAGCACTGCCCGGCATTCCCAACATTACAGTACCGTAAGCCTTCCCTTGAGCAATCGCAAATCGACCAGGAGCCGCGCCATCTTGACGTTCAAAAGCAATCACATGGCCACCAGCATCCAGGACTACCGTGGATAGTGGCTTCATTCCCATCTCCTTTCCCTTTTTTGCAGTTGCAATAATTATCGTTCGTGCGTCATTCAGTGAAATACCTACCATTATTTATTTCTTTCAATATCAAGGTTATCTTTTAGGTAATAAGACCATATCCAGGAGCCATTAGACATCAATTATGTTTGTAAAGCCTTAAACTCTAATCTACGTCGATGTAAAACTGGCTCCGTATACCCAGAGGGCTGTTTCCGGCCCTCAAAAACCAGATCACAGGCTGCAGCAAATGCAATGCCATCAAAATTTGGCGCCATTGCAATATAAGTTGGATCATCAAGGTTTTGTTGATCAACTACGCAAGCCATTTTTTTCATCGCCGTCATCACCATTTCTCGATCAATAACTCCGTGATGAAGCCAGTTAGCTAATGCTTGCGACGAAATTCGGCAGGTCGCTCTATCCTCCATCAATCCAACGTCATGAATATCTGGTACTTTTGAGCATCCAATACCACTGTCGACCCACCTAACAACGTATCCCAAAATTCCTTGAGCGTTATTTTCCATCTCCTGTACCAATTCGTCTGGTGACCAATTATTACCTTGCGATAGAGGTATCGTGAGCAATTCAGTCAAGCCCCAGCGAGGGCCCTTAACTTTTAAATGATGCTGTACACTCTTAACGTCGACTTGATGGTAGTGGGTAACGTGTAAAGTTGCTGCAGTCGGGCTCGGGACCCATGCACAAGTTGCGCCAGATTTAGGATGTCCTATTTTCTGTGCAAGCATATCTGCCATTAAGTCGGGCATTGCCCACATTCCTTTGCCAATCTGAGCTTTGCCTTGAAACCCACAAGCGAGGCCTATGTCTACATTGCGATCCTCGTAGGCGTTAATCCAAGGAGAGAGTTTCATTTGACCTTTTGGGATCATCGGTCCCGCCTCCATGGAGGTATGGATTTCATCTCCAGTACGATCTAAAAACCCTGTATTAATGAAAGCTACTCTTTGTTTGGCTGCATAAATACATGCCTTCAAATTGACACTAGTCCTGCGCTCTTCGTCCATAATTCCTAATTTAACAGTATTTTGAGGAAGACCCAAAATTCGTTCAACAAAACTGAAAATCTCATCTGTAAATGCTACTTCATCTGGACCATGCATTTTAGGCTTTACTACATACACAGAGCCATGAAGCGAGTTCCCACCTTGTTGGTCTAAGTCATGCATTGCAATCAGAGTTGTACAAAGCGCATCTAACAAACCCTCGCCAATTTCCAACCCGTCACGATCGATTACAGCTGGATTTGTCATTAGGTGGCCCACGTTACGAATTAACATCAACGCCCGACCTTTAAGGGTGTTACTCCTCCCAGCTTGCAGATAAGTTAAATCATTATTCAAAACCCGATCAAAAGTTTTACCAGCTTTGGTTACGCTTTCATGCATATCACCACGCATCAGTCCTAACCAGTTTTTATAAGCTAAAACCTTATCTGAAGCATCGACAGCTGCGACAGAGTCTTCACAATCCATTATTACAGAGACCGCACTCTCCAAAATAATATCATCTACATTGGCCTTGTCGCCAGACCCAATTTTACCGGTTGAATCAATTTTAATTATAATATGAAGCCCATTTTTTATCAAAAACAATTCAACTATTTCATTGTCTTTGTTCTGATTCATTCCAACATATTGCTCGGGGAAAGCTAAAGCTGGCACCAATTGATTATTTTTAATTTGATAATTAACCACCTCTGAATGTGATCCATGAGCTAGCGGAGCCACTTTATCCAAATAGTTTTTTGCCCAAGAAATCACACGTTTGCCACGAGCCACATCGTAAACAGGAGACAAAGGCAAATCACCCATGGCATCTGTCCCATAAATGGCATCATAAAGGCTACCCCAGCGTGCATTGGCAGCGTTTAATGCGTAACGCGCGTTCATAATTGGAACAACCAACTGCGGACCCGGAATGGACGCAATTTCAGGATCTACATTTTGTGTAGAAATCTCAAATTCATTGGGCTCAGTAACAAGGTAGCCAATTTCACTTAAAAAGGCATGATAAGTAACTGAATCATGTTCCCTGCCACGATTATTAATATGCCACTGATCAATTTTAGCCTGCATAACTTCACGATCGGCTAGTAGTGTTCTGTTTTTAGGGCCCAGCTCATGCGTTAATTCGGACAAACCAGTCCAAAACTGATCAGGTGTTACACTTAGACCAGGCAAAACCTGTGTTTCAATAAAATTGAAAAGTTCTTCCGCAACAGAAAGGTTGGCGACTAGAGTACGGTTTGACATATAGTAGGGCTCCAAAATTTAGAATAAGTTCACAATTATCTACTTTTAATAATCCAAATAGCTTTCAGCGCCGTTACAGGCAAGCCAAGTTGATAGTTAATTCAGTTCACACCTTCTTTTTAAAACAACTATAGAATTAACAAAAAAATATGCAGCGCAGATATTACAACTGACACTCAAGAACGTTATGTTCATTGAAAAAGGTTCGGAGCACTCATGACAAATCAAGACAGACCAACAATTTACCTTTCCGATTACCAGCCACCTGCTTTTCTTATTGACCATGTAGAGTTGGAATTTAAGTTACACCCAACAAAGACGAGAGTCTTATCCAAGATAAAGTTCAGGAAAAATCCCAATGCCCAAGTAACAGATTTTTTTCTATTTGGCGAAGAACTTAATTTGATTTCATCTCAAATTAACGGTGTTGATGTGGAACCTCAGCTTTCTAATTCAGGTCTCAGCTGCGACGTTCCAGATACACCTTTTACCTGGCAAGCCGAAGTTGAGATCAATCCAAGTTCCAATACAGAATTGTCCGGTCTTTACATGTCGAATGGGATGTTTTGCACACAGTGCGAACCAGAAGGCTTCAGGAGGATTACCTATTACCCAGATCGACCAGATGTAATGGCGACCTTTGATGTGACAATTCACAGTGAACTGCCACACACCCTATCCAATGGAGAGCCATTGGGACGTAAAAAAAATATGTCAAGATGGCACGATCCTTGGCCAAAGCCATCTTATCTTTTTGCTTTGGTAGGTGGAACATTTGAAGTATTTTCTGATGATTTCACAACAATGTCTGGCAAACGAGTAGACCTAAATATTTATGTTCGCAAAGGTGACAAAGATAAATGCGCTTTCGCGATGAAATCTCTCCAAAGTAGTATGCGTTGGGATGAAGAAAACTATAATCGTGAATATGATCTTAGTGTTTTCAACATCGTTGCAGTTGATGATTTCAATATGGGAGCCATGGAGAATAAAGGTTTGAATATTTTCAATTCATCAGCCGTCCTAGCCAGCGCCCAAACCTCAGTGGATCGTAATTTTGAAAGTATTGAGGCGATAATTGCGCACGAGTACTTCCACAACTGGACAGGTAATCGCATAACCTGTCGTGATTGGTTTCAATTAAGTTTAAAAGAAGGTCTTACAGTCTTCAGAGACCAAGAGTTTAGTGCCGATATGCGCAATGCTGATGTAAGAAGGATTGAGGATGTAAAAGCACTCCGCAACCGTCAGTTTCGTGAAGATAACGGGCCGCTAGCACACTCTGTGAGACCTGAAAGCTTTATTGAGATTAATAATTTCTACACAGCAACAGTCTATGAGAAAGGTGCTGAACTAATTAGAATGATAAAAACACTGGTTGGCGAAGAAAGCTACAAAGCTGCCCTTGATCTATATTTCAAAAGGCATGACGGCAAAGCCTGTACAATTGAAGATTGGTTACAGGTATTTAGCGATACTACCGGTGAGGATTTCAACCAATTTAAGCTGTGGTATAGTCAAGCTGGCACACCACAAATCAAAGTTGATGAGAGTTTCGTCGATGGCACATTGATCCTTGATGTAAGTCAATCCATACCCATTACACCGGGTCAAAAAAACAAGCGGCCATTGGTCATGCCCATTGCGATCGGTTTGTTAGACACAGATGGGTGTGAGGTGCTCCCAACCCAAATATTAACCCTAGATCAATCATCCCAAAGCTTTTCGTTCAATGACTTTAAAGAAAAACCAATTCTCTCAGTCTTGCGCAAATTTTCCGCACCAGTAATTTTAAAGCATACCAATTCAGAAGCTGAACAGTTAGTCCTACTTAAACACGATACAGATATGTTCAATCGTTATGAAGTTAGTCGGAATTTAGGCCTGGAAAGTTTGATTGGAATGGTGCTGAATGGCACATCAGAAAAAACTGTTTATATTGAATCGTTACTGCAGGTAATGGCAGATGAGGATCTAGACCCAGCGTTCCGTGCACTTTGTTGCACTCTACCCAATCAGGATGAAATAGCAAAAGCTCTTGCAGATCTACAGCAGATACCAGATCCAATCGAGATACATCATGCACACAAAGCTCATTCCATGCGGATGGCCAAACTAGGTTACAGTACTTTTACTAAAGTATATAACAATCATGTAGTTAAAGAAGATTACTCACCAAATGAAGTGGATTGCGGTCATCGCGCTCTAGCTAACCTTGCATTGCATTATATAAGCTTCTTGGACAATGGCACCTTGGCCGAACAACAATTCAAAAATGCAAATAATATGACCCTCCAGCTGTCAGCTCTTAGTAACCTCGTAAAAGCTGGCAATGGGGCAAAAGCCCTTGCAGAATTTTATGAACAGTGGCGCAATGAAAGACTTGTTATTGACAAATGGTTTAGCCTGCAAGTCGCGAGTTGTGACCCAGAAGTTGCTGTTTCTATAGCCACCACTCTCACAAAACACACCGATTTTACATTAAAAAACCCTAATAGATTTCGTGCATTGATTGGAGCGCTGGCCATGACACCCGCGGCCTTTCATCAGCCCGATGGTTCTGCATATAATCTGATTGCTAATCAGTTAATCGCTTTGGATGATTTAAATCCACAACTGTGCGCCCGCATAACTACAGTTTTTGATACTTGGAAACTATACGATAAAAATCGGCAATCCTTGATAAATGCTGCCCTAAAACGCATTGCCAAAAAACCAGATCTATCGCGCGATACAAGTGAAATTTTGGACCGCTTATTAAGTGCATAGAATTACCTCAAAATACAAATTTAATGTATGAACATGAACAGACGTCTTGTTCCTTTTTGCCAATGCCAATATAATGATAATAAATAATTTATTAGTTGAGTCATCAAAATGCTGGATCAAACAATGCCAATACCAGCGCCAAAGGTTATAACCGGCGCAAAATATAATTGGGAGCTTGTCATTGGACTGGAAGTCCACGCACAGGTAAGTAGCAACGCTAAGCTTTTTTCTGGTGCCTCAACTACCTTTGGCGCAGAACCTAATTCAAACGTGGCATTTGTAGACGCCGGCATGCCTGGTATGCTGCCTGTGATAAATGAAGAATGTGTAGCACAAGCCGTAAGAACAGGGTTAGGCCTTAAAGCTAATATCAATTTATCATCAGCCTTTGACCGGAAAAACTATTTCTATCCTGACTTGCCACAAGGCTATCAGATTAGCCAATTATACCACCCTATAGTAGGCGAAGGTGAAGTATTCGTAGAAATGGGAGATGGAACAGCACGCACTGTTCGGATTGAGCGTATTCACCTTGAGCAAGACGCAGGTAAGTCTGTTCATGACATGGACCCTAACAACTCTTTTGTCGATCTAAACCGCACCGGGGTTGCCTTAATGGAGATAGTCAGTCGTCCTGATATCCGTGGACCCGAGGAAGCGGCTGCTTACGTAATTAAATTACGTCAAATCATGCAATATCTGGGAACATGTGATGGAAATATGCAGAATGGCAGTCTCAGAGCTGATGTAAATGTTTCAGTATGCCGTCCAGGTGACTACGAAAAATATCAAGCCACACAAGATTTTGATCATCTTGGGACCCGTTGTGAAATTAAAAATATGAATTCAATGCGGTTTATGCAAGCAGCAATTAATTTTGAAGCCAAGCGCCAGATAGCAATTTTGGAAGATGGCGGCATCATTAATCAAGAAACTCGGCTATATGACGCAGATAAGAATGAAACCCGATCTATGCGTTCAAAAGAGGAGGCACATGACTATAGATATTTTCCTTGCCCTGATCTGCTACCACTCGAAATAGAACAGAATTGGGTGGATGAGCTCGAAGCAAAATTACCAGAATTGCCTGATACTAAGAAATTACGTTTTATTTCCAGTTTCAACCTATCCAATTATGACGCCGGTGTTTTGACAGCAGAAAAACAAAACGCGGCCTATTTTGAACAAGTGGCCAGAGGTCGTGACGGAAAAACCGCAGCAAACTGGGTAATAAACGAGTTGTTTGGTAGAATGAAAAAGGAAGACGCAAAAATTACAGATTGCCCTGTTTCACCAGATCAACTTGGCGGCATTATCGACCTTATCGCCAAAGGTGAAATCTCTGGTAAGATAGCAAAAGAACTTTTTGAAATTGTTTATACTGAGGGCGGCAATCCGGCCGATATTGTAAATAGTCGGAATATGAAGCAAGTAACGGACACTGGAGAGATCGAAGCCGCGTTGGAACAAATCATTAAAGATAATCCAATTCAAGTTGACAAAGCAAAACAAAATCCAAAATTAGCTGGCTGGTTTGTAGGCCAGGTAATTAAAGCAACTGGTGGGAAGGCTAATCCACAGGTTGTAAACCAAATTGTGGCATCAAAACTCAAACTTTAAGTGCCGCTGACTTTTAGCGCTAGAGCATGAATTTTTCCCATAACTGAAGGCCCAAGAGCCTTATGGATAGCACGGTGCTGTGCGAGCCTGTTCATACTAGAAAAATAAGCGGCTACAATTTTTACCTCAAAATGACTTTCACCACCTTCCTCAAAACCTGAGTGCCCGCGATGGGCCTCAGAGACATCCAAAACCTCTAATTCAACAGGATCAAAGCTCTGTTGAAGAGTTTTTTCAATCTGATCCAACATTCTTTCAATTTTTTTCATCTTAGCCCCTTACATCTTTTCCATTCAGCCCTAAACTCTACTCTCCGAGTCGGAAAGTTGATTATAATGAATAAAAATGATCCCTTTGGTTTTGACATGTCCGTTTCCACGGCAAAAAAGAACAATCCGCGCGGCCGTCGGGGTATGTCGGGCGCGTTTGAAACATCTACGCGAAAGTGCGAGCATTCAGGTTGCCTAGAGGCAGCAAAATATCGCGCTCCAAAATCACCAGACATTCTCGATGATTATTTTTGGTTCTGTAAGGAGCACATCCGCGAGTATAATTTAAAGTGGAATTTTTTTGATGGGTCTTCAGAAGAAGAACTACAAAAACAAATGGACAGTGACAGAGTTTGGGAAAGAGAAACTAAACCATTTAAAACTAGTGAGGAACAACGTGCTTGGTCAAGGTTGGGCGTTGATGATCCACATCAAGTGCTTGGGGCAAATGCAACTCAAAACCCTGGAAAGTCAATTACTGGTGCCACACGTAAATTACCATCGTCTGAGCGACGAGCTTTGGACGTGCTAGAGGCAAAAGACCACTGGACTAAGGCAGAAATTCGCAAGTCCTATAAATCTCTTATAAAAATACTACATCCAGATATGAATGGTGGAGATCGGAGCCAAGAGGAGCAACTAAGCGAAGTTGTGTGGGCTTGGGACCAAATAAAAGATAGCCGAAGCTTTAAGTAAAAAAAATCTGGAACTAAGTTTGTATTTTAGATTGCACCGGAGGCGCTTTTTAAGTTTATGGAAGTAATAGCTAAAAAGCCTTTCACCTCCCTCTTGCCCTTACATTCATTTTGTTGCACGAGATGCCCGTAGCTCAGAACATCTCTAAAGGAAGATTAATATGGATGACCAAAACTTGGATATCGACACACATCCAACTGAAGACGTGTCTGTGCGCGATGTGTATGGTATTGACACAGACATGATAGTCAAAGGGTTTGCCGATCGGACCTCGCGAGTACCCGCCTTTGACAGTACTTATAAATTTGATCCAGATACAACGCTAGCCATTCTAGCAGGGTTTTCTCACAATCGTCGCGTGATGATCCAAGGTTATCATGGGACTGGTAAGTCAACACATATCGAGCAAGTTGCGAGTCGACTAAACTGGCCAACTGTTCGGGTAAATCTGGATAGCCACATAAGTCGAATAGACCTTATCGGTAAAGACGCAATAAAACTTAAAGATGGCAAGCAGATAACTGATTTTCAAGAAGGTATTCTTCCGTGGGCGTTACGAAACCCAACAGCGATAGTATTTGATGAATACGACGCTGGTCGCGCAGACGTAATGTTTGTGATTCAGCGTGTTCTAGAGGTTGATGGGAAATTAACATTATTAGATCAAAACAAAGTTATTACACCACATCCTTATTTTCGTATATTTTCAACGGCTAATACCGTGGGCTTAGGCGATACCACCGGTCTTTACCATGGGACTCAACAAATAAACCAGGGTCAAATGGACCGGTGGAGCCTTGTGGCCACACTCAATTATCTCCCAGTTGAAGCAGAATCTGCTATCGTTTTGTCCAAAAATACAAGTTACGATACGGAGGCTGGGCGCAAAACTATTAAACAAATGGTTACTGTCGCCGAGCTTACCCGAACTGCGTTTATGAGTGGCGACTTATCCACTGTTATGTCGCCTCGAACAGTAATATCTTGGGCCCAGAACACAGAAATTTTTCGCAATGTAGGTTATGCTTTCAGGCTAAGTTTTCTCAACAAATGTGATGAACTTGAGCGGCAAACAGTAGCTGAGTTTTATCAAAGGTGCTTTGATGAGGAATTACCAGAATCCGCTGCATCAATGAGCATGGATTAAGTAAGTTTTACGATAACGCATACTTCACTGGAAAGTTAAGACCATAATGAACACGAGAAATTACATAAATTCTTTATTTACTTTTCTTGTTAGCGTTTTTGTTTGCCAATGAAAGCTACCATCTTCAATAAGTTTAGTAGTCATTTAGGCGTGCTCACGACACAAGAAAGTTTTATATTATCCGATAATAAACTTCAATATTTCGGTGGTCTTTACCAAGTGAACACCCAAAAGTACGATGGGTCACTTTAATGCAAGATAGCCATAATCCAGCAGATCCGTTTAAAAAAGCATTAGCGGAAGCAACAAAGGTCCTAGCCAACGATCCAGAACTTTCAGTTACCTTTTCGGTGGATCCACCAGGCGGATCCACCGATAGCATACGCCTACCTCAAGTAAGCCGCAAAATGACAAGGCAAGAAGTCCTACTCGCAAGGGGAACAGCCGACGCTATGGCGATGCGACACAAATATCATAATCCAAACACGTTTAATCGTTACGCGCCACCAGGACAAATGGCACGAGACATTTATGACGCCATGGAAACTGCGCGGTGCGAGGCTGTTGGCGCTAAGGATATGCCAGGTACAGCCAGCAACATAGATGCAAAAATTGAAAATGAAGCTTTGCGTCAAGGCTTTGGGGATATTAAAGAAGCTAACCAGGCTCCATTACCCACAGCCGCTGGTTATTTAGTACGGCATTTGGCCACTGGACGGGAATTACCTAAAGACGCAGCAAATGTCATGAACCTTTGGCGGAGTTTTATAGAGGAGCAAACCGACGGTAATTTAGAAAACTTAGGTGATAACCTAGCTGATCAAACTAGTTTTGCCAAATTTGCCCGCCAAATCATCAAAGACTTAGGTTATGGTGATCAATTAGGCGATGACCCTGATTATGAAGATGAGGACCTTGAGGATCAGGCAGAATCGGAAGACGATGATCAACCTGACAGCTCTGGCGAAGAGGACAACAACGACGAGCAAGATACAGACGCAAGTCCGGAACAGAGCCAGGAAAACCAGCAGGACGCCGCTAGTGCTCAGGTATCTTTAGATGACATGGCTGACAGTGAAATGGGTGAAGAGGCCGAAATGCCAGACGGTGAATCGCCACTAGATCCACCAGCACCTCAACCAATATCAGATGCTGATCCAGATTATGCAGTCTATCAAGTTGATTTTGACGAAGAAATTCGTGCCGAAGATTTAGCGGAACCTCAAGAGCTTGAACGTTTGAGGGCTTATCTTGATCAGCAATTAGAACCGTTGAAGGGTGCAGTCGGCCGTTTAGCAAACAAATTACAACGCCGACTGCAGGCACAACAAAATCGAAGCTGGGAGTTTGACCTCGAGGAAGGCACCCTCGATGCAGGCAGGCTTGCGCGAGTAATCGCCAATCCAACAACTCCATTATCTTTTAAAGTTGAGAAGGATACCGAGTTTAGAGATACTTGTGTAACACTTTTACTTGATAATTCTGGCTCTATGCGTGGACGGCCTATCTCAATCGCTGCTATTTGTGCAGATGTTTTGGCACGAACATTAGAACGCTGCAGCGTTAAAGTAGAAATATTAGGTTTCACTACGAGGGCATGGAAAGGTGGTCAAAGCCGCGAAGAATGGCTGGCAGAGGGACGCCCCCAAAATCCAGGACGGTTAAATGATCTACGCCACATTATTTACAAAAGTGCAGATGCTCCTTGGCGTCGTGCACGACCAAACCTTGGCCTGATGATGAAGGAGGGCATATTAAAAGAGAATATTGATGGTGAGGCCCTTGAATGGGCGCATCGAAGGATGAACGCGCGCGCAGAAGCGCGTAAAATTTTAATGGTAATTTCAGACGGTGCGCCTGTTGATGACAGTACGCTATCAGTAAACCCAGCAAATTATTTAGAAAAGCATCTTCGAGACGTAATTGCGATGGTAGAGAAACGCCGCCAGGTCGAATTGTTAGCAATCGGCATTGGTCATGATGTAACACGTTATTATGAGAGAGCAGTTACAATAACGGATGTAGAACAGCTGGCCGGTGCCATGACCGAACAGTTAGCTAGTTTATTTGATGTTGATACGCGAGCGTTAGCTCGCACCATGGGATTGAAACGCGCAAGCTAATACAATAAAAGTGGATTACGGATGGGGTATTCATTTTAACTACTTCATTTCCATGAGCCCACTTAGGATTGGTACCGTGTTTCAAAGTTTTAACTCAATAACGAATCCAGATCAGGGACCACCACGTCTATCCCAGTTGCGCTCTTTGATTGCAAATCAAGGGTTGGATGGGTTCATTGTACCCCGCGCTGATTGTCATCAGGGCGAATATGTGGCGGCCCGCGATGAGCGTTTGTCTTGGCTTACGGGCTTCACTGGATCAGCAGGTTTTGCATGTGTTTTAA
>CAJWTH010000022.1 GCA_913047725.1 uncultured Planktomarina sp.
GCAGAAGACATTTTTGGTATACTTTCTGGGACATACAAACCACCATCCCGCGCCAGCCCAGTAAGCATCGCCTCCTCAAAGGTGAGGACTGGAGCGTTACCACGAGTTGAAATGTACTTCATTTAAATAGGCCTTAAGTTTTAATCTTTTGGGATCGGTAAACGAAATATCCGCTCATTCCAAGCCAGATAAGTGACAAGAGAAACCATGTGACCGCGTATTGTTGATGATTATTGGGAATACTAACTGTGTTGACGGGCAGCGGTTTTGCACTCTCTTGATCAAAGTCACTAGATTTGAGAACCAGCAATACTGGTTCTGTCTTAAGGTATGCTGCCATTGTGGGCACGTCACGCGCAAACCAGATATTTTCTTTTAAGTCATTCTCTGGCGTAAAGTTGTCAATTTCGTCAGGCCAATGCAAATTTCCAATGACCTGCCCAATTGGGTCTGGCGTGGGGGACATTGTACTTCTCACGGAGATGAACCCACGATCTACCAAAATTTTGCGCCCATCATGCAATCGAAATGCTGTAATCAAACGGTAGCCCGCACCATATATTTTTTGGGATACCAAAACTTTTATAGTGGTACCACTATAATGCCCAACCGCCTTTACTGGCATCAGGCTGTGAAACTCTTCGGACGGGTTTAGTGGAATTAACTTAGCAGGTGCGGATACCTTATTTTCAATATCAGCCAGTATCGTATTTTTCCAAGCCATTCGTTTTATTTGCCAAACAGTTAGAGACATCAAAATAGCAACGCCCAAAACCCCCACAACAACCATCCCCCAGTAACGCATAAATAACCTCAAATTCAAAAGGAATAGCTCAAAGGGCCGCCCTGCATGCATCAACTAGGCACAAAGCATGGCAGTAAAAAAATTTAACCAGCCCAGAGATATACTGCCGCAAATAAAAACAACCAAACCACATCTACGAAATGCCAATACCAAGCCGCCGCTTCAAAGCCGACGTGGTTTTTAGAGGTAAAGTGGCCCTTGGTTACTCTGATCAAGCAAACTGCAAGAAAAATGGTTCCAATCAACACGTGCATCCCATGGAACCCCGTGGCCATAAAGAAGTTTGCAAAGGTAACGGAACCTGAGAACGTCCACCCGTCAACGGTAATCAATTCGTTATATTCATATACCTGAAACGCCGTAAAAATAGCACCTAAGACGATGGCAAGGATTAAACCAGTCCGCAGGTCATTGCGGTTGTCTTCATGAGCAAGCGCGTGGTGTGCCCAAGTGGCAGCACATCCTGATAGCAGCAACAGCAAAGTATTGATCAGTGGCAACTCCCAAGGATTAATATGATGATATTCTGGCTTTAAATATTCTGTCCCAAAATACTCATACATAGGATACAACTGATGCTTAAAAAAACTCCAAAACCATGCCGAAAAGAACATGATTTCTGACATTATAAATAAAATAAACCCATAGCGAAGACCAATTTGGACAACTGGCGTGTGATCACCAACATGGCTTTCGTCCACAACGTCACTCCACCAAGCATACATCACGTAAAGCACACCAACAAAACCTGCCAAGAAAATATAGGGGCCACTTCCATGCATCCACTGGATCGCACCTGTAAGCATCACTAATGCTGCTAATGCACCTAAAAATGGGTTAACTGAAGGTGGTAAGATGTGATAATCATGGTTCTTTTCATGTGCCATTACTGGGCCTCGTAAAATTTAGTTGCGGTTTATAGTTGTCGCGACCTGCAATGCAGCTTGCTTTTCAGGCAAATCAATCTCGTAGAATGTATACGATAAAGTAATGGTATGAATATATTTTCCTTCACTGTCATCCACTATTTCTGGATCAACATAGAATGATACTGGCATTTGAACGCGCTCACCGGGCATCAAAATTTGTTCCTCAAAACAGAAGCAATCAATTTTTGTAAAAAATCCACCCGCCTGATAGGGAGTAACATTATAGCTTGCCGACCCTGCGATTGGACGATCTGTTGGATTGTAGGCTTCATAGAATGCCAAACCCGTTTCACCAATTTTGAGTTCCATGGTCCGAGCAACGGGTATGAAATTCCACTTCATATTACTTTCTACTGACGCATCAAAACGTATTTTAATTGTTTCTTCTAAGATTATATTGCTACCTGCTTCCGCTGTACTTGTTATGCCACCAAAGCCTGTGACACGGCAAAACCAATCATAGAACGGCACACTCGCCCAAGCCAAGCCAGCCATAAAAAATACCAAAGACAGTGTTAGTGTTAGTGTCTTGTAAGTCGCCTTCATTCCAAAACTTTCTCTTCCAATGATGGCCGCGGCGCATGATCATAGCCC
Organism: uncultured Planktomarina sp.; assembly: GCA_913047725.1. Taxonomy (GTDB): domain Bacteria; phylum Pseudomonadota; class Alphaproteobacteria; order Rhodobacterales; family Rhodobacteraceae; genus Planktomarina. The sequence continues at coordinate 2,329 of CAJWTH010000022.1, forward strand.
TCAACTGGGCCTGAATTAGTAAGCTTAACAAAGCTCAGTGCCATCATCAAAATGATGAATAGGATCAGGCAAATGGCGACACCAAAGTTTTGGCTCCGCCGTCGCCTATGAATTTCACTCTCAACCCGAATAGCCATCACCAGCCTCCAAGACCATATGGCAAGAGTAAGGCCTCAGCCAGTATGGCGAGAAAGTGTAAGAAAAGGTAGAAAATTGAAAACTTAAAGAAGGAGCGTTCATTTTTAAAGTCATCTGATTCCGCTTCGGCTTCATTACGCAGCCAGATTAGGAAAGCATTCCTCATTACAATTGAGTTACATATCAGAGCAATAGTCAGGTAAATTAGACCACCAATAGAAGTAAAAGCGAGACCAACCGCGAGTGCAGATTGTAGCACTGCGTAAGCCATGATGTGTCGCCTCGTACTTTTCCGTCCATGGGTTACTGTTAGCATTGGCAATTTTGCATCATCATAATCAGAACGCATAAACAAAGCCAAAGTCCAGAAGTGCGGTGGGGTCCACATAAACACCAAAGCAAACATTAGTACTGCCTCAATGGACACAACCCCGGTAGCAGCAACCCAACCGATCAGAGGTGGAAAAGCACCAGCGGCGCCCCCAATAACTATATTTTGCGGCGTCATTCTTTTTAACCAAATTGTGTAAACGACCGCGTAAAAGAAAATTGTAAAAGCTAACCAACCCGCGGCATGCCAATTGGAGGCAAGTCCCAGCATCAAAACAGACAGTCCAGATAGTGCCACTCCCAGTCCCAAGGCAGCATCTCGACTGGTGCGCCCCGATGGAATGGGTCGCGTTTTGGTCCGATGCATAATCGCATCAATATCAGAATCCCACCACATGTTTAATGATCCAGAAGCACCAGCGCCCAAAGCAATAAACAAAACGGCGCAGAAAGCCTCAATAGGATGCAGTGCGCCAGGCGCAGCCATAAGTCCTACGAACGCTGTAAACACGACCAATGACATCACGCGAGGCTTCAGTAAAGCGATATAATCGCCAAAAACTGGATCATAATCTTTACTATGGTCTGTCACGTAAGCCATGTACCTTGCTCTCAAGTAATTCTTATTTTGCCGCTAATAGAATCGGCGGTGGAGTTCCAGCATATTCTTCAATCGCACCTTCCAGCCATTCATCATACTGCTCCTGGCTCACAACTTTTACGGTAATCGGCATGTATGCGTGAGCCTGACCACAGAGTTCAGAGCACTGGCCAAAATATATTCCCTCTCTCTCAGCCGCAAACCAAAGCTGAGCTAAACGGCCAGGAACGGCATCCTGTTTAACGCCAAAAGCTGGAATAGTCCAAGAGTGAATAACGTCGGCACCGGTTAACTGCATTACAATAGTTGCTCCAACAGGCACAACAACAGCCGCATCGGTTGCAAGTAAATATTCATCTGGCGCATATCCATATTCTTCTAACTCATCTCTCTGAAGAAGTATGCTTTCAAAGCCAAAATTGTGGTCGACGTACTCATAACCCCAATACCACTGATAACCAGTAACTTTGATAGTAATATCTGCTTCTGGGATCTCTTGTTGTTTGAACAAGATTGGCAACGAAAAAACACCAATAAACAATAATATTATCACTGGGATGATGGTCCACATGACCTCAACCACAGAATTATGGGTGAATGTCCCGGGGTTTTTGTTTCTACTAGCGTGGAACTTATAGGCGGCATAAGCGATTAGTAAAGTTACGAATACAGAAATTAATGTGATAATTATTAGCAAAAAATTATCAAGCCAAACAACATCTCGCATAAGTTCAGTCGCTGGGAATTGGAAACCAATCCCTTTCGGCTTTGGCTTTCCTATAGTTTCCAAACCTTGGAAGTTTTCTTGAGCCATCACTGCATTACCGAGGCTGACCATTACCAAACTAAAAAGATACGTGAGAATTCGCATATTATGACCTATATCTTGGCTATCCACGGATCAAAACTTTTTGACGCACCATGAATGATTGTAATTTAATCCCCAACAATCATATGATGCAACTGCAGGCAATCACTTGACCCGCGTCAAAGGGACGCCAAAGCTAAAAATCATACGAAAATAGCATTTTCGCCAACAACATCACTAGGAATTATATGACAGATTCTCCCTTCTCTCCATTTGAAACACACATTGATCGTAACTCCGCGCTTAAAATTTTAAAAAAATCACTCGCTGGCGCCGATGATGGAGAATTATTTCTTGAACGCAGGCGGTCTGAAGTGATTTCCTTTGACGATGGGCGATTGAGAACTTCGAGCTTCGACGCCTCCGAAGGCTTTGGCCTCCGGGCAGTTCAAGGCGAGATGGTAGGATATTCCCATTCCACCGAGATCTCAGAAAAGGCTATGCTTCGTGCCTTGGGCACAGTTCGCCTGGCCGTGCAAGAGCCCGCGGGCTCTTTTGCAACCGCACCATCAGGCACGAACCGAAAACTCTATAGTGATCATAATCCCCTAAATGATGCCCCATTTCCAGCTAAAATAGACATCCTAAAGGAAATGGATGCCTATGCACGAGGTTTAGATCCTCGCGTCGTACAGGCATCAGCTACTATTGCAGCTTCACATCAGGAAATAGTTATTTTAAGAATCGATAGTACAGATGTGAGTGACAGCCGGCCCATGGTGCGAATGAATGTTTCGATTATTGTGGAGCAAGATGGCCAACGCCAAACAGGTAGTGTCGGCGGCGGTGGACGATATGCAATGTCAGGCATGCTCGAGCCTAAACACTGGCAACCCTTAATACGAGAGGCGTTGCGTATTGCAGTACTTAACCTATCAGCTATCCCAGCCCCTGCGGGAGTTATGGATATTGCCCTTGGCGCCGGTTGGCCAGGAATTTTACTTCATGAAGCCGTGGGCCACGGGCTCGAAGGCGACTTCAATCGAAAAGGCACCTCTGCATTTGCCGGTCTGTTGGGTCAGCGCATCGCATCTCCAGGCGTGACAGTCCTGGATGATGGAACAATTCCAGATAGACGCGGATCCATCTCAATTGATGACGAAGGGACCACCAGCGCTAAAAATACACTAATTGAGGACGGGATATTAATAGGCTTTATGCAAGACCGTCAAAATGCTCGACTAATGGGCGTACCGCCCACTGGTAACGGGCGGAGGCAGAGCTATGCCCATGCACCTATGCCACGTATGACCAATACGTACATGTTAGGTGGCACCGTGGCACCAGAAGATATGGTGGCAGATATTAAAAAAGGCATCTATGCGGTAGGCTTTGGTGGCGGCCAGGTGGACATTACAAATGGTAAGTTCGTATTTTCATGTACAGAGGCCTATCTAGTAGAAAATGGGAAGGTAGGGGCCCCAGTAAAAGGAGCCACTTTAATTGGTGACGGCGCTACTGCATTGCAGCAAATCCGTGCTATTGGAAACGATATGCGCCTCGACGATGGAGTTGGGAACTGTGGCAAGCAAGGCCAGTGGGTACCTGTTGGTGTTGGGCAGCCCTCGCTTCTGATTGGAGGTCTAACAGTTGGAGGTTCAGCCACTTAGAGCATTCTCCAAAAAGTTGATTTAAAAAAAATATTATAGCGTCTGACTGCCCACTTTTAATATAAAGTTTTAAAAAAACTAAAAAAAAAATTCTTGCCTGCCATTGACAAACTGGAACCACACCTCCCTTTTAGCCAAGAATTTTCCTTTTATCGGCAGGGTACCCTATGGCTGTTGTTGTTGTTGAATCTCCTGCTAAAGCTAAGACAATAAACAAATATCTGGGACCAGGCTTTACTGTTTTAGCTTCTTATGGTCACGTACGAGACTTACCTCCAAAGGATGGCTCAGTTGATCCTGACAATGAATTTGATATGCTTTGGGAAGTCGGTGCCGCGAGTAAGAAGCACGTTAAGGCAATCGCCGATGCCCTTAAAGATGACAATGAGTTAATCCTAGCCACCGACCCAGATCGCGAGGGCGAAGCAATCAGTTGGCACTTGCAGGAAACGCTAACTAAACGTCGCGCAATCAAGAAAGACACCCCAGTCAGCAGAGTAGTTTTTAATGCCATTACAAAAACGGCCGTGACTGAAGCCATGAAATCGCCAAGGCAGGTCGATATGGAGCTGGTAGAGGCTTATCTGGCTCGCCGCGCCTTAGACTACTTGGTAGGGTTCAAACTTTCCCCTGTGCTTTGGCGACGCTTGCCCGGTGCTAAATCAGCCGGGCGGGTACAATCTGTAACTCTTAGGTTAATTGTTGAACGTGAGATGGAGATTGAAGTTTTTAACGCACGCGAATATTGGAGTGTTGCTGCATCTTTGGGCACCCCTAGCGGAAAGGTTTTTGACGCACGACTGACTACAATGGGTGGCAAGCAGTTAGATAAATTTGATATATCAAACTCAACGGAAGCTGAGATAGCAGTTCAGGCAGTAACGAGCCGTGACCTAAAGGTAGCCACCGTTGAAGCAAAGCCCGCCAGCAGGAACCCATCCGCCCCATTCATGACGTCAACTCTACAGCAAGAGGCTAGTCGTAAGTTTGGCATGGGAGCTAGGCAGACAATGTCGACGGCTCAACGTCTTTATGAATCCGGATTTATTACTTACATGAGGACGGATGGCATAGATATGGCCCCAGAAGCAGTACATGCGGCTCGCGATGTAATTGCTGATCGCTATGGCAAACAATATGTCCCAAAATCACCAAGAATGTACAAAAATAAGGCTAAAAATGCCCAAGAAGCACATGAATGTATACGCCCAACAGAGTTGGATCAAGCTCCAGATCAGCTAAACATCTCCGAGCCTGACCAGAAAAAATTATATGATTTAATATGGAAACGAACCATCGCTAGTCAGATGGAGGCAGCAAGAATGGAACGTACCACTGTTGAAATCAAGAGTGATGATGGACAAGTTGGTCTAAGGGCCAATGGGCAGGTTGTTTTATTTGATGGCTTCATGCGCGTCTATGAAGAGGGACGAGATGACACCGTTATTGACGATGACGACAAGCGACTGCCACAGATTATGGCAGGGGATGTTTTATCTAAAAAATCAGTAATTCAAGAACAGCATTTCACACAACCCCCCCCAAGATATACCGAGGCAAGTCTGGTTAAACGGATGGAAGAATTAGGCATTGGTCGGCCTTCAACCTACGCCTCAGTCGTTACAACCATTCAAGATCGAGATTATGTTCGTAAAGAAAAAAATAGACTTATCCCAGAAGACAAAGGGCGTTTAGTTACTGTATTTTTAACCAATTTTTTTAGACAATACGTCGAATACGAATTTACGGCAAACCTTGAGACCCAACTTGATGACGTTTCTGCAGGAGAACGAAAGTATCGCAACGTACTGAGCCGCTTCTGGAAGGATTTCAAGGTTTCAATAGACGAGGCGATGGATCAGTCTATCACTGAAGTTTTAGAAAAAATAAATGAAGCCTTAGAGCCGCACTTATTTCCGGTTGAGGAGTCTGGGGTTGATCCACGACAGTGCAAAAATTGCGGCAGTGGTCGTTTATCAATGCGTACCGCACGTTCAGGCGGTGCATTTATTGGTTGCTCCAATTATCCAGAGTGTCGCTTCACTCGCCCTTTTGGCCCCCCAGGCACTGAGAGCAGTGCAATCGGCCCAGACGGTAAGCTTTTAGGCCACGATGGTGAAGATCCGATTAGCCTACGTGACGGTCGATACGGGCCCTATGTCCAACGTGGTAATGCTACTGAAGAAAACCCAAAGCCACAACGCATGTCTATTCCAAAGACCTGGGCCATAGACGAACTAGACTTTGAGAAGGCTGTTCAACTTTTGTCGTTACCGCGCGAAATTGGACCTCACCCAGAAGATGGTGTGTTAATAGAATCCTCTATTGGCCGGTTTGGCCCTTACGTGAAGCACGGTACGATGTACGCAAATATTGGTGATATTAATGAAGTCTGGACGATCGGGATGAACCGAGCCGTAGAAGAATTAGCCAAGAAAGCCGCCCGTGGTGGGCGTGGAGCTGCGGCGACACCACTTGTCGAGCTTGGAGAACACCCCAGCGAGGGTGGGCCAGTTAATGTGATGTCTGGTAAGTATGGCCCATATGTAAAATGGAGCAAAGTTAACGCAACAATTCCAAAAGATGTGGAGCCTGAAAAGTTAACCATGGATCAGGCTTTGGCTTTAATTGCAGAAAAGGCCCCTACCAAGAAAAAACCAAAAGCAAAAAAGAAAGCTGCTAAAAAACCAAAGGCTTAACAATCAGGTGTCCCTTGAAGCTCGTTATCTTTGAGGTGGAGCACCAAAGGCACTCAATACGCGCTGTGCCGCTAATTGCACCGGGTCGATCGTATCTACTAAAATCTGCAACCTATCAAAACGAGCTGGGTCTGAAGCAACGGCCTGGCGAAGCGCAGTACCAAAAGCGATACGCAACTCCGTTCCAATGTTAAACTTGCAAATAGATGTCTGTGAAGCCAAAAGCGTTCGCTGTGCATTAGGCACACCGGAGCCACCGTGAATGACCAACGGCACTGACGTCATCGCCTCAATCTCTGCTATTCGGTCCAAATCTAGCCCACCATCCTTTTTCTGTTGGAGGTGAACATTGCCCACGCTGATAGCTAAGGCATCAATACCACTATCGCGAGAAAACTTTGCGGCTTCGGCTGGGTCAGTCCCATTTGAGCTCTCACCACCAGAGTATCCCACAAACCCAATCTCACCCTCACATGAAATACCTGCCGCATGCGCCATTTCTACAACCTCAGCAGTTTCATCTATATTCTGCTGCAAGGGCTTGCGCGAACCATCAAACATTAGGGAGGTGAAGCCACTTTCTAAGGCAATCTTACAATCCTCAAAGGTATAGCCATGATCTAGATGCGCAACCACTGGGACTGAGGCTGCTTCGGCTAAAGTTTGAAACATTTTTCCAAGTACTGGCAACGGCGTATGCGCTCGACAAGATGGACCAGCTTGCAAAATTACTGGACAATTTTCAGCTTCTGCCGCAGCGACATAGGCCGTCATGTCCTCCCAGCCAAGTGTAACCAAACCACCCACGGCGTATCCTTGTTCCAATGCAGGTTGCAGGACCTGGGCTAAGTTAACAAGTGTCATTTAAATTTAGCAATCATGTCTTTAATGCCAGGAATGGTCTCCACCTGATATGAATGGGTCGGTTGGAAATACTGCACCAGTGAGCGCTGGCTCAGTCCACCAAGTATTGTGAAATAATACATCTCATAGCCAGGCAACACACAACATGGATGATATCCATTATCGAGACAGATAGTTGAACCATTCATTATGTGATAAGCTTCACCAGGTTTGTTGTCTTCCCGCTGCAACATTTGAACACCTGAACCCCAATTAGGTTTGAAGCGGAAATTATAGGTCTCATCATGGCGAGTTTCTATCGGGAGGCGATCAGTATCATGCTTATGGCTGGGAAACCCAGACCAACCTCCGGCCCCTACCGTGAACAGTTCACTAACCAGCAAGCGGCCAACTTTTCCATGTTGTTTTTGGCCCAATATATGTTTGATTTTACGATGCGTTTTAGTGTCGTCTGAGCCATATTGTACCAAGTCAATCTCGTCAGTACGCACCGAAAACGGGTCTAAGACCTGATCAAATTTGGCGCCAGCTACGAAGACTTCCGCCATTTCCGATAAACAGATCATTTCAGCAGTAGCGCCAGAAGGCACATAAACACCCTCAGGCTCACCATCCCAAACATCTTCAGAACGTCCACCCAAAGATGTCGCTTTGAAGCCCTCAACATCTACGTCCACTGTGCCGGTGGCCGGCACGATGCAGGTCTCATAGCCCGGCACCTTATATTCAAAGGCTTGCCCTTTTGTAAGCTTGACAATGTTGAAATAATTCAATGGAACCGTGCTGTCCTCAACATCGACGATGGCACAATTGTGATTGTTAAATGGAGCGATATGCATAGACTATCCTTTAATATCCGATGGGCCTGGGTGTTGAGCCAAAAACGTTTCTAAATCTCCTGGGTAGGGCATCGCAGGCGCACATCCAGGCTTGCCTACCACGATAGCTGCACATGCAGATCCACGGAGTATGGATTGCTCTAGTGATAGGCCTTGAGCCATGCTTACCAAGAATCCCGCCATAAAGCTGTCACCAGCGCCTGTGGGCTTCAATGGGATGACCGAATAAATACCAGTATGCAACTCGAGGTCATCAGCAAACGTGATCGCGCCTTTTTCACCCATTTTGTAGATCACAATCTTGGCACTAGTTTGGGATAGCCCACGGGCCTTGCCTAGACCTTTTTTAATGTCACCAGCCATGAAACCAAACTCCTCATCATTTCCAACAATCACATCAGACATAGCACCCGCGCGTGACAGAACCTCAGCAGCAACCTCCGCTGAAGGCCAGCTGTAGGGGCGGTAATCTATGTCAAAAATGATTGGGAGGCCTGCAGCCTTAGCTAAATCAAACGCGTGAAAGGCTGCCGAACGGCTGGGTTCAGCCGCAAATACAGTGCCCGCAGTTACTAATGCACCAAAATCTTTATAAACAACCTCTTCCGCATCCGGTATTGTAAATTGAAAGTCAGCCGCACCATTCCGGTAAATTACACTTTGGTGGTCATTAACACGACTTTCATAAACGGCCAAGGAATTACGGAATTCACCACCCACCGACTTAACGTGCGTGCAGTTAACACCATAGTCTTGGAGCTGCTTTAAACAGTATCGTCCGACGCTGTCGTCACTTACTGAAGTAACTAGGGCTGCCTTCCCACCCAACTTAACCAAGCCAGCGGCGATGTTGGCCGAAGATCCACCAAGCCCTGCCCTGAATGTTTCAGATTCTTCTGTCTTTGTACCTGGAGGATCTGGAAAAAAATCCATCCCAGCTCGGCCAAGGACTACAAAATTATTTTGCGCAATTCCCGCCAAAACTCCCTGCATCACCTATACCCCACGCCGTTGTTTCGAACGGCTACTTTCCCAATCTTGGTGTGCCTCACGAACCCGCGCATGGTCACTTACTTGAGGGGTGCCCACTTCCCACCAAGTGTGGCCTTCAGTTGTCCAGCCATCATAGGGATCCACATCCATCACAATAACTGATGTTTTAGAGGCAGCTTTGGCGCGCGCAAATGCCTCTTCCAGCTCCACAAAGTTTGAAACTTTCTCAGCATTAGCCCCCATGGAAGCCGCATGAGCAACAAAATCAACCGAGAAAGGCTCGGCAACTGTTGGGCAATCAGCAATTAGATTATTAAAACTTTCATTTCCAGTGTTATTTTGTAATTTATTGATTACAGCAAAGCCTCCATTATCAAGCACTAGTACAATCAATTTCTTACCAGTGAGCACCGAAGAGTAGATGTCCGAATTCATCAACATGTAGCTTCCATCACCAGTAAAGACTATCGTATCTTGCTCAGGTTCCACCTCACTTTGGGCAATACGTGCACCCCATCCACCCGCAATTTCATACCCCATACAACTGAAACCAAACTCAACATCAACGGTGCCAATGTCCAATGTCCGCCAGTTTGCGGTAACTTCCGCAGGTAATCCACCTGCCGCTGCAACTATCCGATCTCGTGGGTGGCAAATCGCGTTTATTATGCCAATCGCTTGTGCATATGAATTAGGCCGATTACCGGCTTTGGTATTTTCTAATACATAGGAATCCCATTTCTGCCGTTGAGCCTGTGCGTCTCTAGTCCAACCTGGTGGCGCCTGATACTGGCCAATACCATTTTCAAGTGCTTTCAGTCCAAGTTTGGCGTCACCAACTAAGCTCAAAGCCATGTGTTTAGTAGCGTCATGCCTTGCAGTATTCAGGGAAATAAATTTAGCATCAACTGCAAAAGCGGTCCAAGAACCTGTTGTAAAATCTTGTAGGCGGCTACCCACAGACAATATGACATCAGCACGTTCGGCTACCCAGTTGCCACTCTCTGATCCCGTAACTCCAACTGGCCCCAAATTGAGTTTATGGTCTTCTAACAAATTCGCACGCCCGGCGATCGTTTGTATCACCGGGATATTTGTTGCTTCCGCAAAACTGATTAACTCTTTGACAGCTTTAGAATACTGCACCCCACCACCCGCGATAATAGCTGGGCGCTTGGCGTCTTTTAGTACTTTCAAAGCATCTTGAATCTCGCGAACATCGGGTGTTTGGCGGCGAATCCGGTGTATCTTTCTATCAAAAAAAGACAGTGGGTAATCATAGGTCCAGCCCTGTACATCTTGCGGCAGTGCGATGAACGCCGGGCCACAATCAGCAGGGTCTAGCAATGTAGCTAAGGCGGCAGGTAAAGATTGAAGAACCTGAGCAGGATGCGTAATCCTGTCCCAATACCTACTAACCGGTTGAAATGCGTCATTCAATCCTAACGCTGGATTTCCAAAATGCTCTAATTGCTGCAGCACTGGGTCTGGAAGGCGAGTTAAAAATGTATCCCCACAGAGCATTAGCATCGGCAAACGGTTGGCGTGGCAGAGAGCCCCCGCTGTTAATAAGTTTGCGGTACCAGGGCCAGCAGAAGCAGTGCAGAACATAAAACGCTGTCGTAGATGATATTTAGCATAAGCAGCGGCAGCAAACCCCATACCTTGCTCGTTTTGACCGCGATAAAGTGGCAATACATCTTTATGGTCGTAAAGCGCTTCACCTAAGCAGGGCACGTTACCATGACCAAATATGCCAAAACCACCGCCACAAACACGAGTTTCTACTCCATCAATCTTGATATACTGAGACGCCAGAAAGCGGATGATCGCCTGGGCAGTTGTGAGACAAATAGTTTTATCTTCTGTATCCACAGAGAAAACTCCAAATTAGAGGGGTTAGAATAGAATTCTTGAACGTAGTTGCGGTATTTTAGTTTGAGGGATTAAAATTTCAAACATAAAAGATTTTTTAATTACTTAGTTTGCGGATCTATACCAATTGACTAAAATAGCACGGTCTTTCTGTGAAATATTAGTGATGTTGCCCGGCGGCATGGCGTGGCTAATACCGGCCTGTAAATAAATCGAATGTGCATTTTTAGCGATGTCAGCACGAGTTTCTAGCAACACTCCTTTTGGCGCCCATCTGATTCCGTCCCAAACCGGTTCACGTGCGTGGCACATACCACAGCGACCCTGCACTATTTCATGCGCATTTTCAAAGCCATCAGCCTGTGCAAATCGCTCCTCGTAGCTGGTAAGAGGAATAACCTTTACAGCCTCAATATCACCATCAAAATGGCGAATAGAGGACAGCCAGGCAATTAAAACAAATAAAATAAACGTTATACCCCATGTCCAATTTGGTTTGCCGTTGCGCGAATGCATCGAATTAAAATAATGACGAATGGAAACTCCCATCAAAAACACCAAACAAGCTATAATCCATGCGTATGGAGTACCAAAAGCTAGCGGGTAATGATTTGAAAGCATTAAAAATATAACTGGGAGCGTCAGATAATTATTATGCGTGGATCGAAGTTTTGCTATTTTACCGTATTTTGGATCTGGCAGCCGGCCTGCCTTTAGATCAGCGACAACTATTCGCTGATTTGGCATGATTACCATAGCGACATTTGCTGTCATAATAGTTGCAGTAAATGCCCCCAAATGCAGTAGAGCGGCCCTGCCTGTGAAAACCTGATCGTACCCCCAAGACATTATAACCAACACCAAAAAAAGCAAAACCATTAGCACAGTTGGCCGCTCACCGAGCTTTGATTTACATAAGTAATCATAGACCACCCAGCCTATGGCCAGAGATCCCCCAGAAATCACTACAGCCTGCATGGGTGATAAATCCATTTTGGCTGGATCAATTAAATATAGCTCAGATCCCGCCCAATACATAACCATCAGAAGTGCTACACCCGATAGCCACGTTGTATAGCTTTCCCACTTAAACCAAGTCAGATGTTCCGGCATCGCAGCGGGTGCAACTAAATATTTTTGGACATGGTAAAAACCACCGCCATGAACCTGCCATTCTTCACCATCAGCAGGTCCATCAATATTTCGGTTCAACCCTAAATCTAGAGCAATAAAATAGAAAGAGGAACCTATCCAAGCCATCGCTGTAATAACATGCAGCCACCGAATTCCAAAGCTCAGCCACTCCCATAAAATTGCAAAATCATACATTTTTTAAACCTTTAGCTGCCCCGATAAGTAGAATAGCCGTGCGCGGTCAGCAGTAATGGCACATGATAGTGATTATCCATCGCCATCGCAAAGCGAATAGGGATTTCATCCAAAAATATTGGTTCCACCCCTGCCTGGTCAGTAGCGCGTAGGTATTCGCCAGCATAGAAAATCAATTCATATTTTCCAGTTTCAAAAGATTCTTGTGGTAGTATTGGACTGTCAGTACGCCCATCAGCATTGGTCACTGCCTCATTAATCTTGTTAATTCTACCATTTTTATGCAAAAAGAGTTCAATTTTAATTCCAGGTGCGGGACAGCCCCGGGCCGTGTCCAAAACATGAGTGGTTAAAAATCCTGTCATGAAGTATTCCTTTGTTACTTTTCTTATGTTCGCGCATAAAATAAGAAAAGAGAATGCCCAAATGGGAGAAAAATTATGAACCGCTATCCACGCGACATGTCTGGCTACGGAGCCACTCCGCCGTTGGTTGAGTGGCCTAACAATGGGCGGATCGCTCTGCAACTGGTACTAAATTACGAGGAAGGTGGCGAGAACAATATTTTACATGGCGATACTACGTCTGAGGCTTTTTTATCTGAGATAGTTGGCGCAACGGCTTGGCCCAATCAACGTCACTCCAATATGGAGAGCATTTACGAATATGGTGCAAGAGCTGGTTTTTGGCGGTTGCACAGGATGATGAAAGACTTGCCAGTGACCGTCTACGGCGTAGCAACGGCGCTAGCGCGAGCTCCTGAACAAGTAGCCGCTATGAAAACTGCAGGCTGGGAAATAGCCAGTCATGGACTAAAATGGATTGAATACAAGGATACATCAGTTAAAAGTGAGGCGGCCGATATGGTGGAAGCCATACGCTTGCATACAGAAGTTGTGGGAAGCCCACCGCAAGGCTGGTACACTGGGCGTAGTTCTGAAAACACACTCAAGCTGGCCGCAGAAACAGGCCAATTTAAGTACCTAGCCGATACGTATGCGGATGATCTGCCGTATTGGATGGAATTTGGTAAAATAGACCAATTAATTATACCTTATACGCTAGATGCTAACGACATGCGGTTTGCGACACCACAAGGCTTCAATTCCGGAGATCAATTTTTTACTTACCTGAAAGATAGCTTTGACACACTATACGCAGAAGGCGGTAGAATGATGTCAATAGGCCTGCATTGTCGCCTGATTGGTCGTCCTGGCCGCGCCGCTGCACTTCAACGTTTCATTGATTATGCAAATACCCATGATGGCGTTTGGTTTGCAACAAGAGAAGAAATTGCTGACCACTGGGCTGCCACTCACCCCCACAAACGGTTCACTCGTCCCAGCCAAATGACCAGGGAAATATTTGTGGAGACTTATGGCGGTATTTTCGAACATTCACCTTGGATAGCTGAGCGCGCTCACAAGTTGGAATTAGGCCCAATGCACGATAATGCCACTGGACTACACAACGCGCTATGTCGAGTATTTCGTTCATCTACTGATGCCAAGCGATTAGAGGTGCTTGTAGCTCACCCAGACTTGGCGGGGAAACTTACCGCTGCACGGCGTCTAACCGCTGCAAGCACAACTGAGCAGGCGAGTGCTGGGCTGGACGCACTTACTGATAGTGAACGCGAAAATTTCATAAAGTTGAATTCTAACTATGTCAAAAAACATGGATTTCCATTCATTATTGCCGTGCGCGATCACAACAAAGATGATATTTTGAGTGCGTTTGAAACTCGAATTGCAAATGAGCAAGCGATCGAATTCAACGAAGCATGCCATCAGGTTGAACGCATAGCTGAGTTACGACTTCGAGATCTATTACCACGCTAAAAAAATTTATTGTAATTGATAGGCCAATTATAGTTTCAATGGCATGTGACGATTTACGTCTTTGTATAGCAGGTAGCGAAACGGTTCAGAGCCACCCGCATAGCAGGCTTGGGGGCAAAAAGCTCTCAGCCATATGAAGTCACCGGCCTCAACCTCCACCCAGTCCTGGTTCAGTTTATAGACAGCTTTTCCCTGCAGAACATACAACCCATGTTCCATAACGTGAGTTTCCTCAAACGGGATAACGCCTCCAGGCTGAAAGGTTACGATATTTACATGCATATCATGGCGAAGATCATCCAGCTCTACAAATCTAGTGGTTCCCCATGCACCATCGGTATCTGGTACAAAATTTATAGTATTTTTGTCTTCGTGGGTGACAAAGGCTTCCGGTGCATCAATTCCCTTTACCCCTACATAAGCCTTTCGTACCCAATGAAACCTTAATGTTGATTCAACAGCTTTTAACTCCCAATTAGCACCAACAGGAATATAGGCGTAACTGCCTGCACAAAGTTCGTGTTTCTCACCATTTATCTCTAAATAACCCTGCCCATCTGTAACAAATAAAACAGATTGTGCACTTAGATCAGTGTCGGGGTCGGTACTCCCTCCTCCAGGCGATACCTCCATGATGTATTGCGAAAATGTTTCAGAAAACCCACTAAGTGGCCGCGCTAAAACCCAAGCGCGAGTGCTGGACCAATGTGGCAAAAAACTAACGACAATGTCACGCATACAGCCTTTTGGGATCACAGCATACGCCTCAGTGAACACAGCGCGCTGGGTCATGATATCATTTTGGCTTGGCAGACCGCCCGTGGGAAAATAGTATTTTTTACCTTCTATCATTGCGACACCCTTTTTAACTTTAAACTAGTTAACGCGAAACGTAGCAAAAAAAAAGGCCTGAGATATAATCCTTATCTAGTTTTGGCTTTTAATAATTTAGATTAGAGTTAAAAATTTGGAGTCTAATACACTGGTAATGTCACGCACTTTTTCTTTTTAGGTTAACTGAAATAGCTATTCTGTTAAATTTATGCCAGATCTAAAGCCTCTTTTTGCTGATCCGCCCAAGTATGAATTAAGTGATCAACAGCGAGACCAATAAATGCCACGCACAGTCCCAGCACTAGCCCATTGCCGATACCATTCTTATCTGACAACGCCTTTAAAATGTATTGGCCTAAATCATCCGTGCCAATCATTGCGCCTATGATGACCATGAAAAGGGCGAAAACCACTGTTTGATTTATCCCAAGCATAATGTGGGGGAATGCCAAGGGAATTTCAATTTTAAGCCAGCGCTGCAATCTATTTACACCCGACATTGAACCTGCATCATGCAGTGTTGCCGGCACGCTACTGAGGCCCTCCACCGTGTAGCGGGTAGCAGGAATAGTTGCATAAACAATCACGGCAATCAAAACTGACGTGTCTGTGACACCAAACAGCATAATTACGGGTATTAAATAAATGAATGATGGAAATGTCTGAAACGTATCACACACAAGTAATATCACCTTGGTAGCAAAGCTATTTTGAGCACACAAGGATCCTACGGTAATTCCTATAAATGCGGATACCATCACCCCAAACGAAGTCATATAAGCTGTAATTAATGCCCGGTCCCACCATTCTGTTAGTGCGATGAACATAAGAAACCCACCAACTATTATGGCTGACCGCAAGCCCCCAAGAATGTAACCCACCCCCATGACTAGAACAAAAGTCGCAATTACTGGCATGCCTAAATATGCTGCCTTCATTGGCATTAAGACACCTACTATCAATCCAGTATTAAAAATTTGTAATCCTTGGTACCAATTATCAACCATCCAATCGACACCTGCCTGCCAGAATAGCTCAGTAGTTATTCCCTTATTGTGAGGAATTAAATAAAAATAGTTAATCCCGTCAGCAAACAATACCTTTCCAAAAAACGTAAAAACAATTGCAGTTACAAGCAACAATAAAAATAAACTTCTATATTTGTTGCGTTGTAAAAAGCCGCTATCTGCAAAGTAATCAGTCTGTTTATGTGCCCAAGCGAGGGACAACTTATCTAAAACAACTGCTATAAGAACTATGCAAATACCCAGTTCCAACGCCTGCCCAATCCGCAACTGATTTAAGGCCAGTAATAGATTGAACCCGAGCCCCTTCGCGCCAATAAAAGAAGCTATCACTGCCATTGCCAAACACTGCATTATAACCTGGTTAATACCAATTAAAATATCACGACGAGCAGTTGGTATTAATACCCTGAACATCATCTGGATATCGTTGCAACCACTCATCATGCCCGCCTCAACAACTTCCGGCGAAACACGCTTCAATCCCAAAAGAGTCAGCCGGATCATCGGTGGTGTAGCAAATATGATCGTTGCAATTGCTCCTGCATGGTCACCAACACCAAAGAACACCATAACCGGAATGAGATAGGAAAAATGTGGCATTGTCTGCGCAACATTTAAAAGTGGCTTAAGAATTACTTCTGCAGCACTACTTTTATAGGCAACAGAACCTAGAAAAAGTCCTAAAACACAAGATACCGGGGCAGCAACAAGAACAAAAGATAACGTTTCCATTGCAGGCACCCACTGGCCAAAAATTGCAATGTAGCCAGTGGCCAAACCCGCTAGGAGCGCCAAGCCCTTTCCCCTGAGGGCATATCCCAAAATAACAGCACCACCTGCCACTACGGTCCAAGGTAGTGCAGGCCACACCGCCCATTTATTTTCTTTGATAAAATCCCAGCTGGTAAATGCTACAATGGTCTTCACACCTCCAAGAAGAATTTCTCTAATTAGATCAATACAGAAAAGTACACCTCGAGAAAAACCACGCGTTAGTTCTTTTATAAGTGCGGATTCTTCAAACTCTTCCAATTCTGGATCATAAATCTCAATTAGCATCCAATCATACATCAGATATTCAGCAAAAGCATTAATCGTGCCTGGGAGTCCTGCAAACAACGATGGAAATCGCCAAAACACATTGGTTTCAGATGGAATAACCACCGCACAGAGAATTAAAAAAACTACAAGTAGCAAAGCAAATTGCATCAGCTTTGGATGCTTATGTAGAAACTTCATGGGTCCAACCTACCCGTCATTCTCTGATGAATTAACATTTCCAAACAACATTTTAATTACTTTTCCTGCATGTATTGAGCCAACAACATCGCCTGCTTCATTAACTACTTCTACGTGTTTAGGTTCGGTCAATATTGCTTCTGCAACAGTTTGTATGATTGCGTCTTGAGAAACCTTTAAAGAGCCTAGTTTAGATGCATCAACCGCTGGATCCATTACAGCTCCAATTTTAAGTACCTTTTCTCGGGGCACTTCTTCGGTAAACTTACGGACATATTCAGTTGCCGGTTTCAGGACAATATTTGCTGGAGTATCAAGTTGCTCGATAACACCATCTTTCATAATTGCAATGCGATCAGCAAGACGCAGAGCTTCATTGAAGTCATGAGTGACAAATAGAATAGTTTTATTTAAAACTCCCTGCAAACGAAGGAATTCATCCTGCATTTCTTTTCTAATTAATGGATCGAGTGCAGAGAACGGTTCATCAAGAAACCAAATATCTGGCTCAACGGCTAGAGAGCGAGCAATCCCGACTCTTTGTTGTTGCCCACCAGACAATTGCCGAGGAAAGTAGTTTTCTCGACCATCCAAACCAACTAATTCGACCATTTCAAAAGCCCTGTTAACACTCTCTTGGGTGCCAAGGCCTTTTACTTGAAGTGGAAAAGCAATATTTTCCAGTACCGTTTTATGAGGCAGTAATCCAAAATTTTGAAAAACCATTCCCATTTTATTACGTCGTAGTTCGATGAGTTGTTTAGAGTTCATAGCCAACAAATCCTGGCCATCTATAAAAATATTTCCAGCTGTTGCTGCTGTCAAACGAGAGATGCAGCGTAGTAAGGTTGACTTCCCAGAGCCGGACAGTCCCATAACCACTAAAATTTCACCCTTATGCACTTCAAAAGAGGCGTTATTTACTCCAACAACACAGCCCGCGTTACTAAACGTTTTAGCATCCACTTGGCCATTGGATTGTGTGAGAATTTTTTTAGCATTTTCACCAAAAATTTTATAAACTGAGTCACATTTTATTACCGGTTTTGTTGCCAAATCTGGAGCATTTTGCGAAGACATATTTAGTTCCTATCAAGCGCATCAGTGAAAAAATGTGGAATTAACAAGCTTTTGAGCAAAGCCAAATAAACATCCGAACAACTAGAGATTACCTATCACAAAGCATACTGGGCAACAGGAAATCCTGTAACGCCCAGGGGGCGTTACAGGAAAAATAGTACTAATTTATTCTACGAAAGGCTTCCAAACGTCTTCATGGGCAGCCAACCATGCTTTTCCAGCATCTTCATGGCTCATTTTGTCAATATCAACCAGAGCAGCCATTTGACCGATATCAGTTGAAGTGAACGAAATTTTGCTGAATGCCTTATAGGCTGCAGGATGCGTTTTGGGGAACTTATAATTCGCAGCCTTCTTCAACCAACCTTTTGGTGAACCACATGCACCGTCACCACCGTCTCCAACGCGACAACCGTCGAAGTACTCGGGGAATTCAATAAATACGAAGCCCTCAGCGTCAGTAAAGTTTGGCGTCCAGTTGAATGTAATAACGCCTCGGCCTTCTTTTTTGGCAGAAGCAAGCTCAGCCCAAAGTGCATCAGCAGAACCGGCAAATTTAACCATGTATTTATCGTCTAAACCCAGCCCAGCAAGCCGCTCTGGCATTTGATCACCATGCCAACTTTGTGGACCTTCTAACCAACGACCTTTGCCACCTGAATCAGCCGTCGCAAACACTTCTTGGCAATTTGCAAGAGCTTCCCAATTTGGCAAACCTGGACACAAATTATCATCAATTACATACTGGGGGACGCCCATTTCTTCCAAAGTCAGGGCCGCATGAGTACCAGCGTCTATAATTCCACCTTTGTCCATTGCATTGTAAAATGATGCTCCAAAAGTAGACTGCCAAACTTCATGAGAAATGGTCACATCTCCATTACGTATAGCTTCATAAACAGCTTGAGTATCAGCTGGAACATACTCCACGTTGTTGCCCATGCTTTCAAAAATGCCACCGATTACGTAAGCCATAACAACCTGACTAGACCAGTTGTGCGTAGGTATCACGATTGGCTTACTTGAGTCTTCGGCAGAAACCTGGCCAGAAACAGATGCAAGTGTAAATGATAGTGCTGCAGCAACAAAATTTTGTTTAAAATTCTTCATTAGTAGTCTCCCTTTTTTACGCGTCGTGCGCATGTTTTGAGTACTGCCCTAGAATTACTCTTTTGTTTAGTGTGGTGATTCTTTTTCGGGCAAGTACCGAATAATTAGCATCCTCCCATATTATTCCTCACAATCAAGTTTTTTTCTTTTTAATAACTATTTAAA
>CAJWTH010000023.1 GCA_913047725.1 uncultured Planktomarina sp.
TTGCTTTTCAACCACTGCATGCGCTCTTCGCAGATAAAGCCGCTATGCTCAATTTCGGCACCTTCGTCCAATGTATCAAGATAAAGAACTTTGGTTGTACCGAAATTTTGTGATCCGTGCTGAAAGTCTGCTGAGAGGTTTGGAAAAGCTTTTTGGAATGAAGTGCGTCGATCATGGTTCCCCAACATAAGTGTTGTCTCGAAGAGTTGAGCGTCTAAGGCGTCTTTTAAGATTTGGTACTCTTCATACAACCCGTGGTGAGTTAGATCACCCATTAGAAATAGATGACTTGCATCTGGATGATGAACAGATGCATGTTCTAGGCATCTATTAAACCTAGATATAGGGTCCAACCCGGCAATATTTACTTCTGGTAAGGTGATATGGAGGTCTGACATCAACAGTATTTTTTTGGTCATGTTCGATCCCCTCAAACGATTTTTAATTAATCAGTTAAATTT
This sequence comes from uncultured Planktomarina sp., assembly GCA_913047725.1. GTDB lineage: Bacteria > Pseudomonadota > Alphaproteobacteria > Rhodobacterales > Rhodobacteraceae > Planktomarina. The sequence continues at coordinate 462 of CAJWTH010000023.1, forward strand.
ACCAAATTTCATATTTATTCGTAATAACTGAGATCAACTTTTATGCCAATTCTATTAGAAGATCTTTCCCGTCTATTTGAGCACCAGCTACAACATGTATCGCTTTCACTTTCGCATCGCGTTCTGCATGGATCCCCGTCTCCATTTTCATGGCCTCTATTGTAAGTAGTAAGTCACCTTTTTTCACATCAGCCCCTTCAATCACAGAAATATTTGCCACCACGCCAGGCATTGGCGCGCCAATATGGTCGGCATTGCCTATTTCAGCTTTTCGCCTTCTCGCTTTAGAGGTTGTTATTTTATGATCTGCAACTCGGATTACCCGGGGCTGACCATTTAATTCAAAAAAGACACGGGCGTCTCCCTCTTCGTTGGTTTCTCCGACTGCTTGTAATAAAATCTCCAGAGTTTTACCCGGGTCGATTTCGGCTGTAATCTCCTCGCCTGGTTGCATCCCATAAAAAAATGTCTGGGTAGGGAGGGATCGCACTGGACCATAAGATTGATGTCGAGCCATATAATCTAGAAATACTTTTGGGTACATCAGGTAACCATTCAAATCGTCGTCATCTATCTCTTTGCCGTCCAGTTCTGCACTGAGTTCAGCGCGGATGACTTCAAGTTTTGCGGGTTGCATTAGTTTTCCTGGGCGTTCGGTTGAGGGCTTTTGGCCCTTCAATACCTTTTTAACGATCTCTGGAGGAAAGCCGCCTGGTGGTTGTCCTAAATTACCTTGCATCATATCGACCACGCTATCTGGAAAAGCCACATCATGATCAGGGTCTTCGACTTTTGCGCGGCTTAACCCCTGTGAGACCATCATCAAAGCCATGTCTCCCACAACTTTAGAACTGGGGGTTACTTTTACGATATCACCAAACATTTGGTTAACATCTGAATAGGTTTGAGCTATTTCGCTCCAGCGGTCTTCTAGACCAAGAGAGCGTGCCTGCGCCTTAAGGTTAGTTGACTGGCCACCAGGCATTTCATGTAGATAAACTTCAGATGCTGGAGTTTGCAGGCCAGTTTCAAAGGCTGAATACTGGGCTCGAACATTCGCCCAATATGAACTAACCTCGCGGATTTTATTAATATCAAGGCCAGTATCTCTGTCGGTATTTGATAAAGCTTCAACGATTGAACCTAGAGCAGGTTGAGATGTAGCGCCAGAGAATGCATCCATAGCGGCGTCGATTGCATCAACACCAGCCGCTGAGGCCGCGAGTATTGTTGCGCCGGAAATACCTGACGTATCATGTGTATGAAAGTGAATAGGTAATCCAATTTCCTGTTTTAAAGCTCCAATCAAAGCATGTGCTGCGGCCGGTTTTAATAGCCCAGCCATATCTTTTATACCTAATATATGGGCTCCAGCTTCTTCGAGATCTTTTGCCATATTTACGTAGTATTTAATATCATATTTGGCGCGGTTTGGATTTAAAATATCGCCAGTGTAGCAGATACTAGCTTCACAGACTTTGTTATTTTTCAGGACAGCATCCATCGCAACGCGCATATTCTCCACCCAATTAAGACTGTCGAAAACCCGAAACACATCTACTCCTGTGTTTGCGGCTTGCTGGATAAAAAATTGTATAACGTTATCTGGGTAATTGGTATAACCTACGCCGTTGCTACCCCGCAAAAGCATTTGTGTCATCACATTTGGCATCGCTTGTCTTAAGTCACGCAGTCTCTGCCAGGGACATTCTTGCAAAAAGCGATAGGCAACATCAAATGTAGCGCCACCCCAGCATTCAACAGAGAACAATCCAGAAAGGTTGGCGGCGTAGGTTGGTGCTACTTTAATCATATCGTGGCTTCGCATTCGAGTCGCCAAAAGTGACTGGTGGCCGTCGCGCATAGTTGTGTCGGTAATCAGGAGACTTTGTTGCGACTGCATCCAATCTGCCACTGCTTGCGGGCCATGTTCATCTAAAAGGTTTTTGGTTCCGTAGGGGAGGTTTGCAGTATCATGAAAAATCTCTGGTGCTATTGGAGCCTTGAGATCTTTATTTAGTTGCAATCGACCTTCTGTTTCTGGATGCCCATTGACAGTGATATCTGCAATATAAGTCAAAATTTTAGTAGCACGGTCTCTGCGCCTATTAAATTTGAATAGATCTGGCGTAGTGTCGATAAAACTTGTGGTGTATTCATTTGCCAAGAATGTAGGGTGCTTAAGGAGGTTTTCTACAAACGCAATATTCGTACTCACCCCACGAATTCTAAATTCTCGCAACGCGCGGTCCATTCTTGCTATTGTAGCTTCAGGAGTTGGAGACCAAGCGGTAACTTTTTCTAAAAGGCTGTCGTAGTAGCGAGTGATCACAGCGCCGGAGTAGGCAGTACCGCCATCGAGCCTAATTCCCATGCCCGTTGCGCCACGGTAAGCGGTTATTCGGCCATAGTCTGGGATAAAGTTATTTGATGGATCCTCAGTAGTAATACGACATTGCATCGCGTGCCCATCAAGGTTTACCTTGTTTTGATGATCTGTTCCAGTTGCCTCTGCAAGACTTTTCCCTTCTGATATTAAGATCTGTGCTCGCACGATATCAATGCCAGTTACTTCTTCGGTGACGGTATGTTCGACCTGTACCCGTGGGTTGACTTCGATGAAATAAAATTCGCCATCATCCATATCCATTAAGAACTCTACGGTACCCGCACATTCATAATCGACATGTTCACAAATTTTCTTTCCAAGAGTGCAAATTCGTTCGCGTTGATCGCTCGATAAATATGGGGCAGGTGCACGTTCAACCACTTTTTGATTTCGTCGTTGCACGGAGCAGTCACGTTCATACAGGTGGTAGATCGAACCAAATTTGTCACCTAAAATTTGTACCTCGACATGGCGAGCCCGCTGGATCATTTTTTCCAAATATCCTTCACCATTGCCGAAAGCGGCTTCAGCCTCGCGGCGGCCCTCTAAAACCTTTTCTTCAACTTCGCTGCTCGAGTAAATTGGCCGCATACCGCGTCCCCCGCCTCCCCAGCTTGCTTTGAGCATTAATGGATAGCCAACAATGGCTGCTTGAGACTTAATTTTTGTGATATCATGGCCCAAAACTTCTGTGGCTGGTATCACGGGGACCCCAGCTTCAATTGCAACGCGCCGCGCACTTGCCTTATCTCCAAGCTGGCGCATCGTTTCTGCTTTTGGCCCAATGAAAACTATACCTGCTTCGTTACAGGCATCAACAAAGTCTGGGTTTTCTGATAAGAGCCCATAACCTGGATGTATCGCATCAGCACCGCAAGCCTTAGCGACGCGTAATATTTCACTAATGCTGAGATATGCGGCCACTGGGCCTAAACCAACGCCAATTTTGTATGCCTCATCAGCTTTAAAGCGATGTAGGCTAAGTTTGTCTTCATTAGCATATATAGCGACTGTACGCTTACCCAACTCATTAGCGGCGCGCATGACACGAATGGCTATTTCACCTCTATTTGCAATTAGAATTTTTTGAAAGTTAGCCATGCTTATTCCTCTAGTGCTGTGACGATGACAGTGTTGAAATTCACTTGAAAAAAGCCTTAATAAATCATTTTTTATTATGTTACTACATTGTTAACGCCGCGTGGTGACTGCAATATTATGAGCCATATACTAACGGAGGTAGCTCTTCCAATTTAGACGCTGCAATTTGTATCATATTAGATTTTAGGTCATCATTAAGCATACTAAGTAAGTGCGCTGGACCAGCTCCGCCCATGGCCCCAAGGGCATAATGCCAGGCGCGGCCCATCATGACAAAGTCTGCACCCAAACCAATGGCGCGCATTATATCCAGCCCGCCCTCGATACCACTATCAAAAATTAATGGTAGATTTGTAACAGCCCGAATTGCTGGTAACATGTCAATTGCGCTGGGACTTCCCGCAAATTGGCGGCCTGCATGATTGGACACCCACGCTGCATCAATTCCAAGCTTCTCTAAAGGTTCCGCATCATCGGGACACATCACGCCCTTTACAACTAGCAATCCATCCCAACTGTCCCGTAGCATTTTTATATATTCGTGATCTGGAGCGGTGCGCAGCAGGTAGCCGACATGATTGTTGGATGGCCGAGATGAAAACTCTTCCATTGCTGCTTTGCCATATGTCTCTATCATTTTCATGCGGGGCTTCCCATTAAGGGCAGTTTTTATTGCCCAAGCTGGGCAACGAATGACATGCGATAAAATACGAGGGGTCAGCTGAGGCGGTTGCCGTAATCCACCTCGGATTTGTCTTTCTCGCCGTGATGGCGCTGGCACATCAATGGTGACTACCAATACCCTAAACCCGGCATGCTTCACACGTGACAGCATATCATTGCGGATGGCCTCATCTCGTGGGGGGTATATTTGGAACCATCCCATATCGCCAAGGTGAGGTGACACATCTTCAGGGGTGGCTGTTGCGACTGTAGACAGCGTATATGGAATTTTAGCGGTAGCCGCAAAACTCGAAAGTACCTTTTCTGCCCCTGGCCATATAAGTCCGGACATGCCTACGGGGGCTATCCCAAACGGTGCGGAGTATTTCTGTCCCAAGAAAGAGGTTTCTAGTTTCGGTGTGATTTCGCCGCGTAGTCCGCGTGGAACAAATCGTACTTCATCTAGCCCCTTGCGGTTGAGTTTAAGAGTACTTTCGTCTCCTGTCGCACTGTCGAGATATTCCCATGCAAAGTGAGGTATTCGCTTTCTAGCTTTTTCTCGAAGGTCACAGATTGCGGGGTATTTTGATTCAAAATTCATGTAAAATCGCCTATATCAAACCATTCACAAGTTTAAGTACAAAATTTATTGTTGAGATATTTAATTAAAATAGTCAGAGAACACAACGCGAACATATCTTTTATTTTTAAATTAATGGGGCTAAACTATTATTATGAATAACTCCAATGATTCAGATGACCAGGCAGCAGTGGTAAAGCTTAGCTTAAGTCAAATGGCCATTGCCGCTCGCTCAACCTCTTACATGGATGAACTTAACCCTGCCCAGCGTGCGGCGGTAGAGCAATTAGATGGTCCAGTGCTGATGCTGGCGGGAGCTGGTACTGGCAAAACCAAAGCGCTAACAACCCGCGTGGCTCATTTGCTGAACACTGGTGCCGCGCGTCCAAACGAAATCTTGTCGGTGACTTTTACCAATAAAGCCGCGCGGGAGATGAAAAGTAGAGTGGGAAATTTGATCGGTCAAATAGAGGGCTTGCCATGGATGGGCACGTTTCACTCAATTTGTGTTAAACTCCTACGTCGTCACGCGGAGTTGGTGGGCCTTAAAAGTAATTTTACTATTCTGGATACAGACGATCAGCTTAGATTAATGAAACAATTAATCTCAGCGGCTCAAATTGATGACAAACGCTGGCCGGCGAGGCAGCTTGCTAACATAATTGATAATTGGAAAAATCGTGCGTGGGCACCTAATCAAGTACCTGAGTCAGAACTAGTTTTATATAATTACGTAGGAGTTGAGTTATACAAACAGTACCAGCAGAGACTACGCGACCTGAATGCGACAGATTTTGGTGATCTGCTACTGCACGTTGTGACAATTTTTCAAAATAATCCTGATATTTTGTCGCAGTATAATCGATTTTTTAAATATATTTTGGTCGATGAGTACCAAGACACAAATGTTGCGCAGTATCTCTGGCTTCGCCTGCTAGCTCAGGGTCATCAGAATATCTGCTGCGTTGGAGATGATGACCAATCTATCTATGGCTGGCGCGGTGCTGAAGTAGGAAATATTTTGCGGTTTGAGAAAGACTTTCCGGGAGCACACGTGGTGCGGTTGGAGCAAAACTATAGATCTACCCAACATATTCTTGGTGCTGCAAGTGGAATCATTGATGGCAATCAGGGGCGCCTCGGCAAGACCCTTTGGACAGAAAAATTAGAAGGTGAAAAAGTGCGCCTAATAGGTCACTGGGATGGTGAAGAGGAGGCGCGTTGGATTGGTGATGAAATTGAAGCTTCTCAAGTAGGGACGCGTGGTAGGGACCCATATGATTTGGACAGTGTAGCGATCTTAGTGCGTGCATCTCATCAAATGCGTGCTTTTGAGGATCGGTTTTTGACAATTGGCCTACCCTACCGTGTTCTTGGGGGGCCTCGTTTTTATGAAAGAATGGAAATCCGTGACGCCATGGGCTATTTTCGTTTGGCGCTGAGCAGAGACGATGATTTAGCTTTTGAGCGTATTGTGAACACGCCCAAGCGTGGGCTAGGCGATAAGGCGCAACAAAAAATCCAATTAGAAGCACGTACTAATGGTGTATCTTTGGTCGAGGGCGCACGGATACTGTTGTCTAGTCGTGGTTTGGGAGGCAAAGGTGCGACTGAGTTGGCTCTATTGATTGATGGAATTGACCGTTGGGGCGCCCAGGTAAGGGTCGCTGATGCCAATCACGTCGAATTAGCCCAAATTATTTTGGATGAAAGCGGTTACACAGCGCATTGGCAGAATGATAGAACACCAGAAGGCCCAGGCCGTTTAGAAAACCTAAAAGAGCTAGTGAAAGCGCTAGAAGGCTTTGAAAATTTGCAAGGTTTTCTTGAACACGTAAGTTTGATTATGGATAATGAACAGGAAAAAAATGGGGCCAAAGTCTCAATAATGACATTGCATGGGGCGAAGGGCTTGGAATTTCCGATGGTCTTTTTACCTGGGTGGGAAGATGGACTATTTCCGTCTCAGCGTTCTATGGACGAAAGTGGTTTGAAGGGATTGGAGGAAGAACGAAGATTGGCCTATGTGGGCATTACCCGTGCTGAAGAGGTGTGCACAATTTCTTTTGCGGCGAACCGGCGAGTATATGGACAGTGGCAGTCAGCGCTCCCTAGCCGGTTTGTTGATGAATTGCCGGGAGAACATGTTGATGTGCTAACACCTCCGGGGCTTTACGGTGGTGGTTATGGTGCCGCAGGCATGGGGGCAAGTGCGAACCCCGCTGTTCAAGAGATGGAGGGTAGCGATATTTTTGATCGGGCAAGTAAAGCTGATGTTTACAATTCACCTGGTTGGAAACGGTTGCAAGAGCGCAGTGCTAAGCGTGGTCTAGGCCAGCCATCTGAACAAAAAAATATGACTATTGATATGAATGTGATCTCTTCATTTAGTCTTGGCGACAGAGTTTTTCACCAAAAGTTTGGCTATGGTGAGGTTATGAACATTGAGGGTGAAAAACTGGATATTGAATTTGATAAGGCCGGCTCCAAGAAGGTTGTAGCTCAATATATCCAGAGTGCTACCACTATTGATGACATGCCATTTTGATGTGCGCCAGTTTCATATTTTAATATTTTTCGTTTTAACAGCTTTGCCCAAAAGTCAAGGTTATCAAATGTAAATAAAGACCTGGAATGGTGTAAAATCACAATTTAACTTATGTAAGTTTTTTGGGGCTTAGAGCAGTTCGGCCATCTACTACAACCAAACCCAGTGCAATTAATGCAAAGCCTATCAAAGATGTGGCTTTTATTGATTCACCTAAAACAAATACACCCAATGTAACAGCAACTGGTGGGATCAAGAGTGTAACTAACATCAAATTACCTGAGCCTGCGCGTTTAAGGATTTTGAAATAAAGAAGATAAGCTACAGAGGTGCAAAAAACTGCAAGTGCGATTAACGCCACCCAAGTGTCTGTCATAAGGTCTAAATTTGGAATTCCATCAACCCAAAGTGTAATTGGAAACATTAATATACAGCTGCAAATAAGCATCCCAAACGCATTCATTTCGGCGGATTGGCCCGCAAGGCGAAGTTTGGCCCAAACACCTGCAAATGAGTAGGATAGACCAGCAAGTAAAATTGCGAATTGTCCTAAGCTAAGAATATTAAAACTTTGTAAAGTATCAACGCCGAGGGTAACAATAACGCCAAAAAAACCAATAATCACTCCAATTACTTTATGTGGAGACAGCCGCTCATCTTTTAGCATTATACCAGCTACAATTATACCTGTGACTCCTGTGGCGCCATTTAGTATACTCGAGAGACCCGAAGTGATCTGCGTTTGCCCCCAAAATATTAATGAGAAGGGTATTGCATTGTTGAGTGTGCCCATGACGAGGTATGATCCCCAAACTTTAGTTTCCCTTGGCAAGCTCTCTCCCCGAAACCATACTATTAGAGCGAGAAGTGGGATGGCTAATATGACACGAAATAAGGTCAGAGTGATAGGTGGAACTTCCTGCAACGTAATTGCCGCAAAAAAGAATGAGCTACCCCAAATCAAGGCCAGGCCCGTTAGTAATATTGCGCTTCGTGAATCAATTCTCGTAGGCATCAAATATCAAGCTGTAAGGTTACAATTGGGTAGAGCGATAGGACTAATAAACTAGCCATCGTCCAGTTGAATATACGTAATTTTGTATCAGTAGTTAAAAGGTGACGCATCTGCGCCCCAAGAATGACCCAGAAGTTTATAGACGGCAGGTTTATGGCGCCAAATATCAAAGAAACCATTATGATATTATAGTTAGTTACGGGCTGTGGAGTGTAGACAGTTATAGCGGCTAATGCCATTGTCCAGGCCTTTGGATTGACCCACTGAAAAAAAACAGCCTGTAAAAAGGTAATTGGGCTGCTGGTTACTTTTTCGCCCAAGAACTTAGAGTTTGCGGTACCAATTTTATAGGCGAGGTATAACAGGTAAAATACTGAAACTATTGTTAACATAGTGTGGGCAACTGGAATCCTTTGGAAGACTTGGGCCGCTCCTAGTCCAATAACAATGACCATAAAAGTGAAGCCTAAGACGACACCCAGCATGTGCGGCAAAGTTCTACGGATACCAAAATTTGCGCCTGAAGCTAGTAGCATCAAATTGTTGGGGCCGGGGGTGATGGAGGATACCAAGCAGAAAATCACAAGCCCGGAAAATAGAGAATATGTCATGTTGTGAGATGTGTTGCCAGCTTGTTTTGCTAAATGCAATATCTCTTATATTTTTTGGACTAACCGAATGAGCACCTTAATCCCTAATTACGAATGGTTCAGATGAAATTCTTCAAAAACAACTGCGACATGCTTAAGAACTAGCCTAATAGTTATGGGGTAGTGCACTGGAGAAGAGAGGGTAAACTTTAATGAACCATTCTCCGTAAGCTGCTTTGCTTAGAGCCCCTTTTATCACTGATTGATATTTAAAATTCCAAGGCCTATGCCGCCGTGCCACGCAACATTGGCTAATGAATTTTTTCTTTAGATGTTAAAATAATAAAGGAGGGGTTTCGTCGCTCGAACGCTTGCATCAAATGGCCAAGGTAGTCATAGGTTCAGAAAAGTCTGTGGAGGATTAAAATGTCTTTAGATCGTTCTGAAGTTTTAGCTACTTTGGCGCAATTGAAGCTACCTGACGGTGGAGATCTCGTCAGTAATGACTTTGTCCGCGCTGTAACCATTGATGGGTCTAGTGTACGTTTTGTTATTGAGGCACCTAATCCAGACATTGCACAAAAACTTTCGGCCATTCGACAAGCAGCTGAGGAAATGGTTTTAAAGCTAGATGGCGTAGACAGTGTCACTGCAGTTATTACGGCTCATGAAAATAAAGCCCCACCTCCCAATCTCAAAATTGGTGGCCACCCTAAACCGCAGGATGGGCCTACGGCGGTGCCAGGGGTGGACCGAATTCTCGCTATCGCATCTGGTAAGGGTGGTGTTGGAAAATCTACGGTATCATCAAATTTGGCTGTCGCATTGGCCAAGCAAGGCCGCCGTGTCGGGCTATTGGATGCAGATATCTATGGTCCAAGTCAGCCTCGGATGATGGGGGTGAATAAACGCCCAGCGAGCCCAGATGGAAAAATCATAATCCCTTTGAATGCGCATGGGGTGACCATGATGTCGATTGGCCTAATGGTTGATCCTGACAAGGCTGTGGTGTGGCGGGGTCCAATGCTGATGGGCGCTCTGCAGCAAATGCTCAATCAGGTTCAGTGGGGAGAATTAGATGTACTTATCGTTGATTTGCCACCTGGCACCGGAGACGTACAACTCACGCTTTGCCAAAAAACAGAGCTAACTGGCGCGATTGTGGTTTCAACACCCCAGGATGTTGCTCTAATTGATGCACGTAAAGCACTAGATATGTTTGCTACTTTGCATACTCCAGTTTTGGGGATGATAGAAAACATGAGCCAATATACTTGTCCAAAGTGTGGTCATGAGGCGCATATTTTTGGGCATGGAGGTGTTGAAGCCGAAGCAAGAAAACTTGGCATTCCATTCTTGGGTGCTTTGCCTTTGGATCTTTCTGTTCGCATCGCTGGAGACAGCGGGACGCCTGCTGCTCTTTCTGACGGAGCTGTAGCTCAAGCTTATAGTGATCTTGCTGGCGGACTGATTGCCTCAAATATTGCATAAATAAAGCAAATTTATTAATCTAGATTTAGAATTTTTATCAATTAAAAATAAAAACTATCAAATATTTTGCCAAAACTTAGGACTTATATCTATTATTATTAATTTTTGGGAAATTGAGGGAAATATATACTTATCTTCAATAACACTACATTTAGTGTAAAAATAGTAAAAATTAACTACATGTATACTTTTTAAAATTTATAGACTATAGTATTTCTAATATGACAGTAAGTATTTTTAATTTTCTTTAAATTAAGTATTGATTCCCATGAATTCCCATGTCACTTATTACTTACGGAATTGGTAAAAAAAGATCAAAGCCCCATAAAGAAGGGCAAAGGCGAGCGCAGGTTTTATACAGGCAGCCATTTCCAGAATGAAGAAATCCGGCGCGTTAGCGAGCACACATCTCCCCCCAGGTTGCTCGCAGAGTTGGAGTTCCCGCAAGGGATAAAGTTGGCGGATTGAGCGGTAGCAGCAGTTCAATCCGTCTTTTCATTTAAGGGGTTTATCCCCGCAAAGACAGTGAGGCAGGCCCAGGTGGCACGCAGATTTAGAGGCGAGAGCCATCACAAGGTGGACGCTAAGGGCAGGGTGTCAATTCCAGCATCTTTTCGCCGTGTTATTGAGCAGGGTGACCCAAGTTTCATTGAAGGTCTGAACCCAGAATTGGTCATTGTTTACGGAGATCACCGCCGTAACTATCTTGAATGCTATACGATTAAGGCAATTGATGAAGTTGACCTAAAAATTAATGCTTTACCGCGGGGGTCGATGGAGCGTCAAATGCTGCAACGCCTTTTTAATGGGCAGTCCTTTCCGACAGTTGTTGACGAAACTGGGCGGCTAGTATTGCCCTCCAAGTTAAGAAAAAAAATAAAACTAGAGGCTGAAGCATTTTTTATCGCCGCTGGTGATACTTTTCAGATCTGGAAAACTGAAACATATCAAACTGAAGAGCTATCCAAGACTGAGGCTTGGCTTGACGGATTGCCTGAGAATTTTGATCCATTAGTTTATCTGGATAATGCTGCACAATGACAGTTGAGGTGGCGCCATCAACCTCGAATGCTTCACATATTCCAGTATTGATCTCCCAATTAATTTCTGCAGCGGCTCCGATAACAGGTACTTGGATTGATGGAACGTTTGGTGCTGGTGGATATACCAAATACCTTTTGAACGCTGGGGCAGATAAAGTGATCGGCATTGACCGTGATCCAAGTGTCTTTGATATGGCATCTGACTGGCTTTCCGAAAATAGTGATCGCCTGCAACCTGTACAAGACACTTTTTCAAACTTAGATAAGACAATAAATCGAGCTGACGGCGTGGTGTTAGATATTGGTGTATCCTCTATGCAAATTGATCAAGCTGAGCGTGGGTTTTCGTTTCAAAAGGACGGTCCCCTCGATATGCGCATGAGTGGAACTGGAGGTACTGCGGCTGATTTAATTAACTCTGCAAGTGAGGAAAAAATAGCAGATATTCTATTTCATTTTGGAGAAGAACGTGCCAGCCGTCGAATTGCAAAAATGGTTGTAGCCCGACGTGATGAAAGGCCGTTTGAAAGAACTTTAGATCTAGTTAGTGTAATTCAAAAATGCTTGCCTCGGTCAAAGCCGGGTCAGACACATCCTGCCACAAGAAGTTTTCAAGCTTTAAGAATTGCAGTGAATAGTGAATATAATCAGCTGGTTGAGGGATTATTTGCTGCAGAACGAGTTTTGGACGCAGGAGGGGTTTTAGCTGTTGTAACTTTTCACTCTATAGAAGACCGAATTGTTAAACGATTTTTTCAATCTCGTAGTGGTAGCAAAGCGGGAAGCCGCTACGCTCCTTTAGTAGAAAATGTACAGGCGCAATTTACCCTGCAAAGCCGAAAGCCAATTAGGGCATCTGCAGACGAAATATCTCTAAACCCTCGATCTCGGTCAGCTAAATTAAGAATTGGCTGGCGCACATCTGCTGACCCAACACCAATTGATGTAAAAACTCTTGGCGTACCTGAACTACCAAACCGGATTAACTCATGAAAAACTTACTATTAGGATTTCTGATTATTGGAGTCATGGGATTAGCTCTTTGGACTTACTCGGAAAATTATGTCACGAAGCAGTCTTTAGACGAGATAGTTCAACTTAATAAAAACATTGCAAAGGCACGATCAAGGTTGAGGGTGCTTAATGCAGAATGGGCATATTTAAACCGACCAGAAAGATTATCAAAATTAGTCAACGCTAATTTTGATGAACTTAAGCTGCTTGAATTAACATCAAAACATTTTGCTGGTCTAGAACAGATTCCGTTTCGCAGTCCAGGAATAGAGCCCCTGGTCGGTGAAGTGGAATTTAACAATACGATTGATGTCCCATGATACGCAAACCACTGCGCCCACTCGCTAAAATTTTTTCTGCTAGGTCTTCGGGTGAAAATCCTGATATGATAGAGCTAGCTAACCTTAGGGAGCGGGCGCAAATTCAACATGGACTGATTTTGCGCAAAACACAGCGCCGCTTGATTATGATTGGTGGCATTTTCATAATAAGTTTTGGTGTTATCGGTCTGAGAATGACTGCACTTGCCATGACCGAGCCTGCCGAGCCAAAGGCTCGGAGCATAACCAATGATATCTCAGTCAACCGTGCCGACATAGTTGACAGAAACAACCGGATCCTAGCGACTAATATAGAGACCCACTCACTCTACGCGCATCCAAAGCAACTTGCTAACCCTTCCGCGACAGCTCTTCGCCTTTCTGAGATTTTTCCAGGTATTGATGCTTTAGAGTTAGAGGCTAGGTTCTCCAGTAAACAGAATTTTTTATGGCTTCGAGGGGCAATTAGTCCCGAGGAAAAACAAGCAGTACATGATATTGGCGATCCTGGTCTTCTGTTTGGTCCACGGGAAATGCGACTTTACCCAAACGGAAAGCTAGCTGGTCACATTTTGGGTGGCACAACCTTTGGCAAACAAGGGGTCCACTCAGCAGAGATTATTGGAGTTGCTGGCGTTGAAAAGGAATTTGACGAATTACTCCGAAACCCCAAATCAAGCGGCCGACCATTAAAACTTTCATTAGACCTGACCATCCAGTCGGCACTTGAAAAGGTGCTTCGTGGTGGAATGAAATTGATGGATGCAAAAGCCGCATCGGCGGTATTGATGGAAGTGCACACTGGTGAAATTTATGCGATGTCCAGTTTGCCTGATTTTGATCCAAATAATCGCCCAATTGGTTTAACTAAAGGCGACCAAAGTGATGATCCATTATTTAATCGAGCGGTTCAGGGTCTCTATGAACAGGGGTCAGTATTTAAAACATTTACAGTAGCTCAGGCGATGGAGCTTGGGCTTGTGGATGCGGATACGATGGTTGACACAAAACGCTTTAGGTGGGGTAAGTCCGTAATTAAAGACTACAGAGATTATGGACCAGAGTTGACGGTTGAGAAGGTTCTTGTAAAATCTTCAAATGTAGGAACTGCGCGCCTATCTCAAATGATAGGTGCTGATAATCAAAAATCATTCTTAGGCAGCCTTGGACTTTTGGCCTCCACACCAATAGAGCTTATTGAGGGATCCACGGCAAAACCACAATTTCCGTCTAATTGGTCTGAAATATACACTATTACCATATCGTATGGGCATGGCATTTCGGGTTCGCCCCTTCACCTCGCTGCAGCATATTCTGCAATGGTAAATGGTGGAACTTTTATATCGCCCACCTTAGTAAAAAAATCTGTCTCGAAAATTGGTCCCCGCATTATCTCCAAAAAGGTGTCTGCACGCCTCCGTTCTATGCTTAGAGACGTGGTGGATACGCCTGAAGGTACTGCAAATTTAGGTAAGGTTGTTGGCTATTCTGTTGGAGGAAAAACTGGAACGGCGGAGAAGATTAGTAAAACCGGTGGCTATGATGCGGAAAGGGTTTTGGCAACGTTTGCCAGCTTTTTTCCCAGTGAAGATCCAAAATACGTTTTGATTATTACCTTAGACGAACCAGAAGATCGGATGGGGAGGGAGCCTCGACGCACAGCTGGTTACACAGCGGTTCCCGTAGCTGCAGAGGTTATCCGTCGAGTTGCACCGCTACTAGGCCTCACCCCAAAAGTAAAAGAACTGTTAAACAAAGATTTAGCATTAACCAACGAATGAGATTGGAATTAAGTTGACGCATGACGCCTCCAGGTAAAACACTTTCTGATTTGGGTTTGCTTACTTCGCAAAGTCAACCAAACTTAATTTATGGTTTGGCTGTTGATAGCCGTGAAGTCAGAAAAGGTTATCTTTTCGCAGCTTTACCCGGTTATCAAACCCACGGCGCTAAATTTGCAAATCTGGCTTTTAGTAATGGTGCAATTGCAATTTTGACTGATCCTGAAGGAGCAATGATCGCGGCTGAAGAAATTAAAAAGTTTAATATAGAGGTTTGTGTACTAGATGATCCGCGTGGTGCTTTGGCGCATGCCTCAGCGTTGTTTTACGGTTCCCAGCCGGAAGTGGTTGTTGCAGTCACTGGTACCAATGGGAAAACTTCAGTAGCCTCATTCTGTCAGCAAATCTGGGCAAATGTTGGAATGAGTGCCATAAACCTGGGGACTACTGGTGTAGAAGGCTCTTGGAGCGCACCGCTGAGCCATACAACGCCTGACCCAATCGTTCTGCATAGAGTTTTGGCACAGGCAAAAAGAGCTGGGGTGACCCATGTAGCAATGGAAGCGTCAAGCCATGGTTTAGATCAAAAACGCCTTGATGGCGTGACACTTCAGGTTGCAGGTTTTACAAATTTTTCTCAAGATCACCTAGATTATCATCAAACCTTTGAAAAATATTTTGCTGCTAAAGCTGGGTTGTTTGATCGAGTTTTAGGTTTGAACGGAACCGCCGTAATTAACTTAGATGATCCTAAAGGTGCTGAATTAAAACAACTGTGCCTAGCTCATGGCCATAAAGTTATTTCTGTGGGTCGTGTAAATTCTGATTTACAAATACGAGGACAAAAGTTTGACGGAATGGGCCAAGAAATCTTATTTAGTTGGCAGGGCAAAACCCAGCAGGCTAGGGTGCCTCTGGTTGGAGGGTTTCAAGGTGAAAACCTTATGATTGCTTCTGCAATGGTGCTCGCAACAGGGGTTGCATCTGAAAATGTATTTGCTGCCTTAAACGCAATGCGCCCAGTTCGTGGTCGGATGGAATTAGCGGCTACTCGTTCAAATGGCGCAAGTATCTTTGTAGATTATGCTCATACACCTGACGCATTGGCGACCGCTTTGACGTCTCTACGGCGGCACGCAATGGGTCGGCTAGTTGTTGTGTTTGGGGCAGGTGGTGATCGCGATCATTCAAAGCGAGAATTAATGGGGCAAGTGGCGTCTGAGTTTGCTGATTTTACTTTTTTGACGGACGATAACCCCCGTAATGAAGAACCATCTGCGATACGTGCGATGGTTTTGGCTGGGGCGCCCAATTCCATAGAGGTGGCAGATAGGGCAGAGGCAATCTTGCGTGCTGTAGATTTACTACAAGCTGGTGATACGCTGCTTATAGCAGGAAAAGGGCATGAAAGTGGTCAAATTGTGGGTAGTGATATCCTACCTTTTGATGATGTAGAACAAGCCAGCATAGCGGTTGCCGCTCTTGAGGGAGCATACTGATGCCATTGTGGACTTCATCTGAGGCAATCAAAGCTACTAGTGGGTCTTGTTCTGTGGCGTGGAAGGCAGAAGGTATCTCAATTGATACTAGGACGATTATGCCCGGGGATCTTTTTATAGCTCTGACAGACCGACGCGATGGACATGAATTCGTGGCACACGCTTTGGCAAAGGGGGCTGCCGCAGCATTAGTTTCGCACGTACCCACAAATGTAGATAAAAATGCACCACTGTTGATTGTAAAAGACGTTATGGAGGGCCTGAATGCATTAGGTAGAGCCGCTCGATCGCGTACTAATGCCAGAATAGTCGCAGTAACGGGCTCTGTGGGCAAAACTTCTACTAAGGAAATGCTTAAAACTGTTTTGGCGTTTCAAGGGCGTACTCACGCCTCTATCGCCAGCTATAATAATCACTGGGGTGTGCCATTGACCCTAGCGAGTATGCCTCATGATACTGAATTTGGAATTTTTGAGATTGGCATGAACCATCCTGGTGAAATAGCGCCACTTAGTCAAATTGTTCAGCCACACGTCGGATTGATTACCAGTATTGCCCCAGCACATATGGAAGCATTTAATGGAATTGATGAGATTGCCGCAGAGAAAGCTGAGATTTTTACTGGTTTAGATCCTTTTGGCGTGGCTATCCTACCAGCAGACATAGATACAATTGATATTTTGGTTAAAGGGGCATTGAGCAAAAAAGCCACCATTTTAGGTTTTGGAACAAAAGCAGACGCATACAGATTGATAGCTTTGGAAGCTTATAAAGATGTGACTGTAATTCAGGCGCAATTTCGTGGAGCACCGGCTGTTTTGAAATTGAATGCCATAGGCCGTCATTTTGCAATGAACGCCTTGGGAGTACTTGCAGCAGTCGAGGCTTTAGCTGGAGACCCGGGCCGTGCTGCGGTAGATCTATTTAGATGGAAACCATCTGCGGGTAGAGGTCGTCGAGAACTGATCTCACTTGACCCTGACAAAAGCTTTCAGGAATTTGAGTTGATTGATGATGCCTATAATGCAAATCCTGCGTCAATGGTTGCTGCTTTTGAATCGTTAGCGTCTATGCAGCCAGCGGTGGTCGGAACTGCGAGCCGTAAATCACGTAAAATTGCAATTTTAGGGGACATGCTCGAATTGGGCGTTAACGAAATTATGTATCATATCTCGTTAGCTAAAAATTTACATTTATGTAGTTTAGATATTGTGCATTGTGTTGGGACACGGATGCGGTCGTGTTACGATGTTTTACCAGTAGAAATACGAGGTGACTGGGTGGAAACGGCAGAAGAATTTAAAAGTAAATTACAAACAATGATTATGCCAGGTGATATGGTTTTGGTGAAGGGATCTTTAGGGAGTAATGTTTCAACAATTGTTGACCCGATCCGTAAATTAGGGCAACGCTGACATCTTTGGATGTGAAAGGACAAAAATGCTTTATTGGTTAACACTTCTTTCAGATGGTGGTGATTTTTTTAATCTTTTCCGTTATATAACCTTTCGAGCAGGCGGTGCATTTCTTACTTCTCTGATTTTTGGGTTCGCATTTGGTAGGCCATTAATCAATTTACTGAAGCGCCGACAGAGCCACGGCCAACCCATCCGTGAGGATGGGCCAGAAAGTCATTTTTCTAAAGCTGGTACTCCGACAATGGGTGGTGCACTTATCTTGGGAGCGTTGCTTGTTTCTACTCTTCTTTGGGCCCGACTGGACAATATGTACATATGGGTTGTGCTTTTTGTAACAGTAGGCTTTGGTGCGATTGGTTTTGCGGATGATTACTCAAAGGTTAGCAAGCAGAATGTTGCGGGTATTTCGGGAAGAATACGACTAGGACTGGGTTTTTTGATTGCGCTCGTGGCTGCGCTCGCTGCTGCA
Organism: uncultured Planktomarina sp.; assembly: GCA_913047725.1. Taxonomy (GTDB): domain Bacteria; phylum Pseudomonadota; class Alphaproteobacteria; order Rhodobacterales; family Rhodobacteraceae; genus Planktomarina. Next base: position 18,383 of record CAJWTH010000023.1, read on the forward strand.
CAGTTACATCCGGAAGGTCTAAGCGAGCAAGTGGCAATGCCAATCTTAAAAAATACCTTAGTACCTTTTGGGTTACTTTTTTTTCCATTTGCGATGATTGTTATTGTTGGAACCGCGAATGCGGTCAATTTGACAGATGGACTGGACGGATTGGCCATCATGCCTGTTATGATTGCTGCCGCGGCCCTTGGTGTTTTGGCTTATGCCGTTGGAAGAGTCGATTTCACCCAATACCTTGATGTACATTATGTTCCAGGAACTGGTGAGTTATTTGTGTTTTGTATGGCGCTCATCGGGGGTGGACTGGGATTTCTATGGTACAATGCCCCCCCGGCAGCAATTTTCATGGGAGACACTGGAAGTCTTGCTTTGGGTGGAGCCTTAGGGGCAATTGCAGTTCTAACGAAACATGAGATTGTCTGGTTAATCATTGGAGGCGTATTCGTAGCTGAAGCTTTAAGCGTAATCATTCAAGTTTTTTGGTTCAAGCGTACGGGCAAGCGTGTTTTTCTAATGGCACCAATTCATCACCATTTTGAGAAGAAAGGCTATGCTGAAAGTCAGATTGTCATAAGGTTTTGGATTGTTGCCTTGGTATTAGCGATGATCGGGTTAGCCACTCTCAAGGTTAGATAGATCGCGCTTTATCATCAGGTCCACATATTTGGTCGGGACCATATTTTTTTTGGAGTAAACAGTCATGATACCAGTTCGAGGAGTTAAAGGCCTATCTGTCCTAATTTTGGGAATGGCGCGCTCTGGATTGGTTGCGGCGCAAGCTTCATTTGCTGGTGGCGCAAAAGTCTTATGCTGGGATGATGATGAAGAAGGTCGCGAACGTGCATTAGAAAATGGGTTTAAATGTGTGGATCCAATGAGAGGCGGCCTTGAGGGAATTGATCTTTTAATAACTTCACCCGGTATTCCACATTTGTATCCAGAGCCGCATGCGGCAATTGCAGAAGCAATTCGTTTAGGTATTCCGATTGATAATGATATTGGTTTGTTCTTTCGTTCGTTTGCAACAAATAGTTGGCAAGATTTTGACAAAACACCAAAAATTATCGCGGTGACAGGATCTAACGGAAAATCCACTACGAGCGCATTAATACATCACTTACTTAAGGTGGCCGGAAAAGAAAGCCAAATTGGAGGAAATATTGGTCGAGGTGCCCTTGATTTGGAGCCGGCAGAAGATGGGGGAGTGGTTGTTTTGGAGCTATCCTCTTATCAAACTGAGCTAGCTCGAAGCCTAACGCCTGATATCGCTGTATTTACTAATTTGTCACAGGATCACCTTGATCGCCACGCCGGTTATGGTGGGTATTTTGCGGCTAAACGGAGGTTGTTTGCCGAAGGCAGTCCTGATTATGCTATAATAGGGGTTGATGAGGTTGAGGGACAGTATTTGGCCTCCCAATTCGCAGACACTGTTAATGATGAACGTGTGATACGGGTAGCTTCTAGACAAAAACTTAAGGGGAACGGATGGCAAGTTACCGCGAAAAAGGGATTTTTATCTGAAAGCCGTAAAGGGCGGCAGGTTGCATCTATTGATCTGCGCAATGTTAAGGGTTTAGCGGGCGAACATAACCATCAAAATGCCTGTTCGGCCTATGCCGTTTTACGTAGTTTGAATGTGGCCCCACGCATTATAGAAGAGGGCCTCAACAGTTTTTTGGGCCTCGCTCATCGGGGCCAGTTAGTACGAGAAATAGACGGCGTTCGGTTTGTAAATGACAGTAAAGCGACGAATGTGGACGCGACGGCTAAGGCGCTTGGGACCTTTAAGAATATTAGGTGGATATGTGGTGGACTACAAAAAGAGGGCGATTTTCTTGCTTTGAAAAGTAAAATGCAAACAGTGACAAAAGCCTATGTAATTGGCCAGGATGCAAAAAAGTTTGCACTTCAATTAGAGGTTGAAAGTGAGATTTGTACGACAATGGCCGCCGCCGTAAATGCAGCCTTCTCTGAAAGTGTTAATGGCGATGTTATTTTGTTGGCACCTGCGGCCGCTAGTTTTGATCAATATGATAGTTTTGAGGCACGCGGTGATGATTTTATAGCACAAGTTAGTGCCCTAACTGCGACTTTAGCCTTAAAGTGAGTTGCGAATTGATTGTCCGGCGACCCAACCTGATGACCAAGCCCATTGAAAGTTATAACCGCCTAACCAGCCAGTAACATCAACACATTCGCCAATAAAATATAAACCTTTTTGAGTTTTGGCCATCATTGTTTTAGACAATAGTCCATCGGTATTAACACCGCCCACCATAACTTCGGCGGTACGGTAACCTTCAGTACCAGAGGGCATGAGCTGCCAATCGCTGAGACGCGTACAAAGTTTAGCCAGCTGCCTGGTATCTAAATCCGCAATGCGCTCAGGTAATTCAAGATCTTTTATTAACTTGGGTACCAGTCGTGTCGGTAAAATGCGCGTTAAAATACCATAGGGTGATTTCCGTCCTTCGCTATTTTTAGCCAATTTTAGTATCGTTTCCAGTGTTAGTTTGTCTAGCAAAGATACGGTAATGTTTTGACCAGATTTCCAGTAGCTGGAGGCTTGCAACGATGCAGGCCCCGATAGACCCCGGTGGGTGAAAAGAATTGCTTCATTAAAAATTGCATTAGTTGTGGACACCTTGGCAGGTACTGCGACGCCGCTAATCTCTTTGAAATCTTCTTGTTGTTGCCCGCTAAATGTAAATGGTACTAGACCAGCATGCGTCTCTGTAATGCTTAACCCAAATTGTTGTGCCAAACGCAGGCCAAAATCAGTTGCACCCATTTTTGGAATTGGTTTGCCACCACAAGCCACGACCAAATTATGTGTTGTTAGGGTTGTCTGACCGTTAATAGAATTTAAATTGAGCCGATATCCGTGTCGGATGGCTTCTACATTTTGGATGGAAGTATTCAGCAAAATCTTCCCGCCTGCATTATCTATAGCTATTTTCAGCATTGAAATAATTTCCTTTGCTGAGATGTCACAAAACAACTGGCCGAGAGTTTTTTCGTGGTATGCAATACCGCTTTGAGCTACCCAATTAATAAAATCCCATTGTGAGTAACGGGCCAGAGCCGATTTTACAAAATGTGGGTTTTGGCTTATAAAATTTTCAGGGGAAGCATAAAGATTGGTGAAATTGCACCGTCCGCCGCCACTTATCCT
>CAJWTH010000024.1 GCA_913047725.1 uncultured Planktomarina sp.
CTATATAAAAGCCTAATACATCAGGACTTAGCTCAAATAACTCACGTCCAATGTAAGCTGCTCCTCCTAAGTATGCGTAATATCCGCTCGCGTTAAAAGCTGCAGTTAGGCTATAGCCCCAGAAGCGGCGAGCTTTTAATAGCTCAGGGTATGCCCGAAACTGTTCTGCCATAGAATTTGTTTTATGGCGATTTGTCTCACCCATATCAAAATAGGTTAACAAAAATACAAATATCCCTACTCCAAGCAAAACCCAAAAACTAGCAATCCAGCTAAATTTGACTTCTAAAATTCCACCTAAAGCGGGGCCAATTAAGGGAAAAATTGCCATGCCCATAGTCACATATCCTAGAACAGATGCGGCTTGATTTTGGCTATAGGAGTCTCTGACAGCTGCGCGTGAAATTACAAGTCCAGTTACTGCAACTGCTTGCAACACCCTACAAATAAGAAAAAATTCAAAGTTTTTTGCTAAGATACAGCCTACTGAGCTTAAACAAAATATGGATAATGCTCCTAAGACAATAGGCCTTCGGCCGTAACGGTCTGATAATGGTCCAACAAAAATTTGGAAAACGGCATTCATTGCAAGAAATAATGTGATTGAAAGAGTAGTAACTGAATAGCTTACGTTAAAGGTATCGGCGATTGCGGGTAACGATGGAAGGTGCATGTTAAGTGCCAGAGCCCCAATTGCTGCTAAACAAATCAATGTAAACATACTGGGTGGCGTAGTCTTATTTAGAAATTTTGAGGAAACCAAATTGTTCATTAGAAATCGCTACATAGGCTCTGGAGGCTTGTCCAGTGACCCAAATTAGCAAACCTATGCAGTACTAGGACATTAATATTTTAAATTACTCTTCGCTTCGCAACATTTCAGGGATATGAATAAAGAAAGAGGGTTGTGTCATGAATAAAATTTTAACTGAACTGGAAGCGCGTCGGAACATTGCACGCATGGGGGGTGGGCAGAACCGTATTGATGCCCAGCATGCCAAAGGAAAACTCACTGCACGTGAACGTATTGACTTACTCCTTGATGATGACAGCTTCGAAGAATTTGATATGTTTAAAGCTCACCGTTGTGTTGATTTTGGAATGGATGAACAACAATTTCCGGGTGATGGAGTGGTAACAGGTTGGGGTACAATCAACGGCAGAATGGTCTATGTTTATAGTCAAGATTTTACTGTATTCGGTGGCTCCCTATCTGAAACACATGCTGAAAAAATTTGTAAAATTATGGATATGGCAATGCAAAATGGTGCCCCAGTGATAGGGCTAAATGATTCAGGAGGCGCGCGGATCCAGGAAGGTGTTGCATCCCTGGCGGGATATGCTGAAGTATTCCAGCGCAACGTTATGGCATCAGGTGTCGTGCCACAGATTAGCGTCATCATGGGCCCCTGTGCAGGTGGAGCTGTATACTCGCCCGCAATGACTGATTTTATTTTTATGGTTAAAGATAGTAGCTATATGTTTGTTACAGGGCCTGACGTGGTAAAAACAGTTACAAATGAAATTGTCACTGCAGAAGAACTGGGCGGTGCATCCACGCACACGAAGAAATCCTCCGTAGCAGATGGGGCTTTTGAAAATGACGTTATTGCTCTTACAGAGGTACGACGACTGGTAGATTTCTTACCTTTGAATAATCGTCAGAAGCCACCAGTACGACCATTTTTTGATGATCCGTCCCGGGTAGAGTCAAGTTTAGACACACTTATTCCAGAGAACCCAAATCAGCCATACGATATGAAAGAGCTCATTTTAAAAATTGCTGATGAAAGTGATTTCTACGAAATTCAGGAAGATTTTGCAAAGAATATACTGACTGGGTTTATTCGTATGGAAGGTTCAACGGTGGGCGTTGTAGCTAACCAGCCTACTGTGTTGGCTGGGTGTCTAGATATTGACGCAAGTAGAAAAGCGGCGCGTTTTGTGAGGTTTTGTGATGCTTTTGAAATTCCAATCTTGACGCTTGTTGATGTGCCTGGCTTCTTACCAGGTACCAGCCAAGAATTTGGTGGAGTTATCAAACATGGAGCAAAGCTATTGTTTGCCTATGGTGAGGCTACGGTCCCGAAAGTGACTGTAATTACCCGCAAAGCATATGGGGGAGCTTATGATGTGATGTCCTCCAAGCATTTGCGTGGGGATTTTAATTACGCGTGGCCAACAGCTGAGATTGCTGTAATGGGAGCTAAGGGAGCTACAGAGATCATTCACCGGGCAGATCTTAATAATCCTGAAAAAATTTCTCAACATACAGCAGATTACGAAAAGCGGTTTGCCAACCCATTCATAGCTGCTGAAAAGGGCTTTATTGATGAAGTTATAATGCCTGGTTCAACCCGCCGCAGAGTTTGCAGGGCCTTTGCCAGTCTTCGAGGAAAATCTCTAAAAAATCCGTGGAAGAAGCATGATAATATACCTTTATAAAAAATTAACTGATATTAATTGTTTAGCCATCACGGATATAGTGGCAAAGTATAATTTCTATCTTGCTCTTAAAAAGTTTTTTTAATGGAAAAGCATCGTGGGTTTCCTGGCCGGCTAACAGGAACAGATTTTCAATTTACTATCCGACGGGCGAGTAAAAAAGGGCCATCAAAAATTATTCGTCGAGAGCGTCACGCAGATAGACGACCACCTGACCGAAGAGCTGACGAGGCATTTTTGCATGCTTTGATTGACTACTTTGGGGATAGTGCTTTTGAGCGTGGCAATTTAGATACGGGTAGGTTGTCTTGGCTTTTTGAACGTGAGGTTCTTCCGGCTGAGGATGATTTCAATCCTGAATCTTATGAAGCTAAATTAAAAGTCGACCTTTCGAAGGCGGAATCTGCGTTCCCTCAAATATTTGTGGCAGGCTGGTCGGCATGAATTCGCTTAGCCTACATAACATAATTGCGCAGGTTTACGCCGACTTGACTGGCTATGTAAGGAGCGCACTAGCCGTGCCTGAGTTTACGGACCATATAATTTTCAAGCAGTTTCGAAATTGACCTTTTCGAAGATGCGTATGTTCCTTCTTTCCTCAACCGGTTTTGGCAATTGCTGGAACCGGTTTTTTTCCTAGTAATATCGTGTCATAACTTACGATATGCCGAGAAGGGTTTCTTAATGTTTAAAAAAATTCTAATAGCTAACCGCGGTGAGATTGCCTGCCGAGTTATAAAATCTGCCCAAGCCATGGGTATTAAAACCGTTGCCATTTATTCTGATGCTGATGTCCAGTCCTTGCATGTAAAAATGGCCGATGAAGCAGTTCACATTGGTCCATCTCCAGCCAATGAATCTTATATTGTAATTGAAAAAGTGATGGATGCAGTGCGTCAAACTGGGGCTGATGCTGTACATCCAGGCTATGGTTTTTTGTCTGAGAATAAGCTCTTTGCTGAAGCACTAGAGGCTGAAAAGGTTACTTTTATAGGTCCGCCAGCTAGCGCAATAGAGAGTATGGGCGATAAAATAACATCCAAAAAACTGGCTCAGGATGCTGGTGTGAATACTGTTCCTGGTTTCATGGGCATCATTGATGATGCGGATGAAGCTGTTAGAATTTCAAATGAAGTTGGATACCCAGTTATGATCAAAGCCAGTGCTGGTGGTGGTGGTAAGGGTATGCGTGTTGCTTGGAATGATGCGGAGGCACGTGAAGGGTTTCAGTCCTCAACGAATGAGGCGGCAAAAAGCTTTGGTGATGACCGCATTTTTATTGAGAAATTTATCACGCAACCTCGCCATATTGAAATCCAAGTTTTGGCTGACTGCCATGGGAACTGTATCTACCTTAACGAGCGAGAATGTTCTATTCAAAGGCGAAATCAAAAAGTTATAGAGGAGGCGCCTAGCTCGTTTCTAACTCCTGAAGTTCGTGAGTTGATGGGTGAACAATCATGCGCGTTGGCACAAGCAGTTGGCTATACGAGTGCAGGAACTGTTGAATTCATTGTTGATAGTGATCAGAACTTTTATTTTTTGGAGATGAATACCCGATTGCAGGTGGAGCATCCGGTGACAGAGCTGATCACAGGGATTGATCTGGTTGAACAAATGATCCTTGTAGCTAACGGTGAGGCGTTAAGTATATTGCAAAAAGATGTTGTGATTAATGGTTGGGCGATTGAAAGCCGCCTCTATGCGGAGGATCCATACCGCAGTTTTTTACCCTCTATTGGTCGGCTCAGAAAGTATCGGCCACCAACTGAGAGCAGCGGCAAAATGGTGGTAGTTCGTAATGATACTGGGGTCTACGAAGGTGGCGAAATAAGTATGCACTATGACCCAATGATTGCAAAACTGTGCACTTGGGCGCCAACACGTGACGCTGCTATTGTACATATGCGCCATGCATTAGATACATTTGAAATTGAAGGAATTGGACATAATATTCCATTTTTATCTGCTGTGATGGACCACCCAAAATTCTGTTCGGGTGACATAACGACCGCCTTTATTGAGGAAGAGTATCCCGAAGGATTTCGTGGAGTTGAGCTGCCAGATAAAACATTAAAAATTGTGGCTGCCTGTGCCGCCGCAATGTATCGATTAGGTGAAATCCGACGCACGCGCGTTTCTGGTCGCATGGATAATCATACCCGGCGTGTTCGTGATGACTGGTTAGTTAGCCTTCAGGGGAATGAATTTCCAGTGACAATTTCTGCTGATCCAAATGGTTCGACTGTTCATTTTCAAAATGGAAGTCATCGGGTGTCCAGTGACTGGACACCTGGCCAATCTATGGCTTTGATGAACGTTGATGAGCAAGATATTGCACTAAAGGTTGAAAAACGTACAAGCGGTTTTAGGGTCCGGTTCCGTGGGGCGGATATGGTGGTAAATGTTCGCAGCCCACGCCAAGCAGAATTAGCAAAGCTTATGTTGGAAAAAAAGATAGAGGATACGACTAAATTTCTTCTCTGCCCAATGCCAGGTCTGATTGTTAAAGTAGATGTTAATGTTGGTGATGAGGTTCAGGAAGGGCAGGCCTTGTGTACTATTGAGGCGATGAAAATGGAAAATATTCTTCGGGCTGAAAAGAAGTCTGTTGTAAAAGAGATCAAAGTACTACCTGGTAATAGCCTAGCTGTAGACGAAGTAATTATGGAGTTTGAGTAATCTTGACTTCACTTATTGCAACAGTTTCATCTTTTGAAGGCAAAGTTTTGCGTTACCGAGTCATTTATGGCTTTTTAATTTCTTGTTGCCGCATTGGCATTTTGTCAATTACGCGGCTCAGTTCTCGCATACTCCAGGCAAATGGTTTCCTTAATTTAACGCTGCCGTCTTTACCAATCAAAACCCATACAAATCCTTTTGGCCTAAGGTTTTTACGGAGCGCAGTTTTCAATTCTGGATTTGTGTCAACCACTACCATTACATCTCTTTCCAAGATGATGTCCAAACCTTCCTTCAAAAGAGCCATTTGCTGTCTGAAAGTTGGGTCCAATGGGCTATCTGCAAAAACAATGAGTGGACGCGCAACCCAAACCATTTCTCCTAGATCAACATCTGACGTCGAAAATATACGTGATGGGTCGGCCTTCCAGGCTGCTAGTGTTTCGCTGGCTGTCGCGGATGAACTTAGTGTTACAATACCAAAAATTATTGCCAAAATTCGATTTAACATAAGATCTCCTCTGTTTGTTTCTATAAACGTTTTCAGTACGCAAGCGAAGGGGCAAATTACAAAATATTTGATCAGGTGGCCATAATAAAGGGAGTTCACCGGTGGTAAGTAAAAAGTCTTGGAGCCAGATGGCTGAAAAAGAATTGCGGGGAAAGTCTTTAAAAGAGTTAACCTGGAGAACGCTTGAAGGCATTGATGTGCAGCCGGTGTATACGGCTGAAGATTTACATGGCTTGGACCATATCGAGAGTATTCCTGGTGAGGCGCCCTACAGTCGTGGGATTAAAGCCACCATGTATGCGGGCCGGCCTTGGACAATAAGGCAGTATGCTGGATTTTCGACTGCTGAAGAGTCTAATGCTTTCTACCGGCAGGCTCTATCTGCGGGACAGCAGGGTGTTTCTGTTGCATTTGACCTTGCCACGCACCGTGGCTTTGATAGTGACCATCCCCGTGTAGTTGGCGACGTTGGCAAAGCTGGGGTGGCGATCGACAGTGTAGAAGATATGAAAATTTTATTTGATGGTATTCCTTTAGACAAGATTTCTGTCTCAATGACCATGAATGGGGCAGTTATACCGATTTTGGCTTCATTTATTGTAGCAGGTGAAGAGCAGGGTGTTGCGAGAGCTGACCTTTCTGGAACCATCCAAAATGATATTTTGAAAGAGTTTATGGTCCGCAATACTTATATATATCCCCCAGAAGCTTCGATGCGGATCGTGGCAGATATTATTGAGTTTACGGCAGCGGAAATGCCCAAATTCAATTCTATTTCAATTAGTGGCTATCACATGCAAGAAGCGGGTGCCAATCTAGTGCAAGAGCTAGCTTATACAATTGCTGATGGTCGAGAATATGTGCGCGCAGCGATAGAACGTGGCATGGATGTAGATGCGTTTGCTGGCCGGCTATCTTTCTTTTTTGCTATAGGCATGAATTTTTTTATGGAGGCTGCAAAGTTGCGTGCGGCCCGCGTGCTGTGGCACCGTGTCATGGCTGAGTTCGAGCCAAAAAATCCAAAATCAAGCATGCTTCGTACTCACTGTCAGACTTCAGGTGTCAGCCTTCAAGAACAAGATCCTTATAATAATATCGTTCGTACAGCTTTTGAGGCAATGTCAGCTGTCTTGGGTGGCACTCAATCATTACATACTAATAGCTTTGATGAGGCAATTGCGTTGCCAACCGAAACTTCTGCCCGGATTGCAAGAAATACCCAGCTGATCTTACAAGAAGAAACTGGTGTAACCAATGTGGTTGATCCCTTGGCAGGTTCTTATTATGTGGAAAAACTTACTGCAGACATGATTGATGAGGCGTGGACTCTTATTGAAGAGGTTGAGCAACTAGGCGGAATGACTAAAGCTGTTGCTAGTGGCATACCTAAATTAAAAATAGAGGAAAGCGCTGCGCGACGACAAGCTCTTATAGATCGTGGAGAAGAAGTCATCATTGGAGTGAATAAATATAAGCTTGAAACTCAGCCTGATATTGACGTTCGTGATATCGATAACAACGAAGTTCGTGAAGCTCAGCTAACTAAGCTTAAAAATATTCGTAGAACTCGAGATAAATCAGCCTGTGATGTAGCTTTGCTTGAGTTGGGGCGTCGTTGTGAGCAGGGTGGCAATCTTTTGGAGGCCGCGATTGAAGCTGCGCGTCACCGCGCGACTGTGGGCGAAATTTCAATAGCGATGGAAGGCACTTTTGGCCGGCATCGAGCGGAGGTGAAAACATTGGCAGGTGTATATGGTTCGATTTATGAGGATGATGAGGATTTTAAAACCATTCAAAAATCAGTTGAAGATTTTGCAGCAACTGAAGGTAGGCGACCACGTATTTTGGTAGTTAAAATGGGGCAAGATGGTCACGATCGGGGAGCCAAAGTCATTGCCACTGCCTTTGCTGATATCGGATTTGATGTGGATGTTGGGCCATTATTTCAAACCCCGGAGGAAGCTGCTCAAGACGCAGTCGACAATGATGTACATGTCGTGGGTATTTCAAGCCAAGCGGCAGGGCATAAAACTCTGGCACCAAAGCTAGTGGCGGCATTAAAGGCAGCTGATGCAGAAGAAATTATTGTTGTTTGTGGTGGGGTAATACCTCAGCAAGATTATGATTTCTTAAAAACGGCGGGTGTAGCTGCTATTTTTGGACCAGGAACTAACATTCCGAATGCAGCTAAGGAAGTCTTGGATCTGATACGGCAAGCCCGCGCTTGAGATTTTACTGTGTAGTTGTGGAGAAGGATAATGCTAGTCTTAGATCACTTTGTAGTAGCAGGGACATCCAGAGCCATCGCAACAGATTGGGTAAGCAATACACTTGGTGAGTTGCCCAAAGTAAGTGGCAAACATGAATATTTTGGAACGCATAATAACCTTTGGGGAATGGGGCCAACATGTTACTTGGAGACTATTTCGATTGACCGTGCTGCTACAAAGCCTGAGTTCGCACGTTGGTTTGGGCTTGATCATTTTGTAGGAGCGCCGCGTTTGGTTGGTTGGATCTTAACTACCAAAAATATTAAGGATACGCTCTCGCAACTGGACCCTGAGTTCGGTGAGCCCGTTAGGCTTCAACGGGGTAAGTACAAGTGGACAATTTCTGTCAATGCGTCTGGCCAACTTCCTTTTGGTGGCTATGGCCCAGCATTGATTGAATGGGAGGGTGGGTTCCACCCATGTCTTGACTTGCCTGACAGCAAATGCCGTTTACATACTCTGAAAATCAGGCATCCACAGGCCGAAAAAATGAAATCTTCTCTTGGTGATCTAATAAATGACAATAGAATAATTTTTGAAACAGGTGTGGAAAAAATTTCTGCTGAAATCGAAAAAGATGAGAAATTAATAACACTCCAATAACAAGCTTTGGACTTTAACATTTAGAATTATTATCTTATAAATGAGTATGTCACTTTGGTCCCGAATTGCTGATGTGCTGACTGCTCTGGTTTCTGGTGAGAGCCTATCTAACGTTTTCAAAAAATTAAAAACTCCACCAGAGCGAACAGTGGGCTTTACGATTGCAGTTATTGCGTTGAGTGCAAAGATGGCAAAAGCAGATGGTCAGGTTACCCACTCAGAGGTCCTAGCGTTTAGAGAAGTTTTTCGCGTTCCAGCATCGGATGAAGCTAATGCAGAGCGTGTCTTTAACCTAGCAAGACAAGATGTTGCTGGTTTTGAAATTTATGCTCGTAAAATAAAAAAAATGTTTGGCGCGCAAATTGACACATTGGAAGATTTACTCGAAGGGCTATTTCATATTGCAGTTGCTGACGGCCGTTATCATGAACAAGAAGATGCATTCCTTAAACGAGTATGTGAAATTTTTGTGCTGGGTGATCATAGGTTTCGGGTAATGAAAGCACGCTACGTCAAAGGAACGCCGGCCAACCCCTATGAGGTTTTGGGAGTATCGCCTTCTGCTAGCCTAACTGTAATTCGTAATGCCTGGAGGGATTTGGTCAAAAAAAACCATCCAGATCAACTAACTGCCCGCGGTGTTCCCATTGAGGCAGTTAAATTGGGTGAAGCCCGGCTGGTTGCTATCAACCAAGCATGGGACAAACTAAATAATACTACGGAAAACTTTCTTGCTGTAAAATAAAATTAGGTCAGCTTGATATCTATATTAGGGGTAGCACTTAAGGCCTTAGCCAGGGAACGAAACCGTTCTTCCGCCACCTCCCCAAAAAGGGGTTCTGCTTCGGCAGTGAGGCTCAGTGATAGTATTTTTTTCTTTTTGATCCAATTTAATTTTGCTGTTTCATCGTCTGGATTTGCCCAAAGCATTGCACCTAATCGCATCGCTTTTCCCAATACTTCAGCTTCTTTTTTGTCATCCGACGATAGCAGGGATATCATAGGCTCCAGCCGGCTTGCATTACGTTTGTTACGATATCGGTGCAGTAGAGCAAGTCCCAAAAAAACACGTTCGTTATGACTTAAACCTCCTAGATTTGAGCGTGTGGCATAATCAAAGCATGTTTCTGCGCGAAAATCTGGATGCGCGCGCCAGCTTACATCATGCAAAAGGCAGGCCGCACGAACCAGCCTAGCTCTTTCAGGTATGATGTTATCAAAGATTGGTTTTATGAATTTGTGCAACCGCATGCCAAACCCTGGCAGCCGAGCATCTTTTCGCTCAGCAAAGTGGCAGCTTTCAATTAATGGATCTCGATTCCGCATTATTTGGGGCATCTGCTCGTAGAGCATACCCTCTCGTATACCATAGCTTGATATTGCGATATCATGTGGCTTAAATCGTCGTATAAGACCTTTCAAAATTTGTATTGCGATTGGGACTAAGTCAATTCTCTCTGATGCAATGCGAATTTCTGATTTGATACTATCTAAACCATAGTCCTTTATATATTTATCTGTTTTCTGAATGTCTTGAAATGTCATACGGTATTCATGCATCACGTGAAGCGGGTAACCACGACGATGCATGTCAATACGGGCAATCGCACGCCAAGATCCCCCTACTAGAAATAATCGATCTGATTGTGAACCCATTTGAATGTGCAAATTATCTAAAGTTTTGGAAATAAATAACTTTTGGCCACGCTTGCCTCCAGCGATATCGGCAATATTTAACGGGCCTAACGATGAGGTAATCCTTTTTCCAACTTCCCCATTTGAAATTTCGGCCAATTCCATAGATGCACCACCGATGTCACATACAAGGCCATAAGATCCTGGCCATCCAAGTAAGACGCCCTGTGCTGACAGTCGGGCTTCTTCTGGACCACTAACAACATGAATTTTTAAACCAGTTTCAGAAAAAACTTGGTTCACAAAACCAGTCCCATCACTGGCTTCTCTGACAGCTGCTGTAGCAATCGCCGTCAAGTCCTGGAGGCCAACACCCTTGCCTATTGTACAGAAACGTCTCAATGCGGAAAGTGCGCGTTGGCGACCTTCTGGATTTAGTTTACCAGTTTCAGCAAGGCCAGCTCCTAACGCACACATAACTTTTTCGTTAAAAAAGTAAGCAGGTGATCGGGCTGCACCATCAAAAACAACTAGGCGTACTGAATTAGATCCCACATCAATCACGCCAACGCGGGACAGATCTCTTGCCTTAGGATTTTCAAATAATGGCCTATTAAATGGCCCCCAATTTGAAGAAATGTCTGCTAATCTATCCATTTTTGGTCCTCTAGATTGAGTAGATGTTAACAAACGCTCAAGCTCGGTCAATCAGATCATGGTTTTGGCAGAGCTTGCATGGTGTCAGAATGAGTTAATTGAGGTACATCTTTAGCACCTGCACTGCCGCGACCTGAAAGGGACGCATTTTCCATAAAAAACCGATGGCAATTAAACGCAAATTTGCCACTTGGCCAAGTTGCTCGGGTATAAGTCCCGTCGTGCTGCATGATCCAAGATTGGGCAATATCAGCTAAATTAGCTGCCATAATTTGGTTAATAATTTGCGATTTCACAGTGGAATTTTTTATCTCAACAAGCGTTTCAACTCTGCGGTTAAGGTTGCGACCCATCCAATCAGCAGATGAAATATAAACTTTTGATTTCAGGTTGGGCATCTTGTTTCCATTAGCAAAGCAAACAATACGGGAATGTTCCAGAAATCGCCCAATAATTGACTTAACCCGAATATTCTCTGAGAGGCCTTTGACGCCAGGGCGCAATCCACAAATACCACGTATTACTAGATTAATTTTTACGCCTGCTTGTCCAGCTGCGTAAAGTGCATCAATCACATCTGCATCTATCAAGGAGTTCATTTTTGCCCAAATTTCTGCAGGTTTTCCTTTAATGGCATTAGTTTCCTCTGATGCAATCCGTTCTAGTAAAGTTGATTTTAGAGATAGTGGAGATATTGAAATGTTTTCTAAAGTTTTGGGTTGTGCATAGCCAGAAAGATAGTTGAAGACTTTTGTTGCATCTCTTCCCAGTGCTGCGTCGCAGGTGAACAGGCTTACATCAGTATAAGTCTGGGCAGTTATTGGATGGTAATTTCCAGTGCCGTAATGAGTGTAAGTTACTAATTTACTCCCCTCGCGGCGAACCACTGTACTTATTTTTGCGTGAGTTTTTAGATTAATGAAACCATAAACTACATGAGCGCCAGCTCGCTCGAGGCGACGTGACTGACGAATGTTTGCTGCTTCATCAAACCGGGCTTTTAATTCAACCAACGCGGTCACTGATTTACCAGCTTCAGCAGCTTCACAGAGTGCTTCAACAATTGGGGAACGTTTAGAGGTACGATATAATGTTTGCTTAATGGCTACTACATTGGGATCACTTGCTGCCTGCTGTAAAAAGCGAACCACCATATCAAAAGTCTCGTAAGGATGTTGAAGCAGCAGGTCTTTTTGACTAATGGCTGCGAACATATCTCCTTCATGATCTATAACTCGTTCTGGAACTCGTGGACTGAAGTCTGGCCAGACTAATTTTGGTTCTGACTCTACTACCAGTTCGGTTAAGCTGGATAGCCCAATCATTCCATCAATTTCGACAACTTCATTTTCTGTAACATTTAGTTCAAGCATAATAGAATTGCGAAGTGCTTCAGGTGCGCCGGCACTTATCTTAAGCCGGATTACTTCTCCCCTTCGACGACGCTTCAAAGCAACTTCAAATTCACGGACTAGATCCTCAGCTTCATCTTCAACTTCTAGATCACTGTCTCGTAGAATGGAAAATGCGCAGTGTCCTGTTAATGTGTAGCCGGGAAAAACTTGTCCCATCTGCATCAAAATCAATTCTTCGAGTGGGAGGTAGTTCGACCCCTGTCCTTGTAGTCTTACAAATCTGTTTACCTGCTGCGGGACCGGAACTAGTGCGCGAAGGCTTCGCCCATCAGATTTACGTTCCAATTGCAGTGCCAATGCAAACCCAGAATTTGGGATAAATGGAAATGGATGTGCAGGATCGATTGCCAAAGGTGATATTATTGGAAATACGTCTGAAAGAAATATTTTTTGAAGATATGCAAAATGATTTTTAGCCTGAGCCGCTGTCAGTATTGTTATATTTTGCTTGGCCATCTCCGTACGAAGTTTGATTAAAACAAATTGTTGTTCTTTCATTAACCTTCGGGCTTCGACCTCTATAAGCTTCAGTTGCTCAGACGGGTTACGTCCGTCAATCGCTGGGATATTACTTCCACTTCTGGCGAGCTCACGTAATCCAGCAACTCGAACTGAATAAAATTCATCGAGATTGGTTGCTGATATTGAGAGAAAACGTAGCCTTTCCAATAAAGGGACATTCCAATTATCTGCCTCTTCCAAAACTCGCCAATTGAAAGCTAACCAAGATAACTCGCGGTTAATATATCTATGGTGCCCAGAAGTATCTAATCCATGATCCTTTGGAGCTGGGAATTTGGAATTTAGAAAGTCGGCCTGGTTTGTCATCATTAACCCTTTTCGCTGGCAAACAACTTATTCTTGATGGCGTAAGATTGTACAGAGTAGGATTATAATTCGCCTTAGTCGATGCTACTGCGTAAAATACTTGCGGCCATTCCGCGCGAGATAGGGCGTTTTTCAGCTAAACTTTTTGCGTCCAATTTCTCGACAATATCAAAGATAGCATCAAAGCTACGGCTCATATTTTTCAGTATATAGGCAAATACAGGGGGCGCTGGTGATAGCTGCCGATCCATAAATGCTTTCAGCAAAACTGCACGCAGCAATTTGTCATCGGGGTGTTGAATAGTGGTACTGCTTATACCCTGAAGTCGACTTAAGAGGTCTGCTAATTTAAAGCCTGATTGGCTTATCAACATGTTTGATGCCATAAGTAAGAAACCGCCTGTTGAGTGTAGGTGGTTATGTAAGTGGAACATTCTTGTTTCTGCGGCTGAAGTCCCAGCCAAATTCTGTATGTTATCAACTATAACACTTGCCCCGTCTAATGGTTGGTCAAAATCGTTCAGAGGATTAATTCTTAAGGCTCCATTTTCGCTGGCCCAAATTTTTAGAAGATGCGTTTTCCCACATTTTTCAGGGCCTAAAAGGAGCATTTTTTTTTGTGGCCACTGCGCACTATTTTCCAACATTGATACGGCATTTCTGTTTGCGTCAGAAATAAAGAATGCGTCGCGGCCTGAAGCTGCCTTTATAGGTAATTCAAAGCTTAGTTGTTCAGTCATTTAGCTCGTCATCTTCTATTTCACCAAGGTAAAGTTCCCCAAGTTTATATTTTTCTAAAAGAAACTTTGTAACCACACCAACTATGGCTGCAATTGGTACCGCTAGTAGCATTCCTACAAATCCAAATAAGCCTCCGAATACTGACAGTGCAAATATTAACCATACAGGGTGAAGACCAACAGAGTTTCCAACCAGTTTTGGAGTTAGAAAGTTACCCTCCAAAACTTGTCCAATTAGAAAAATTAGGGCAATTGTCCCAATTATTATCCATTCACCCCAAAATTGAAATAAGGCCAAACCCAAAGCCAAACCACCGCCCAGTACAGCCCCAAAATAAGGAATAAAGGAGACCAGCCCAGCGACGAACCCAACAATAATACCATAGTTTAGGCCAGCTAACATTAGAGCAATTGCGTAGTAGACCCCCTGTATAGCACAGACTGTAAGCTGGCCCCGAATGAAAGATGCTAGAGTTGCATCAATTTTCTGACCTAACTCACGCACGCTGCTGACATGGTTGCGGGGGACCAACTGGTCAATTTTTGAAACTAAGTTATTCCAATCTAGTAATAGATAGAATGCCACTATGGGTACGATAAAGATTATGATCAAAACATTTAAAATTGAATTTACTGACGCGGCGATGCCCTTGAGAAAATCTCCCCCACGAGATTGGATTGTTTCGCCAAGGGATGTGAGTGATTGGCGAATGGTACTGCCGTCATCCAAAAGGTCTGGAAAGCGTGTTGTTAAAAAGTTCCAAAAATTATGAGCTATTTCTGGTGCTACATTGAATAAAGCCATCGCCTGTTCAATTAGAAGAGGTATGATAAGCAAAGCTCCAATAATGAAAATTAATATTGTCGCAACAGTTATGATCGAAGTGGCTATTAATCTCGAAATACCTAGCTTTTCTAATCGGTCAGCCAAGGGATCTAGGCAGTAGGCAATCGCCCCACCGAGTATAAATGGTAGGAGAGAGTCACCCAAAATCCATATTAATAAAGAAAAAATTACGAATGCAGTAACGTAGTAGCGTATTTGTGATGATACGGATAAGGTCATTTTCTGGCTCCCTTTGTCATTCAATTTGCTTATTGAGTGGTACCATGCAAGGGGCTTTTAATAAAATATGTTGTCTTGATGCCATGTTTCTCTACTTTAGCTTGTGGCAAATGCTCTAGATCACTAAACAAAGGTTTAATACCTAACTGGAGTTTCCCATGCGTTTGAGCCGATATTTTTTGCCAGTCTTGAAAGAAAACCCTGCAGAGGCGCAAATTGTTTCACATCGCCTCATGCTCCGCGCGGGGATGATTAAGCAATCTGCTGCTGGTATTTACTCATGGCTACCATTAGGTTTGAAAGTCCTAAAAAATATTGAAAATATTATCCATGACGAGCAGGAAAAAGCAGGTCACTTAGCCATTCTGATGCCTACTATTCAATCAGCGGATCTCTGGCGAGAGTCTGGTAGGTATGAGGACTACGGTGAGGAGATGCTTCGCTTTAAGGATCGCCACGACCGAGACATGTTATTCACCCCAACAGCGGAAGAGCTTATTACAGATATTTTTCGAGGCCATGTGAATAGCTATAAAGATTTACCGCTGACCATGTACCAAATCCAGTGGAAATTTCGTGATGAACGGCGACCACGTTTTGGTGTTATGCGCGGCCGTGAATTTTACATGAAAGATGGTTATAATTTTGATTTAACCAAAGAAGATGCATTGCATGCTTATAATCGTCATCTAGTCAGTTACTTGCGGTCCTATGAACGCATGGGCTTACAAGCTATACCAATGCGTGCCGATAGTGGGCCGATTGGAGGTGAAGATACTCATGAGTTTTTAGTTTTAGCTGAAACTGGTGAAAGTGAAGTTTTTTACGATAAGGCGGTAACTGAATTAAAATTTGGTGACAGAGATATTGATTTTAATAACATACAACAATGCCAATCTATTATGGAGGAGTTCACAGACAAATATGCGCGCACTGATGAAACTCATGATGAGGTTGCTTTTGAAAAAGTTCCAGAAGAGCGGCGCCAAGTGGCACGCGGAATAGAGGTTGGGCAAATCTTTTATTTTGGAACCAAATATTCTGAAGCTATGGGGGCTATGGTTCAGGATTCTGAAGGCCAGACAGTACCTGTACATATGGGTAGCCATGGAATTGGTGTAAGCCGCCTGGTAGGTGCAATTATTGAGGCAAGCCATGACGATAAAGGAATTATATGGCCTGAGGGAGTGACGCCATATCACTGTGGAATTATAAACCTTAAACAAGGTGATGAAGAGGCTGATAGCGCCTGTGAAAGTCTTTATCAAAGGCTTGGAGCTGCTGGGTTAGAGCCTCTATACGATGATCGTAAGGAACGGGCTGGCGGGAAATTTGCTACTATGGACCTTATTGGTCTGCCCTGGCGCATTACGGTTGGTCCCCGCGGGTTAAAAAATGGAGTAGTCGAGTTAACTAATCGCAGGACTGGCGAAAGTGATGAAATGTCACCAGAAGCAGCTATAAAAAAGTTGGTAGAGCAATATAGTTAACCCGCTGTGGATCTGTTTCGTACTGGCCTGCTAAATATTAATAAAGTTCAATTCGAATGCTGGTATTTGTTAATGTATATAAAGGCTTTTAATACAATGAGGTATTTCAGAAACTTCTTTTCATTTTTGCTGTCCCAGCATAATAATTTGAATGGATTTTCCTTTGTCCAAATTCACCCTGGGGGAATTTCTTAATGAGAGGCTCACACCCATTTTCTAGATTTGAGTTTTTAATTGCTTGGCGCTATCTGCGCGCTAAACGCGCAGATGGTGGCGTCAGTGTAATGACGTTGATAAGTTTGATTGGCATTGCTTTAGCTGTCGCTGCATTGATCATTGTGCTGGCAGTGCGCAGTGGGTTTAGGACAGAGTTTGTTGATGCTATCCTAGGTGCGAATGCGCATATGACGGTTTTTGAGTACAGCTTTGATCCTAAAAATGGTAACAAAATAGATTATGTGATAAAAGAGTATGATTTGTTGGCAGAACGGATAGCTGCTGTTCCAGGTGTAAGACGTGCGGCTCCCATAATTAGAAACCAAGTCATGGCTAACTCGGCTAATTTTAATACAGGCGTTGTCATTTATGGGATCAGTTTAGCCAACCTTAAATCTATTCCCAACATTGCCACTTCCGACGACAGTAAAGGTAATATCGAAGATTTTCCAGATGGTGTTGCGATTGGTGCGGGCGTCGCAAAATCTCTGCGTTTAGGTGTTGGAGACCGGATTAAGTTCATTTCGCCTAATGGGATCCGGACTGCTTTTGGCACTAGCCCAAGGGTAAAATCGTTTACTGTGGCTTATATATTTCGAGCTGGGCATTATGAAATTGATAAAACTCGTGTATATATGCCCTTCGGTTATGCGCAAAGCTTCTTTGATCGAGAAGGTCTTGCAGATGAAATTGAAGTTTTTATTGATGACCCAGAATTTGTTGAAAATTTTAAGCCAACTTTAAAGATGGCAATCCCTGAAAACGTAATTTTAGAAACTTGGAGGGATCACGCAGGTGGCTTTTTGCGCGCCTTGGCTATTGAAGATAATGTTATGTTGGTAATAATGATTGTATTAATCCTGCTGTCTACGATGAACATTATATCGGGCCTCATTATGCTTGTAAAAAATAAGGGCAAAGATATTGGAATTCTTAGAACTATGGGATTGACGAGTGGCACTGTTCTTCGAATTTTTTTCCTTTGTGGTGCAAGTATTGGTCTTGTAGGAACCCTACTAGGCATATTTTTTGGTGTTTTGTTTGTAATAAATATAGATGAGATATTTAGCCTCGTTAATTACATATCTGGAGGAGAGGTTTGGGATCCATC
Source organism: uncultured Planktomarina sp. (assembly GCA_913047725.1). Classification (GTDB taxonomy): domain Bacteria; phylum Pseudomonadota; class Alphaproteobacteria; order Rhodobacterales; family Rhodobacteraceae; genus Planktomarina. The sequence goes on from CAJWTH010000024.1 coordinate 17,670, forward strand.
CATTCGTGGAATCTACCACCTACCGTCAGAGTTGCGTGGGGTAGATGTTTTTAAAGCGGCAGGGATTTCACTGTCTTTGTCATTTATAATTACTATATTTCCTGCTCGCCGTGCCGCACGCATGAACCCAGTTGAGGCTCTGCGAAATGAGTGATCAAGTGCTAAAACTTGAGGGTATAAGTAAGGCCTATAATATTGGCAAACCTAATGAGGTCACTGTTCTACAGAGCTGTTCTCTGCAAATTAGTTCTGGGCAGGTGGTCTCACTTGTAGCTCCGTCGGGTGCTGGAAAGTCTACTTTACTGCACATAGCTGGCCTCCTTGATTCACCGGACGAAGGCAGATTAGATGTTATGGGGCAAAGTATGGCCCACGCGGGTGATAAGCTGCGGACTGACATGCGGCGGACGACAATTGGGTTTGTGTATCAGTTTCATCACCTCTTACCTGAGTTTACTGCTGCAGAAAATATCATGCTGCCTCAGCAGGCTATGGGAAAACGCACTTCAGATACTCGCCGCCGCGCGTTAGAGCTACTGGATCAGGTTGGCCTTGCCGAACGTGAGCATCATCGGCCAGGCGAGTTGTCTGGTGGAGAGCAACAGAGGGTTGCATTTTGCCGAGCTTTAGCAAATGGACCAAAGCTACTTTTAGCTGACGAACCTACTGGAAATCTGGACCCAGAAACATCGGACCATGTATTTGGAATTTTGATGGAGTTAGTTAAATCCACTGGTATGGCTGCCTTAATTGCTACACATAATTTAGATTTGGCATCTCGAATGGATCGACATATTGTGCTCGGCAAAGGAAAAATCACTTAACGTACAACTAAATTATTTTGAGAATTTATTTTTAATTCAATTTATTTTTTATGTAGGAAAATTAAATGCAATTAGTAACAGTTTCAGAGATCGAAGACATTAGCGAAAAAGCCCTCCGAGCTCATGGAGCCAAAGAGTGGATAGCTAAGTCTGTGGCTCTCGCTATTGCTAACTCTGAGTCTTATGGAAACATAATTTGTGGCCTCTACTATCTTGAAAGTTATTGCCTGCAGTTAGAATCTGGGCGGGTGAATGGGACGATTGATCCCCAAGTTTCAATACCTCGACCGGGATCAATTCTAGTAGATGCCAAATATGGCTTTGCTCAGGCAGCGTTTGAGTGCGCCTTGCCGGAGGCTATCAAGGCCGCCCAGACAAATGGGACAGCTTCGCTTTCAGTTGCACACTCCCACACTTGCACCTCACTTGGATATTTTACTAGCCAATTCGCGGCGGCAGGACTTTTAGCAATAGGCTTTACTAATGCGAGTGCTGTTGTTGCGCCACCTGGTGGGAATAAAAAAGTTATTGGTACCAACCCAGTGGCCATGTCGGTCCCAGATGGACAGGGTGGTTTGTCGGTTCATTTTGATTTTTCTACGTCTGCTGTAGCACTTGGAAAAATTACAATGGCTAAGGCAGCTGGCGAAAAAATTCCTCTTGGCTGGGCTGTTGACTCTGAAGGTATACCCACAACAGATCCTGAGTCTGCTTTATCGGGTTCCCTCGTATCTGCTGGTGATTATAAAGGTTGGGGCCTTGGAGTTTTGGTTGAAATTTTGGCAGCAGGAATAACTGGGTCAGTAAACTCAATGGACGTTAATGGGTTGAAATTGACGGAAGGTGAACCGCATGGTCTCGGTCAATTTTATTTTATTATTGACCCTAACACTCATCACTCAGACTTCGGCGCTCGCTTAGCCCGCCTGTCTGATGCTGTTGAATTGCAGAAAGGAGCTCGCCTGCCAGGTGCTAAGCGAGTTCCAATGGATAAAATTACTGTATCCGAAAAACTTTGGCAGTCTGTAGTCTTGCTCGGAAATGGTCCACGCTGAACGGATCATGCCTTCTGAGTTAAAACTGAACTAGCTACCATTTGGAACTAAACTTCTTACCGGCCGCATAGCCCATAATGGCTATTTGGTGCAGATCTATTAGACATCTAACTCTTCAACGAACCTTGCATTTTCTTGGATGTACTCAAAGCGCTTTTCTGGTTTTTTCCCCATTAAACGCTCAATCAAATCACCCGTTTCCCCAGGGATATCTTCATCGATAGTTACGCGTATAAGTTTACGGGTAGCTGGATCCATCGTTGTTTCTTTCAGATCTTTTGCATCCATTTCACCCAGCCCCTTGAACCGGCTGACGTCAATCTTACCCTTTCCACCTATACCCTTTTCCAACCAACTATCTTTTTCGGTTTCATCAAGACAATACACTCGTTTTGCTCCTTGGGTGAGCCGAAATAGAGGGGGACATGCTAAATATAAATGCCCGTTATCAATTAACGGTCGCATTTGAGAAAAAAAGAATGTCATTAGGAGACTTGCAATGTGTGCTCCGTCGACATCGGCGTCGGTCATAATAATAATTTTGTCGTATCGCAGATCGTCAATGTTGAACTTGCTCCCTACACCAACGCCTAATGCTTCGCAAAGATCACTAATTTCTGCATTAGAACTTAGTTTATTTGAGGCAGCGCCTAAAACATTCAGTATTTTACCTTTTAATGGCAATAAAGCCTGATTAACACGGTTGCGCGCCCCTTTGCCGGAGCCACCGGCACTATCGCCCTCTACTATAAATAACTCGGTGCCTTTGCGCGTTTTGGAGGTGCAATCTGTCAGTTTGCCAGGTAGGCGGAGCTTCTTCGTTGCAGATTTTCGTTGCGTTTCTTTTTCTTGACGGCGTCTAAGACGCTCTTCAGCGCGCAGCACGACAAAATCAAGGATTGCCCCAGCAGCTTTCGTATCTGCGGCTAGCCAATTGTCGAAGCGATCACGCACTGCATTTTCAACCAAGCGCTGGGCGTCAACAGTGGCTAAGCGGTCCTTTGTTTGGCCTACAAATTCTGGTTCACTTATAAAACACGAGACTAAGGCACATCCCCCTGTACTTAGATCATCGCGGGTGATCTGAGTTGCCTTGCGGTTGTTGACTAGCTCACCATAAGCTTTAATTCCTTTCAGCACAGCAGCCCAAAACCCACTCTCGTGGGTACCACCTTCTGGTGTTGGTACGGTGTTGCAATATGATTGAATAAAACCATCACGTGATGGCGTCCAATTAATTGCCCACTCTACTTTACCTGGTGTATTAAATCTTTCGTTAAAATCAACAGTTCCAGAAAAAGGTGAATCTGCATACGTACTGGATTTCCCTAGGGTTTCATTCAAATAGTCGGCCAGTCCACCTGGGAAATGAAATGTGGCCTCCGTTGGAGTTTCCCCATCGTCAATTTGGCTTTTCCAGCGAATTTCAACACCTGAGAAGAGATAGGCTTTTGAACGAATAGAATTAAACAAACGGGCTGGTTTGAATTTATGTTTGCCAAAAATATCGGCATCTGCGTGAAACGTTACCGTGGTGCCTCGTCTATTTGGTGCGGCCCCAATTTTTGTAAGGGGCGCTAGAGGCACCCCACGAGAAAACCGCTGTTCATATAGTTCACGATTTCGTGCAACTTCAACGACCATTGTATCAGACAGCGCATTTACAACTGATGCTCCAACCCCATGTAATCCGCCAGATGTTTGATAGGCCTTACCGGAGAATTTACCACCCGAGTGTAAGGTACAAAGGATAACCTCGAGGGCAGATTTGTCCGGAAATTTTGGGTGGGGGTCGACTGGAATACCACGACCATTATCGCGGATCATAACTGAATAATCCGCAAGGAGCTCTACCTCAATCCGATTAGCATGCCCAGCTACAGCCTCGTCCATTGAATTGTCGAGAACCTCTGCGACCAGGTGGTGAAGTGCGCGTTCGTCAGTCCCACCGATATACATCCCTGGGCGTTTACGTACGGGTTCCAGACCTTCTAGTACCTCGAT
>CAJWTH010000025.1 GCA_913047725.1 uncultured Planktomarina sp.
CGCGAACACTAACCTGCATGTGGTTTTCACCACCTTTCTAGTTTAAATTGCAAAAATTGCAGGAATTAAGCGCATAACCTAGGCTTAATGTTTTGTCTAGTTAAACAAAGTTTTTTGACTTTTTTCACACTAAATAATTTAGCAAGTATTCAAGCTGGTTATTATCACTCAATCTAATAATCAAAATATAATTGAAATACTAAATATTTCATCTACCTTCGATACTAAAGTATCTATTTCGGAAAAAAATAATGTCTTGTAGAAAAATGATATGTAAATTGAGCGCAATTGGCTCCTTTTTAATTTGCTTTTGTGGAGGAGCATTGGCTGATAATCTGATTACATCGAGCCAATGGTCTTACTTTTCTGATACCGTCATGGGTGGCGTTTCGGAGGGAACCGCCAGCTTTGAAACCAGCAATTCAGAAAGAGTTTTACGTCTCACAGGCTTAGTATCTACCAAAAATAATGGTGGCTTCGTACAGGTAAGATCAATCGTACCCAGTGGCATGGCAAAAGCAAAAACTGGCATAAAAATGAAAGTTAAAGGCAATGGGGAGATGTACTATCTCCATATTAGAAACTCTAGCACACAACTTCCGTGGCACTATTACCAGCAAGGTTTCAACACTACAGAGACCTGGCAGGAGGTAATATTGCCATTTAAGTCATTTGAAAAATCTTCATCTCTTATGTGGAGTAAAATGAAAGAGAGTACTATCAAGACTATCGGCATAGTAGCATACGGCAAAGACTATAAAGCCGATATATCTGTTATGAGTTTAGAGTTTTACTAGATGGAGTTAGGTTTTATCTGGTTAATGTGTCGCTCGATTTAATGAAGCTTAATGGGCCTTTTCTTTTCATTCTAACTACACTGATGATTGATGCCGTAGGGATAGGGCTCGTATTTCCAATAATGCCAGACCTAATGAATCGCGTTGGTGCTGATAGCGCAGCGGAAGGGGCATTATGGGGCGGGATACTGATGTCGGCTTATGCCGCGGCAATGCTTTTATTTGGTCCAATCGTTGGCAGTCTTTCAGATGCCTATGGACGTCGGCCAATATTGATTGCAGCGCTCGCGACGTTGGCAATCGATTATATTATAATGGCGTTAGCTCAGACATATTGGATACTACTCACGGGTCGGATAATCGCTGGAATGGCTGGCGCTACTTATATAACAGCAACAGCCTATATATCTGACATAACGAAGCCGGAGGAAAGGGGGGCCGCCTTTGGTATGATTGGTGCTGCCTTTGGAATCGGTTTTGTTTTTGGACCCGCACTTGGGGGCATCGCATCTAGCTGGCATATCACAGCACCCTTTTGGGTTGCCGCGGCGTTTTCGATACTCAATATGTTTTTTGGGTTGCTCATTTTGCCAGAATCTTTGAAAGAAAAAAACCGCCGAGCCTTTGGAAAAAGAGACCTGAATCCTTTTGCGTCTATTGTGCGCGCTTTTCTTATTCCAGGGTTGGCAACTCCACTAATCTGTATTTTTATTTTTGAGTTTGCAAATATGGTTTATCCAACTCTGTGGGCTTTTTGGGTACGAGAAGTATTTGGTTGGGGCAGTTTAACCATTGGTCTAACCTTGTCAGCATATGGAATTTTAATTGCAGCGGTGCAGGCTGGACTACTCCCACAAATGACTAAACGTATTGGTGATTATAAGACACTAATATTTGCCAGCATCTCCGCTGTGGTCGCGCTTGTAGGCTTTGGGTTTACTACCGCAGCTTGGGCAGTTGCGATAGTTATGCCAATCGCAGCTCTATCAGATATGGCTCCGCCCTTGCTCACCGCCTTTGCCGCTAATCGTGTGGCCGATAATAAGCAAGGGCTAGTGCAAGGGGTGATTGCATCCTTGGCATCGGTTGCAGCTGTATTAGCACCACTCGTGCTTACCGGCGCGTTCGAACGTTTTGTGAACAATACAGGGCTTTATTTTCCAGGTGCGCCGTTTATTATTGCCGCGATCCTTACCATAGCAATTATCCCTTTGATGCTACGTTTAAAACCTCAGACGACCGCAACATAGGCAAGGAATATGTCACATCAGTTCGTGGCTAGATCTGGCTTGATATATAAAGAAAAATCAAAGGATATCATAATGAACTTGTGTATGAATAGAACAATAGAAAGTGGCGTGGAAACTTTAAGAGCCAGAGTAGTATACAACAAGGGGGCCAAAGGTGGCAGTGAGTTTTGTAAGAATTAGTACCTACCTAATTTTGGAAATAATAAATTTGTTTGTCTTGGAAGTATAACTGACACGGAAGCTATGGAAGAGATACTTAACACACCAGAAGAAGTTAAGTGGGATCATAACAATGGCGCTGTTATAAAATTTACTCAATGACAGAAATGACTGGCTGGTAATTGACTGTGAAAAACCTAATGCAGCCCATTCGGAAAGTACCGCATGGACTATTTATGCTCGTAGCATTTTTGATGACGCTATCTACCCAGGTTTGGGCTGACGGGAGAAATATTCTTAAAGATGCTATAGAGGAAGTTGACGCCAATGTTGTGTTTTTGCGTCACGCTATGGCGCCCGGCTTTGGCGACCCTGACAATTTTTCTTTGTTGGACTGTAGCACTCAACGAAATCTAGATAAAAATGGAAGAAAGCAGGCTCGTGCTATTGGTTTTTCTATTAATAAAAGTGGTGTTCGGTTTAATGAAATCATCTCTAGTGAATGGTGTCGTTGCAAAGAAACTGCCAAGTTACTTAACATCGGTAAGTGGCAAACTTTTTTGGGCTTGAACTCTTTTTTTCAAGGTTATGCAGAAAAAGCTGTCACATTAAGAGAGCTGGACCTAAAGCTCAAAAAATTGAAAAATGGGGTTACTTTGATGATTACACACCAGGTGGTGATAAGTGCTGTCACTGGGATTTCAGTCACTAGTGGAGAAATGGTTGCTTACAATTCCGTCTCGGAGGCTAAAAAAGTATTCCGCCTGGACGAATAGCCCATTGCTTTAATTCCCACAGTCTGTCCGCTCTCATTTTCCACTTTCGAGGCCCTCAATTTTCTCAGCAAGTGCCCTACGAAATTCAAGTTGCAACTCAAAAAACTTTTGCAGAGAGCCGCCAAGAGTAACATTAAAAGTATTTCCTAAGTTTTTAAAATATATATTTATTTTATGGTATAGACATAAATAGTAGTTTAAGAAATTTTATTTATATAGATTGCGGATGATTTGGTACCCATGGCCGGACTCGAACCGGCACACCCGTTAGGGCGGGGGATTTTGAATCCCCTGCGTCTACCATTCCGCCACATGGGCACTAAGGGTTAATTGCGATACGCACCGTCTACTGTCAACGGAAATAATTATCAAAAAAGAACTTTTCCAGAGTTAGTCAATTTATTGTGGCTCGGGAGAACTTATATCTGTCTTTTGAAAACTACTTGTGCCAACTAATGTTCAACTTAATTTTTTGAGGAAAATATGATTAAACGCATGTATGATTGGACGTTGTCAATGTCAGGGCACCCTCGGTCGTTGTGGGTTCTAGCCTTTGTTGCTTTCATTGAAAGTTCTTTCTTCCCAATACCTCCCGATTTACTTTTAATTCCTCTAATTCTAGCGGCACCCACCCGTGCCTTTGGAATTGCCTTAATTGCTGTTGTGGCATCAGTTGCCGGTGGAGTTTTTGGTTACCTCATTGGAGCGTTTGCCTTTGAAGCCATAGGACAGCCAATACTGGCCAGCCTAGGTAAAATTGATTATATCACAGGGTTTAATCAAAAATTTAATGAATATGGTCTATGGGCTGTGCTAATAGCTGGTGTTACGCCCTTCCCGTTCAAAGTAATCACAATAATGTCAGGCTGGACGTCTATGCCCTTTGGAGTGTTCGTCTTTAGTTCTTTGGTTGCTCGTTCTTTAAGGTTTTTTGCTGTTGCAACACTTCTTTACTATTTTGGCGCACCAATCCGAAACTTTATAGAAAAAAGACTAGGCCTGGTATTTACAGTTTTTATATTTGTGCTGATTGCTGGGTTCCTTATGATACGGGTTATATGAGGTAAAAACTATCAATATAAATATTTTGAATCCAATCCAGACTGCACAACTCGCTGCCATAGGGTCAGCAGTCTTACTGGCGGGTGCGTTCATTTTTGAAGCATTGGGCTATGCACCTTGCCAAATGTGTTTATGGCAGCGTTATCCGCACGCTATCGCTATAATTGTGGGTCTTGCTCTGATTGCATTCACCAATCGCTGGTTAATTGGGTTAGGCGCGATAGCCACTTTAACGACTGCAGTTATTGGTATTTTTCATTCAGGAGTGGAACAAAAGTGGTGGGACGGTCCGAGCTCATGTACAGGAAATGGAAGTGGCTTAAGTAACCTTTCTGGCGCAGATCTTTTAAACACAGATGTAATTGACAAAGTGGTGATGTGTGATCAAGTTTCATGGGCTTTTATTGGCCTTTCAATGCCAACTTGGAACGCCATTTTTTCAATATTGCTTGCTCTAATTTGGACAGTTGCGCTGAGAAGCAATAAACCAGCAAAATTGTCATCACTAAACTAGAGACTAAAAAGACGTAGATTCTAAAAAAACAACTGACCAAGCTCAGATATTTAAAAAATTCAGGGCATTGCATCCATTTAACACAAAAAATTGCCGTAAAGTTGAGTCAAAGGCAATCAGGGTGCTGTAATCAATTGCATAGCACATGTTTGGGCTGTAATATGTAAAACAACTATATGTGGGATAATCCCAGACAGGTGGCAAGAATGGTAGACGATCCAAACGTACCCGATGAAGGCGAAACTAAGGCTCCAATTGTGTCTACATATGACGGCCCATCGATAAGCATAACGCAGGAAATGAAAACGTCCTACCTCGATTACGCGATGAGTGTGATTGTAAGTCGAGCCATACCTGATCTTCGCGATGGCTTGAAACCTGTGCATCGACGCATTTTGTATGCGATGCATGAGACAAATAATACTCATGACAAGCCCTATAGAAAATCCTCACGCCCAGTAGCCGAGGCCATGGGTAAATACCATCCGCATGGAGACGGCGCTATTTATGATGCATTAGTACGAATGGCCCAGGATTTCTCAATGTCATTGGTCCTACTCGATGGTCAGGGCAACTTTGGTTCGATGGACGGAGATAAAGCAGCTGCCTATAGATATACAGAAGTACGTATGGAGAAATCTGCCCAGGCACTTTTGGCGGATATCGACAAAGATACTGTAGATTTTCAATTGAACTACGATGGGAAGGATACAGAGCCTACAGTCCTTCCCGCTCGTTATCCAAATATGCTAGTAAATGGAGCCGGCGGCATTGCCGTTGGGATGGCAACAAATATTCCACCGCATAATCTAGGAGAGGTTGTCGATGCGACACTCGCTTTGATTGAAGATCCAGATCTTACGTCCGAACAGTTAATTGAATATATTCCAGGTCCTGACTTTCCAACCGGCGGCGTTATGCTTGGAAGATCTGGAGCGCAAAAGGCGTATTTAGAGGGGCGCGGCAGCGTAATTAATCGAGCCAAAACCCGTTTTGAAGAACTGCGAAAAGATCGTTGGGCAATCATAATTGAAGAAATACCCTATCAAGTTAATAAAGCCGCTATGATTGAAAAGATTGCAGCCGAAGTACGCGACAAGCGCATCGAAGGCGTAGCACATGTTCAAGATGAGTCGGATCGCAACGGGGTCCGGGTCGTGGTCGAATTGAAACGTGACGCCACAGCTGAGGTGGTTTTAAACCAGCTGTTTCGCTACACTCCAGCGCAAACCTCTTTTGGCTGTAATATGTTAGCACTTAATGGCGGTCGTCCAGAGCAGTTGACACTAAGGCGGTTTCTAACCTGCTTTATCGATTTCAGAGAAGAGGTTGTTGCCCGCAGGACAGCATTTGAATTGAGAAAAGCTCGCGAGCGCAGCCATGTTTTATGTGGGTTGGCGGTGGCAGTGTCTAATGTTGATGAGATAGTGGCAACAATCCGCAAATCAGCTGATGCCTCAGAGGCGCGCAAAGCGCTTATGGATCGACGGTGGCCAGCGCTTGAGATTGGCGATTATATTAAATTAATAGATGATCCAACTCATACAATTAACGAGGATGGAACTTATAACCTCTCAGAGGCACAGGCGAGAGCAATTCTTGAACTACGGTTGCAACGTTTGACACAAATTGGTGTCAAAGAGGTAACAGACGAGCTTGAAGTGCTGGCCGGTAAAATAAAGGAATATTTAGAAATTCTGTCCTCGCGTGAGCGTATAATGGGCATAATCTCAGATGAATTGATAGAAGTTAAAGAGAATTTTGCAGTCCCACGTCGTACCGAGATCATAGAATGGTCAGGCGACATGATGGATGAGGATTTAATCGAGCGAGAAGAGATGGTAGTGACCGTCACTGCTGGTGGTTACATCAAAAGAACGGCATTGACTGATTTCCGAGCCCAAAAGCGCGGCGGTAAGGGGCTGCAGGGAATGTCGACCAAAGATGAAGATGTTGTGACCACTCTATTTGTTGCCAATACCCACACTCAGCTTTTGTTTTTCAGTACTGACGGCATGGCTTATAAAATGAAAACTTGGCGCCTTCCTTTAGGCGGAAGGACAGCAAAGGGAAAGGCAATTGTAAACATATTACCTATTCCCGTAGGAGTGTCGGTTGCGGCAATTATGCCAGTTGATCGTGACGAAGTCGATTGGGGCGATTTGCAAATCGTGTTTGCCACGACACAAGGTGACGTGAGACGCAACCGACTCTCTGATTTCACTAACGTCCGCTCGAACGGTAAAATTGCCATGAAACTGCCGGAGGGTGTCGAATTGGTGAACGCGCGTATATGCAGCGAAGATGATGACGTAATGCTTGTGACAAACACTGGGCGGGCTATCCGTTTCTCATCCACCGATCTTCGTGTTATGAACTCCCGTGCCTCCACTGGCGTTCGAGGCATTAGATTAACAGGTGACGATCACGTAGTTTCAATGTCCGTTATTCGTCATTTCAAAGCAACTCCAGAAGAACGAGCGGCTTACCTAAAAATGCGACGAGCATTAGCTGGCCTTACAGATGAGGATACGAGCGACGAAGATGTTCCAGCTGACCCTAACTTTAGCCAAGAACGCTTTGACGAGATGTCAGCGACCGAAAATTTAATATTGACTATTACTCGAGGAGGAGCTGGAAAACTGTCTTCCAGTCATGATTATCCCGTAAGAGGCCGTGGTGGTATGGGGGTAACAGCGATGGATAAAGCCATGCGAGGCGGACCTGTCATAGCTAGTTTTCCTGTTGAAATAGCAGATCAAATTATGCTTGTTACTAGCACAGGTCAATCTATTCGATGTCCAATTAATGGAATTTCATTTAGGTCAAGAAGTGCAGGCGGAGTCCGAGTTTTCAATACCAATGGTGATGAAAAAGTTGTCAGTGTAGCGTATATCCCTGACCAAGGCGATGAACCTGAGGAAGAGCCATCCACTGATCCGCAAACAGAAGGCTAAAGTCTGGAAAAGCACACTTATTAACCTATCTGATCTAAACTTGGGCCTATAAATCGTAAATTTCTGAAAACTTCGTCTGTAGGTATGTCAAAAGAGGTACCTCAGAAGGTTCAAAACCACAGGCGTCTGAAATTGTTTGACTGGGTAATTTGAGCGCCCCATGACGTTGTAGTTTTTCCTGCAACCAGTTCGTCGCCGGTGTCAGGTTTCCTTTACGTAGCTCATTGTCTAATTGGGGGCAACTTTTGCGCAACATTTCATGCAAGCATCCTGCATATACATTTCCTAGAGAATAGGTTGGGAAATAGCCAAACAAACCTACAGACCAGTGAACATCTTGCAAGCAACCGTCGGATGCACTTTTTACGTTGTATCCAAAGTCTTGATAAAAACGGTCATTCCAGGCGCTTTCAAGGTCTTTAACCAGTAAGTCGCCAGACACTAATGCCCGTTCTAAATCAAACCTCAGAAGAACATGGAGGTTATACTGAACTTCATCTGCCTCAGTACGAATAAACCCTTTGTTTACACTATTGACTGTTTTATAAAAATCGTCGGCATCACGAATACCAAAATCGCCAAAGTGTTTTTTCATTTGCATAAATAGCCATGCTGTAAATGCACGGCTTCTACCTAGCTGATTTTCATAAATGCGAGACTGGCTTTCATGCACTCCCATTGAGGCTCCCTGCCCGATAGCTGTCAGGGAATACTTCGGGTCAATATTTTGTTCATAACTACCATGTCCAACCTCGTGAATTGTCGAATAAAAGCAATTAAATGGATCATGTAAATTTGTTCTCGTGGTAATTCGGACATCTTGACCCGAACCAGAAGAGAACGGATGTACCGCCTTGTCAATCCGGCCCCTGTTCAAATCATAACCAAAAGTTTCTGCTAACAACGAAGAAATTTTTATCTGAGTGACCTCATCAAAGCTTCCTTGTAGCTTTTCCGCCGGTTCTTTTTCTAAAATTGCGCCGCGCAGCTCAACCAAACCTGGCCTCAACGCTCCAAACATTTTAGATAGTTTGTCGGCTGTTGCCCCAGGCTCATAATCTATTAGCATTGTATCGTATAAATCAGCATTCGTAGCTAGTGCCTGTCCCTCCTCCCGCTTAAGTTTCAAGACTTCCTCTAGAACCGGAACAAAAGCAGAAAAATTATTGTCCGCACGCGCTGTTGCCCACTTACCTTGAGACACTGAAGTCGTACGTGCGATTGTTTGTGCAAGGTCCCCAGGTACTTTTTTTGCCCGTTCAAAAGAGCGTTTTATCTCACGCAGTTGGGCCTTGGATATTTCATCTAGAGTTTCAGCGTTAATATTTGACAACCACTCTCCTACTTGGTCATCACATCTTCGCGCATGCAAAATACCCTCTATAGCAGCAATCTCAGCGCCTCTTTGCTCAGCAGAGCCGGAGGCCATCATAGTTTCTTGATCCCACCCCAAACGCCCAGAAATCTGAGCTAAAGCTTGGGTTTCGCTATCAAATTTTAGCAGTTTTTGTAAATCATTCATTAATTAGTCCTCAAAGACGTAATAACGGGGAAGCCAGCTAGGAACCGGCCACGGATTACAGCAAGCCATAATAAAATCGCAGAGAATTGATGAAAAATTGCAAGGTTCCACGGAGAAGAGTTCATTACAGTAATAACTCCTAAAACCAATTGAAAAATAATTAGCACCCAAACCAAGGAGAAAGCAGATCGTGTTCGTTTGTGAGCAGATTTTCTAACTTTTAGACCAACCAATACTGCGAAAACAAAAAGACAATAGGCACTGAGCCTATGGATAAATTGAACAAGGCCATCATTTTCAAAGAAATTGCGCCACCAAGGGCTAAGATCAAAAATACCTGGGGGTAAAAATTCGCCTGCCATGAGTGGCCAGTCAGTATAATTGCGCCCCGCATCGATACCCGCAACCAATGCTCCTAAAAGAATTTGTAACGCCACAAAGTACATTAAAATTGTAGACATTCCAAAAAGCTTAGGTTCACGCAACCGCCGCGATTGTAATAGTTCAGAGTCACTTCGCCCAATGATCTGCAAGAGCCAGAAAATATAGCCAAGCAATGCAAATGCTGCGCCCAGATGGGCCATTAACCAATAAGAGGCTACATCAACCCGGACGCCATCTAGCCCTGAGTTAACCATAAGCCACCCTATAACCCCCTGTATTCCTATAAAGGGGCCAATTGTAAAAAGCGACCAGTGGCGCGTTTTGGGTATTTTTTTGAGAAAAAAGAGAGTTATAAAACCAAAAAACCAAAAAAGACCGATAAAACGGCCTAGCTGTCGATGCGCCCACTCCCACCAAAATATTATTTTGAATTCAGGCAATGTCATGGCCATGTTTTGAAAAGTATATTCAGCAGTCATTTTATAAGCGTCGAATGCCGCGTTCCAAGCTAGGGTACTCAACGGTGGCAAGGCACCCATTACAGGATCCCATTCAGTTATAGATAGCCCACTGTCAGTAAGCCGTGTAAGCCCTCCAACCGTAATCATCGCCACAATAAGTCCAATTAAACAACGAAGCCAAATGCGAGTTAAATTTCTGTCCCCATTGTCACCGCGCGAAATAGCGCCAACAGCGGCTGCCACTCTTTCAGTATCGCCCCCAACTTCCTCAAAAATACTACGTTTTTCAGACATTATTGCTCCCCTCACCAATACTTAATCTAGGGCTGGCCACACCGACCTTCAACCGCGCTCTTTCCATCGGACCATTTGGCGCATTATACCATGCAATATTTGCACATCAGCCTTGGTGAAAGGCATTCGAGACCAGAGATTTCGCAAGTTAACCTTCATTCCAGCCGCCTTAGTTTCTGGAAAGAAAAATCCTGCTGTTTCGAGCCTTTGCTCAAAATGCTCCGCTAATTTTTCAATTTCATTACCATTGGCCCATTCACTTTTTGCCATATCAACTCTTTCGGACACAATATCTGTTTGATGCCTTTGAAGTTCATAACTAATCAACAAAACGCACTGCGCTAAATTTAAAGACGCAAACTTTGGGTTTACTGGCACCGAAATAATTGCATTTGCTCGGGCGATATCTTCATTTTCCAAGCCAGCACGTTCAGGGCCGAACATAATAGCCACATTTTGACCATCGGCAATTCGTCGTGCAGCTTCGGCCATTGCGTGCTCAGGACTAAAAATTGGCTTTGTTAGGTCACGTATCCTCGCCGTAGTGGCCATTACAAAATTAGTATCAGCCAAAGCGTCGACTGTCGTATCAAATAAACGCGCTTCATCAAGTAGACGCCCCGCCCCACTAGCCATCGCAACAGCCTTTGGATTTGGCCAACCATCCCGCGGCGCTACAATACTCATGCGGTCTAACCCAAAATTCCACATCGCTCTTGCAGCGGCGCCAATATTCTCTCCCATCTGAGGACGAACGAGCAGCATTGTGGGTTGTGGAAGTGTTTTATCGATCATAAGTTCTTTTATCGATGGAAAAGCCACACGACAAGCAGTAGCCAAAGCTATTTAGTAAAGTTATAGCGCATCTATAGTTAGTCCAAACGGAGTCTTTTGAGATGACTAGTCAAGACTTACCGCAGATCTACCTCATTACCCCCAATGTATTAGATATCGAAAGCTTTCCTGACAAACTCTCAAGAGTTTTGGACAAAGCTGACGTAGCCTGCTTACGACTTAGCCTATCTAGTGCAAATGAAGATGATATCGCACGCGCGGCGGACGCCATACGCGAGGTAGCACATGCACGCGACATTGCCCTGGTAATTGAGAAACATACCCTTTTGGTGGATCGTCTTGGGCTTGATGGAGTTCATTTGACGGATGGCGGCCGCAACCTGCGCCAATTACGTAAAGATCTAGGCAAAGATTCTATCCTAGGTGCCTTTTGTAATACCTCTCGCCACACCGGTTTAAACGCTGGCGAGTCTGGGGCCGATTATGTGAGCTTTGGCCCTGTTGCAGTTTCGGCATTAGGTGACGGCGAACAAGTTGATCCAGAGTTACTAGGGTGGTGGAGCGAAATGATTGAAATTCCAGTTGTTGTTGAAGGCGGAATTACGGAAGATATCATCAGATCCTTGTCTGACAGAGTAGATTTTTTTGCTATTGGTCCAGAAATTTGGGAAGCAGAAGACCCTCAAGAAAGATTGAAAACTTTTTCAGCAGCAATAAATAGCTAATACCCAGTCTGTTCACCGCTTATGCGTTCCAAGGCAAAGCACTGGCAACCTGAGCCTCTAAGTAGCGAGCTAATGCCTTACGGTCTGAAAAGTCGTTTACAGCAACGGGAGTGTGGTAAACGACCTGTACAGTGCCATGCTGTTTGATGGTAAGAGCTTTTAAAAGGTGATCAAAAAGATTGCTGTCTCCCCACCAAGCGTAAAAACGTGGATCTTGGCCTTCTGGAGCGTGGAATATTAAAGTTACAGGCTGGATTGAAATTTTTTCATACAGTTCTGGCACGAGAAAAGCTTCAAAAAGTGTTGGCTTGAATGGCAAAATACGCCTGCCATCGGACGACGTACCCTCAGGAAAAAATAACAACCTATGACCATGCAATAGTCTTATTTGTATTACTTTATTATTATACACAGCCTTTTCTCGTTCACGAACAATAAATTCGGTTCCTGTAGCCTTTGCTAGCCAGCCAATTAACGGCCATTTTGCAACTTCTGACTTTGCCACAAAGTAGACATCATCAAATGCATTAAGTGCAAAAATGTCCAACCAGCTAGAATGGTTGGCAACTAACGCGCCCTCCTCGCGCATTGGCGTACCGATTATCTCGTGCTTCATACCCAAAACCCAGAATGCAAACTTACAGACAGATTGTGTAATTTTGGGCGTCCAAGGACGTCGGGTTCCATGCAAAGGCCGTTCAATAGTCCTGAGCAATAGTAAAACAGCTAAGCAACTAAATGTGTAGAAACCCAAGAGGACAAAGCGGCTCATAAGGCGTATAAAGCCAATGGGCGTAATTTTAGGCAGGCTAGGTTCTTGTTCAGACATCCAAGTGGGCGGTGGCATCACTTAAGCTTTCTAAAGTAGATTGATTTCTGACGGGAACTCATCTTCTTTATATCCAGTACCATACACACATCTGTAGTGTTAAAATTTTGATCAATAAAGGCACCATCAGCAACGCCCCCACCGAGCCGAAGGTAAGCTTTTATAAGTGCTGGCATAGCTTTTAAAGCTGTTAGACGTTCTATCTGTGACTTTTCCAACTGACTTAAAGAAACGTAAGCCTGCGGCAACACTTTTGGCCTTAAATCTACCGAAGTTAAATACTCTTCATGCAGAAGTGACAAGGGTTGAGCTAATGCAGCAATATTTGTCCCCTTAAAGCTTGCTGCACCAAAAAGAATTTCAGCATCTTCTTTGACAATGAGCCCGCTAAGTCCTTGCCAGAGGTAAAACATCGCACTTCCACCCCGATACGATTTTCGTAAACAAGAACGCCCTAACTCTAGAAGAGTTCGCCCACTTTTTAGAAGTGGATTAAGATCAAATTCAGTAGCGCTGTAAAACCCACCAGCAGCGTCTGCTCCTTTTTGCGTAAGCACTCGATAAACTCCAACTAGTTGTTCTAACCGGTCAGGGCTTCGGTCCAAATCTAATAGCATTAGATGCTGGCAATGAGCGTCATAAGTATCCTGTTCAAGCCCTTTCGCATGATCAATTTCAACAGTGTTGGCTCCCATCTCAACAACAAACACCTCATAACGTAGCCGTTGGATCGCAACTAAATCCGCTGGCGTTTTTGCTAATTGTACATGAAAATTGGAGGGGTTTTCCATCAAAAAGAGGGAAACCAAAAAATTGGTACAGATAACCGCTGGCTATTAAAAGTGAAAATTTGTATTACAAAGCACATAAACTTATCTCTTTATGTAATTGTTATTTATTTATTAAAATAAGATTAATATTAGTGACATTAATCACAACTTTTCCCATTTCTGGAAAATTTACTGTAACATGGTTATTAATGTTTGATTGAACCTGTCCAATACCCCAATCAGGCTGATTAGGGTGCTGAACCCGTTGTCCAGGTTCCAAAAAAGAACTTAAATTTTCCATATGACCTATTTATCACCATCGCTTAAAAATGAAGATACTGAGCTAATTTACACACTTTTTAAGTGCGAACAGTTCCGTTTCCCCGCACCAAATACTTAAAACTGGTTAGCTGCATTGCACCAACTGGTCCACGTGCATGCATCTTACCGGTAGCTATTCCAATCTCCGCACCCATACCAAATTCCCCCCCATCAGAAAATTGCGTAGAAGCGTTATGCATTAATATCGCACTATCGAGACGTTCAAAAAAAAGATCTACCGCTTGTAAACCTTCAGCCATTATACAGTCAGTGTGTTGTGAGCCATAAGTTTGGATGTGTGCTATAGCGTCGTCAATACTGTTTACTGTTTTGGCTGCAATTTCCATATCCAGAAACTCATGTCCCCAATGTTGATCTTTAGCTAGCTTTGTTCCCACAATATTTTGTAAAGTGCTGTCCGCATGAACCGTCACTCCCTTAGAAATTAGAGCACTAATTAGATCAGGTCCCCAAGTGGCGCCCACTTCTTTATGCAGTAATAAACATTCGGCAGCACCACAAATTCCTGGTCGCCGCGTCTTAGCATTAATAACTACGTCAAAAGTTTTTTGCGGATCAGCGGAAGCATCAACATAAATATGAACGATGCCCTCAAGGTGCGCAAACACCGGAACCCGGGCCTCTCTTTGGACCAAATCTACCAGGCCCCTACCTCCACGAGGAATGATCACATCAATATAATCTGTCATTGTAAGCATTTCACTCACAGCAGCACGGTCCCGAGTTGGTACCAATTGGATGGCTGCCTGAGGTAATCCAACGGAAGCCAAACCCTGGACCATTGCACTGTGAATAGCATTAGAGGAATTAAAACTTTCAGAGCCTCCCCGTAATATCACCGCATTACCAGCCTTTAAACAAAGAGCACCAGCATCTGCCGTAACATTAGGTCGGCTTTCATATATTACACCAACCACGCCTAAAGGTGTTCGGACACGTTGGATATGTAAACCATTTGGCCTATTCCAATCTTCTAAAACCTGCCCAACCGGTTCAGGCTGGTCTGCGACAGTTTGAATGCTATCCTTGATACTTTGAATACGTGTTTCATCGAGCATTAAACGATCCAACATCGCATCTGATAGGTTTTTTGTTTTGCCAAACTCTATGTCTTTTGAATTTGCCAACATAATTTCAGAACGCGAGTCCCACAAATACTTTGAAGCATTAATAAGTGCAGATTTCTTGAGTTCTGAATCAGCGAACGCTAATTCAGCAGCAGCCATTTTTGCTGCACGACCAATACTTGCTAGAGTTGTACTTACGTCCATCACCATCTCCCTATTAACCCTGTAACACCATGTCATCGCGATGAATTAACGCGCCACGACTAGCATACCCTAGTAGGGCCTCGACCTCTTTGGTATGGCATCCTAATATTTGTAGCGCCTCCACACTATCAAACGCTATTAGTCCACAACCAAGATCCTCTCCGTCTAGGGTCAGTATGCGGACTAATTCTCCACGAGAAAAAGTTCCATTTAAAGTGGTAACACCCGCAGGCAATAAGCTTTTCCCAGTTTTTAAAGCCCGCACAGCTCCCTCATCTAAAATAACTGATCCATTTGGCTTCAAAGAGGAAATCCACTTTTTGCGAGCAGTAGTAGGATCAACTTTAGGCAGAAACCATGTTGCATTTGCACCATCTAATAGCTGTTTTAGCGGATTAAGGGGAGATCCTAATGTGATTGCCATGGTGCATCCCGCCCCCATCGCCATCTTGGCCGCCATAAGCTTAGTTATCATTCCACCTTTTGATAAATCTGTGCCCGCGTTGCCAGCCATAGCTTCAATCTCGGGGCTTATTTCCTCGATTGTGTCAAAGCGCACAGCGTTTTTATCTTGACTTGGATTTGCAGAATAAAACCCGTCTACATCTGACAGCAACACTAAACAATCAGCACCAATGGTAACTGCAATTTGAGCTGCGAGACGATCATTATCCCCATAACGAATTTCGTCAGTGGCCACAGTGTCATTTTCATTAACAATGGGAACAACGCCATACTGCAACAATTGTCCAAGTGTGGCACGCGAGTTGAGATATCGTCTACGGTCTGAACTATCTTCTAACGTGACCAAAACCTGTGCAGCAACTACACTGTGTGGAGCCAAATGCTGTTCATATGCTCGAGCCAATTGGATTTGACCAACAGCAGCGGCAGCTTGGCTTTGATCTAAGGTTAATTTAGTCGCGCCCAGTCCAAGTACAGAAACCCCTAAGGCAATTGAGCCCGAGGAGACTATAACCACATCAGTGCCAGTAGAACGTAGCTGAGCAACATCCTCGGCTAACGACGCCAACCATTCTTGGTGAAGGGCACCTGTCTTCTTATTTACTAAAAGAGCAGAGCCAATCTTAACAACAATTCGTTTGGCTTTACCTAAGGTTGCCACGACCGCTCCTCTGGCTCTTTTGATCGAATAATTTCAATTTGTGCAACCAGCTTTCGAAGTACTTCAGCGGTCCCCTCACCTGTTCCACCCGACATGGCTAGCACTGGCGACCCACCAGACGCACCCCGCAGAGCAGAAAGAGCAAAATCCATATCATCGACATCTAATTCATCAATTTTATTAAGCACAGTAATTCTTGGTTTATCAATAAGCCCACTTCCATATGCATCAATCTCATTAATTATCGTATTATAATCCTGGCCAATACTTTCTGATGTACCGTCAACAATATGCAAAAGAACCGAACATCTTTCAATATGCCCCAAAAAACGGTCACCAATGCCACGACCCTCGTGTGCGCCCTCTATGAGGCCTGGAATATCGGCTATGACAAACTGATCATCATCGATCTGGGCTACACCAAGGCTTGGGTACAAAGTCGTGAACGCATAATCAGCAATTTTTGGTTTGGCGTTTGTTGTTTCTCCAAGGAAAGTTGATTTTCCTGCGTTTGGAAGACCAACCAGGCCTACTTCTGCAATCAGCTTTAAGTTTAACCAGAGTGTCCGCTCAACTCCTAGAAGCCCCGAATTTGCTCTGCGCGGAGCCTGATTAGTAGAGGATTTAAAATACAAATTTCCAAACCCACCGTTTCCACCCTTCGCAATAATAGTTTTTTGACCAATTTCAGTAAGATCAACAAGAACAGTTACCCCGTCTTCATCCATAATCTGAGTACCAACGGGCACTTTCAGTGTTATGTCATCTCCATCTTTCCCTGTACGCTGCTTTCCCATACCATGCTGACCATTTTTAGCAAAAAAATGTTGCTGGTAACGAAAATCAATAAGTGTGTTAAGACCCTGAACCGCCTCAATAATTACGTCGCCACCGCGCCCACCATTACCACCATCCGGGCCACCAAACTCGATGTATTTTTCACGGCGAAAAGACACAGCACCACCACCACCACTGCCGGAACGTATTATCACTTTGGCTAGGTCCAGAAATTTCATACTACAGCCTCAAGTTCTTTCCGTTTTAGCCGATAGAGGGTATCGAGCTCAGGCTCAAGCCTTGGTCACGATATAGCTAAGTGTAGTTACTTTCCAATATGGGCGACAAACTAACACAAAGTCAGCGGAACCTTATATTGCATCCGCAAAAAGTACATAAAAAACAGTAATGACTGTTAGTAATGCTAACGCTAAAAAAACAAATCGTTCCGCACGTGTTCCCTGAATCGTAGACGCAATAAGTTGACCAGCCCCAGCCCAAAGCGGATGAAGTATTGTCTGACAAATAATAAGTACAAGTGCCACAGACAGTGTTGCTGTAAATATATCAGATCCTGGAGTAACAAAGTTTGTAAATGCCGCAGTAATCATTCCCCAGGCTTTCGGGTTCAGCGGATGGACAATCAAACCAGCAACAAAACCTGGAGGGGTGCCATTAGCCTGATCTGGCTTTAGCCGCATATTTGCTACCCGCCAGGCTAGGTAGATAATATACGCTGCAGATAAATATTTCATCGCCAAGAATACTCCAGGCCAGCTTTGAGCAAGCTGCATTAGTCCAAAACCCAAGGGCCAAATAATTAGTTGTTTTCCCACAACCACGCCAGCGACAAATGGCAAAGCACGTCTCAGACCAAAGCCTGCACCAGTCGCCAATAATGCCATGTTAGCGGGCCCAGGTGTTCCAATTTGCGCTAAAGCAAAAAATATCAAAGGAATAAATTCAACCGACATATTTTACCCCAAAAAAAAGGACTGACATTTAGTCAATCCTTTTGAATTTAAAAATCTTTAGATTTTAATTATTCTGCAGCTTCAGCCATTGGAACCACCGAAATGAATTGGCGGCGCTTAAGACCAGTATGAAATTTCACATTACCTTCAACGACAGCAAAAATTGTATGATCTTTACCCATTCCTACGCCCTCACCTGGCCAAAACTTTGTACCACGTTGGCGCACTATTATGTTACCTGGAATAACTTCCTGGCCGCCATAAAGTTTCACACCCAATCTACGGCCCGCTGAATCGCGACCATTACGGGATGAACCACCTGCTTTTTTATGTGCCATTTGTGATTACTCCTTCTTAGCTGCTGGTTTTTTAGTCGCTGCCGGCTTGGCTTTTGCAGCCGCTGGTGCTGGCTTGGCTTTTGCAGCTACTGGTTTTTTAGCTGCCGCTGGCTTGGCTTTTGCAGCTGCTGGTTTTTTAACTGCCACTGATTTGGCTTTTGAAGTTGCTGGGTCGACTTTTGCCGCCGCTGGCTTAGCCTCTGCAGCAACCGGCTCTGATTTTGCTGCAGCAGGCTTCGTTTTATTCACTTTGATAGCAACTGGTTTGACAGGCTCATTGCGCTCTGCATGTGGAATAGAACCAGCCCCCATTGCTGCCTTAACACCAGACTTATCAGCGCCTTTTTCTAAAATATCTTTTATACGTACCAAAGTTAGTTTTTGCCGGTGGCCTTTGGTACGTTTTGAAGAATGCTTCCGACGGCGTTTCACAAAGTTTATTAATTTTGGACCTTTGATTTGATCAATGACTTCAGCCTGAACGCCAGCCCCCTCAACAAGTGGAGTACCTATAGCTGCGCCGACCATTAAAACTTCGTTAAATTGGATTATTTCACCGGCATTAGCTGCCAGCTTCTCGACGCGTAAAACATCACCAGATTGTACCCGGTATTGCTTACCGCCAGTTTTCATTACCGCAAACATTTGCGTTTCCTTAATTTACCGCGCTCTTTGGTCCCCAAATTTGGATGTTTTGGCCATAGCCACCGGAAGCTGCGCGCCCAACAGAATGGACGTATTACAATTAAAGTAACCGGATAGATTACTCCGAGCGCTTATCACTGCCCTTCTGACTAGAGTCAAGTTCAATCAAAGTTCTTGTAGCGGATGTAATTTTACCATTTTCACCGCCAATCGTTCATATCTGTCGGCCATAATTGCAAAGTGGATTGCATTCATAAGCTCATAAACCTCTTTCATTTCGTCAGTGGATAATGCGCCTCGATACTTAGCAATTTCACGATCTGTAAAGTCGCGGTATGTGTACGCATTTGCTATTACAATATTTTTTAGCATCTGTTCTTTTATACTCGCATCTTCTTTTGCCAGCATGTTGCGCAGATCTGGTTCATCTAACCTCTGCTCGATAAGACCAGATCCCATTGCAGCCATTATAAAACGTACTTGAACTTCACGAAAAGATCGGATGCCTGAATCAATAGCACCTATATCCTTCGCCATATCGCGAAAATACTGCGGTTGAGGGGAAGCGCGGTCCAAAAGGCCCACCAACAAAATTTCACCCTGCTGTTTTTTCACTTCTGAGTCCTCAAAGTGGCTCAAGTTTTCTGCAGACACCAAACGCCTGCCAAGGTCGGAGGCATAAAATTCACTTGCGTGAAGCAAAACATCGTCGCTTAAAGCTTGCTGTAAAATATCTAAAGCGTCTTCTTTTAAACTGTCGGGAGAAAACAACTCATCGGCTGTTAATTTCCAGCTTCTACCAAAGTCAGCTGAATCCAGTCCTAGCATCGCGGGCGCATCACCAGCAGACACCCGCATTGACTCGAGTGACACATCAAAACCAGTAACTTTCATAAAAGCTTTGATTTTGTCACGATCTGCCCCGTAGAGCGGAAAAGCAGTCAAAATCACTACAAACAAACTGAAGCTTAACTTGATAATAAACGTCATTACAAATCCTATCCCCAACTCTTATATATGTAATTCATATTGCTACAATTTCAATTTAAATTTGCCTTGCGCCCCAACTATTCAAAGAGTAAATTTATCCAACTGCTAAGCGTGGAGAGGTGCCGGAGTGGTCGAACGGGACGGATTCGAAATCCGTTGTACCTGCAAAGGTACCCAG
>CAJWTH010000026.1 GCA_913047725.1 uncultured Planktomarina sp.
GATGGTCTCATGACTTGTTCTCCCTGTGCTGATGGGCGAATATGCGATGCGCACCCCAAATGGCAAGGGCTAGGTTAATGGATTCGTCTACAGAGCTATTTTCTGAAATGGACACACGCAGTCGTGAAGTGTTTCAACGGATAGTGGAAAGCTATCTTTCTTCTGGTGAACCCATGGGAAGCAGAACACTAACACAACAAATGAACGAACAAGTAAGCGCAACGACAATCAGAAATGTGATGCAGGACCTAGAGTTTTTAGGTTTACTTGATAGCCCGCACACTTCTGCTGGCCGTACACCTACAGAACTTGGGTTACGTATGTTTGTTGATGGAATCATGGAAGTTGGCGATCCTGATGAATCAGATCAGCGCAAAATTGCCGCTAGTATGGGAGATGATGATAACGTCACAAATATGCTCGATCGTATTTCGGGTGCACTTTCTGGATTAACTCAAAGTGCGTCACTGGTTCTTGCTCCTAAAAAATCCTCTCCAATAAAGCATATTGAATTTGTATCATTAGCCGCTGATCGCTCCTTGGCGGTTTTGGTGTTTGCCAATGGTGAGGTGGAAAACAGGGTATTTAGGCCACCTACAGGTCAAACACCGAGCCAAATGCGTGAAGCAGTAAATTTTTTAAATTCTATTGGCCAGGGTAAAACACTGCAGGAACTCCAGTCAACTATAGTTGTGGAAATTAAAAAACACCGAACAGAGTTAGATGCATTGACAGCAACACTTGTTGAATCTGGTATTGCGGTAATGCAAGATGCGGGAGGCGACAACGAGCGGTTAATTGTACGAGGACGCTCGAATTTGCTAGAAAACTCTGGAACAGCCGATGATTTAAACCGAGTTCGTGTCTTATTTGATGACCTGGAGCGGAAGCGCGACATTGCTGAATTCTTAGAGTTAACAGAGGGTGGTGAGGGCGTTCGAATTTTTATTGGCTCTGAGAACAAACTTTTTTCACTTTCGGGTTCCTCTTTGGTAGTTTCTCCCTATATGGACATTGACCGAAAGGTTGTAGGTGCTATTGGCGTTATTGGGCCCACTCGGCTCAACTATGGTAGAATTGTACCAATTGTTAATTATACAGCCCAGATGGTTGGGCGCGTTTTATCTGATCGAGGTTAGGTCGAAATGGCTAAAGAAAATGAAGATGATTTCCTCCAAGACATTAGTCTTGCAGAGGAGGAGATGTTTGGTGACGAAGAGCATACAGAGGAAGAGCTCGAGCTCGACTCTTTGAAGGCTGAGCGTGATGAGTTGAAAGACAAATGGATGCGTGCGCTGGCAGACGCTGAAAACTCGCGAAAGCGCAGTGAAAAAGATCGGCGAGAGGCCGAAAACTACGGTGGCTCTAAACTAGCTCGTGACCTCCTCCCTGTTTATGACAATCTTAAACGGGGCCTTGATGTGGTAACTGAAGACCAGAGAGAGCTAGCTTCGGCCCTGATAGAGGGCGTTGAGTTGACCATGCGTGAAATCGTAAATGTTTTTAAAAAGCATGGAATTGAACCAATTGTACCAGAAATAGGTGACAAGTTTGATCCCCAAGACCACGAAGCGATGTTTGAGGCATCAGTCCCTGGAACAAAATCTGGTGATATAATTCAGGTAATGGCTGAGGGTTTCATGTTACACGACAGACTTCTGAGGCCTGCACAAGTTGGTGTTTCATCTACACCCGCCTAAACATAATCTGAATTGTGAAAAACAAACTAGAAGAGCGAAAACTTTAACCTTGGTTCTCGATCACATTTTTGATTTAAGTTCATAAATTAATTCTAAAGCTTCTTTTGGGCTTAAGTTATCAGGTTGAATTTTTGCTAAGGACTCTTCTAATAGGGACGATTTGTTGGGAGTAGGGGTGGGAAGTGCCGAAAACAGTGGGAGGTCATCGATTAATGCTTTTTGTTTACTGGAGCCCTCTCGTTCTCCTCTTTCTAGGGCCTCAAGTACAACCTTAGCCCTTTCCAAAACCATCGGTGGGAGGCCAGCGAGCTTTGCCACCTGTACGCCGTAAGAGCGGTCTGCGGCTCCCTTTTTTACCTCATGTAAAAACACAACCTCCCCCTCCCACTCTCGAACTGTCACTGTAGCATTTTCAACTTTTTCTAGTTTGGCTGAAAGCTGAGTGAGTTCATGGTAATGGGTGGCAAATAAAGCGCGGCATTGATTGATATCATGAAGGTACTCAAGGGTGGCCCAAGCTATAGAGAGTCCATCGTAGGTGGAGGTGCCTCGGCCAATTTCATCTAGAATTACCAGCGCTCGATTATCCGCTTGGTTCAGTATGGCTGCGGTCTCCACCATTTCGACCATGAACGTGGAACGCCCTCGGGCAAGATCGTCTGATGCACCTACACGGCTAAAAATTTGCGAAACAACTCCAATCTCTGCTCTGGTGGCAGGTACGTAGGATCCAGCCTGCGCAAGCAGGGCGATCAAAGCATTCTGACGAAGGAAGGTTGATTTCCCAGACATGTTTGGACCAGTAAGAAGCCATATAGATTCGTCATTACTGCTTAATGTACAATCGTTTGCTACAAAAACTGAGGATGATTGGCTTTTTAGAGCATTTTCGACAACGGGATGTCGGCCTTGATCGACTATAAAACCTCTGCCACTGTTAATTTTTGGCTTTACCCAACTCTCGCTCACGGCTAGTTCAGATAAGGCAGAGGCTACATCAATTTCGGCTATTGCTGTGCCTAGGAGTTGAAGGCTTGGTGCACTAGATAGGACTATTTTCTCTAAATGATTAAAAATTTCTTGCTCTAAGCTGATAGTTTTTCCTGCAGCGTTTAATATTTTTGTTTCAAGCTCACCCAGTTTTATAGTTGTGAACCGTACTGCGTTAGCTGTTGTTTGTCTGTGAATGAATGTTTCAGAAAGAGGGGGGGCAAGCATTCGCTGTGCATGGGCGGCAGTTGTTTCAATAAAATAACCTAATACGTTATTATGTTTTATTTTTAATGAAGAAATTTCAGCTAAACTTGAATAATCAGACTGCATTTTTGCAATGATTAATCTTGCTTCATCCCGCAATGCCCGTACTTCATCAAGATCATTTGAATACCCTGTGTCAATAAAGCCGCCATCACGAATTAAGATTGGTGGATTAGGGATAAGTGCTGTGGTTAATTCATTTGAGAGTAAATCATGGCCGACTAGGTCTGGGTTTATACTATTAAGAAGGCTTGGCAGTGATTTTTCAGATAATAGTTTGCTGACCTTAATTGCCTGCATAGTACCATTGGCTATTGCCACTAGGTCACGTGGGCCTCCGCGCCCCAATGCTAGACGGCTTAGTGCGCGCTCGATATCTGGTAACTGTTTTAAGGCGATGCGTATCGCTGTGCGCGTGCCGCTGTCTTCACAAAAAAACTGAACAGCGTTTGCTCTTTCGGAGATTAAGTCGATGCGCTGGGATGGGGTTGTGATTCTGTGGTATAAAAGTCGGGCCCCTGCGCCAGTTACGGTGCGATCTACAGCAAATAGCAAAGAGCCCTGATGATTACCGTTTAGTGTTTCTGTTAACTCTAAGTTGCGACGTGTTGCAGCATCTATTGATACAAAGTCACCCTGTGCTTCACAAATGGGTAACTGTAAAAGAGGGGTTTGTTCTTTTTGAGTAGTACTTAAATACTCAATTAACACACCAAGTGCGGCTGTGTCTGAACGGTCCAACTCACTAAAAACGCTAACTTTTTCGTCACCATAGACCTCTATAAGATTCTTTAACCCAGCTTCACTGTCAAAAAAAGTTGGAGGCATTTTTGTTGAGGCAGTTCCTGAGTCAAAAATAATTTCATAAATGTTAACATCTGCATCTTCAGAAACTAAAATTTCTGCTGGCGCCAGTCGAGCGAGTTCAGGCCCAAGTTGAGTGGGTAAACATGATCTGTAACAAACGATGCCGGTTGAAATATCAACCCAGGCAAGGCAGCTTTTATCGCGAACGTTGGAAAAAGCTGCCAAGAAGTTGCTTTTTCTGGGGTTTAGCAAACTATCTTCGGTAAGTGTTCCAGGCGTAACCAAGCGCACAACACCGCGTTTTACAACAGACTTTGAGCCACGTTTTTTGGCCTCTTTGGGGTCCTCCAGTTGCTCGCAAACAGCAACACGAAACCCCTTTCGAATTAGTCTTAGAAGGTAACCCTCAGAGGCGTGAACTGGAACGCCACACATTGGTATGTTTTCACCCAAATGTTTCCCACGTTTTGTAAGTGCTATGTCCAGCGCCTGAGCTGCTAGCACAGCATCGTCAAAAAACAGTTCGTAGAAATCGCCCATTCTGTAAAAGAGTAACGCAAGTGGGTATTCTTTTTTTATTTCAGAAAACTGTGCCATCATAGGCGTAACAGTATATTCAGATTTTTCCAAAACAACTCCTCCACAATAGAACGACTTTAAGCAAAGATGAAAGTAAAAGGAAGCGGTTGTCGTTGCTTTGTTGGGTCGATACAAGGTTATATCAATCAGGAGTGCCATAATGGCTAATAATAAAGTAACAGATGAAGATGCACTGGCGTTTCATTTGGAGCCAACACCAGGTAAGTTTGAGATCACTGCAACTGTTCCCATGACAACTCAGCGGGATCTGTCTTTGGCATATTCCCCTGGGGTAGCTGTGCCATGTTTAAAGATTTCAGAAAACCCAGAACTGGCCTATGATTACACTAATAAGGGAAACCTAGTTGCGGTAATTTCAAACGGGACAGCGGTGCTGGGACTTGGTAATCTTGGAGCATTGGGTAGCAAGCCTGTAATGGAAGGCAAAGCCGTTTTGTTTAAACGGTTTGCAGATGTAAATTCAATTGACATAGAGCTTGATACTGAGGACCCAGACGAATTCATTAAAGCTGTCAAGTTAATGGGACCTACTTTTGGGGGAATTAATCTTGAGGACATCAAGGCTCCAGAGTGCTTTATAATTGAGCAAGCTTTAAAAGAAGAAATGGACATACCAGTATTCCATGATGATCAGCATGGAACAGCCGTAATTTGTGCGGCTGGTCTAATAAATGCGCTACATTTGTCTGGGAAAAAAATCCAAGATGTAAAAATTGTTTTGAATGGAGCTGGTGCGGCTGGAATCGCATGCATTGAGCTACTTAAATCAATGGGTGTAAAACATAACAATTGTGTAGTTTGTGATACGAAGGGCGTTATATATCAGGGCCGAACAGAGGGCATGAACCAGTGGAAATCAGCGCATGCTGTTGCTACTGAAATGCGGTCCCTGGCTGAAGCAATGGTTGACGCAGATGTCTTTTTGGGGGTTTCGGTCAAAGGTGCCGTCACTCAAGCCATGGTTAAAACAATGGCAGGTAATCCAGTTATTTTCGCGATGGCAAACCCAGACCCTGAAATCACACCAGAAGAAGCTCACGAGGTACGATCTGATGCAATCGTCGCCACGGGTCGCTCTGATTACCCAAACCAGGTAAATAATGTTTTGGGTTTTCCCTATTTATTTCGTGGTGCGTTGGACATTCATGCGCGCGCCATCAACGATGAGATGAAAATCGCTTGCGCGCGGGCGTTGGCAGAATTAGCGCGGGAAGACGTACCAGATGAAGTGGCGCTAGCCTATGGAACAAAGCTAAGTTTTGGGCGGGATTATATTATTCCAACACCGTTTGACCCAAGGCTTATTCATCGCATTCCGCCAGCGGTTGCACGAGCGGGTATGGATACTGGGGCTGCCCGCCGTCCAATCATTGATATGGATAGTTATGAGCTGTCATTAAAAACCCGTATGGATCCAACAGCCAGTATTTTAAGAGGGATCAATGCGCGCGCTCGGTCTGCTCAGGCACGTATGATATTTTCTGAAGGGCATGATGAACGTGTTTTGCGCGCTGCCGTTATGTATCAACGTGAAGGCTTTGGAAAAGCTATAGTTGTTGGTCGTGAGAGTGTGGTCAAGGCAAAACTAGAGGAGGCTGGACTTGGTGACGCGGTAGCTGAGATAGAGATCGTTAATGCTGCAACGACACCCCATTTAGATACATACAAAGACTACCTGTATAATCGGCTTCAGCGTAAAGGTTTTGATCAAACAGATGTGCTTCGGCTTGCTGGTAGAGATAGGCATGTTTTTGGCTCTTTGATGTTAGCCCATGGTCATGGTGATGGTCTAGTGACGGGTGTTACTAGAAAATCAGCGCATGTTTTGGAACTAATCAATCATGTATATGATGTTAGCCCTCACGATGGGGCGGTGGGTGTAACAGCAGTTTTGTCTAAAGGTAAAATTGTTCTGATTTCAGATACATTAGTACACGAGTGGCCAAATGAGAATGACTTGGCTGATATTGCAGAACGGGCTGTGGGCGTCGCCCGTGCACTTGGACTTGAACCACGGGTCGCTTTTGTTAGCTTTTCAACTTTTGGCTATCCTATCTCTGAGCGAGCAGAGAAAATGCGCATAGCGCCAGGAGTTTTGGCGAAAAGGGGTGTTGATTTTGAGTTTGAGGGTGAGATGGCAGTAGATGTAGCTCTTAATACCCAAGAAATGAAAAAGTATCCGTTCAGCCGCCTTTCAGGACCAGCCAATGTACTTGTTGTTCCCGCGCGGCATTCGGCTTCTATTTCAGTAAAGCTTTTGCAGGAAATGGGTGGTGCAACTGTTATTGGACCAATTCTTACAGGTATTGATAAGCCAATTCAAATTTGTTCGACAGTTTCTTCAGTGACTGACATTCTCAATATGGCTGTTATTGCAGCCTGCAATATAAGATAATGATCTATAATATTGAATCTATTAACGCTGATTTTTGTTATCTGTCTGATTAAAACTAATCTTAGGTCTATAAAGTTAAAAATTGAATTCAAATGGTGAAGTTATGAGAATAGCGATGTGGTCTGGACCAAGGAATTTGTCGACTGCATTGATGTATGCTTTTGGAAACCGGGCTGATACCACAATTTCTGATGAACCCTACTATGGGGCATACTTGCACCATTCTGGCGTCAAGCATCCTATGAACGAAATCATTATTGAAAGTCAGTCAAAAGACCCAGACTTAATAAGTTCTTCATTGACAGGACCAGTCCCTAAACCCTTTAAAATTTGGTACCAAAAACTTATAACACATCATATGTTGCCAAAATTTCCACTTGACTGGGTTGGTAAACAAAAAAATGTTTTTTTGATCCGCAGCCCAGCTAAGGTTATTTCTAGCTATTCTCGGAAGCGACAAAACCCGTCACTAGATGATCTAGGCTTTCTACAACAAAAAAACATTTTTGATCACTGTTTGTCGCTTGGTCAGGAACCCATTGTGATTGATAGTGATGATATTTTAGAAAACCCAAGGGCTTTACTTTCTGCGCTTTGTGATACTCTCGGGATAAACTTTGATGAGGCTATGCTAAGTTGGGTCGCTGGTCCTCGTTCTGAAGATGGGGTGTGGGCAGCACATTGGTACGATTCTGTTCATAAATCCACAGGGTTCTCTAAGCCACCATTATCAACGCCAGATTTAGGTAATGAGTTTTCTGATATTTTAAATATTGCCAACGTCTTATACGACCAGTTCAATACTATTAAAATAAGGGTTTAAAGGTTTGAATTACAAACCTGGAAAACGCTTACCTTTAGGCAATTTATTTTTTTTGACCTAAACAAAAATCTATATCACGCGCCGTTTCCTAGCTGCTAATAGCTTTAATCGTAATGCGTTAAGTTGTATGAAAC
Organism: uncultured Planktomarina sp.; assembly: GCA_913047725.1. GTDB lineage: Bacteria > Pseudomonadota > Alphaproteobacteria > Rhodobacterales > Rhodobacteraceae > Planktomarina. The sequence continues at coordinate 7,717 of CAJWTH010000026.1, forward strand.
CTGCTGCATCCTTTTGGTCATAAGCTCCAGCGTCATCTTCAAAAGTAACATGAGCCTCTGAGTACAAGCTGTAATCTGACCAACGACCAACAGTTTTCACAGAACCCTTATAAAGCTTCAAGCGTACAGTCCCTGTCACGTATTCCTGAGAGCTGTCGATCAGCGCCTGCAGCATTTGGCGTTCTGGGCTAAACCAAAACCCATTATAAATTAGTTCAGCATATCTTGGCATTAGCTCGTCTTTAAGGTGTGCTGCGCCTCGGTCTAATGTTATTGACTCAATTCCACGATGAGCTTCTAGCAACAATGTGCCACCCGGGGTTTCATATACTCCACGTGACTTCATGCCCACAAATCGCCCCTCAACTAAATCCAGCCTACCAATGCCATGTTTACCCCCTAAATCGTTAAGCTTAGCCAGGATTTTGGCGGGCGACATGATTTCACCATTCACCGCTTCAGCGTCGCCTGACTTAAATCCAATTTCAACATATTCTGGTTTGTCTGGTGCAAGTTCAGGCTTTATGGTCCGTTGATAAACGTAATCAGGGGCTTCCTTAGATGGGTCTTCCAGTATTTTACCTTCTGAAGAAGTGTGAAGTAGGTTTGCATCCACGCTAAAAGGTGCTTCACCACGTTTGTCTTTAGCTATTGGAATTTGATGTTTTTCAGCAAATTCTATAAGTGAAGAACGACTGGAGAGATCCCAGTCGCGCCAGGGGGCAATCACTTTTATGTCCGGATTTAGAGCGTAGGCAGCTAACTCAAACCGGACTTGATCGTTTCCCTTTCCGGTTGCCCCATGCGCTATTGCATTTGCTCCCTCAAGATCTGCAATTTCAACTAGACGCTTTGATATCAAGGGTCGTGCGATGGATGTACCTAGAAGGTATAGACCCTCATATAAGGCATTTGCCCTGAACATTGGGAACACAAAGTCTCGCACAAACTCTTCACGCAAGTCTTCAACGTAAATTGACGATGCGCCCATTTTTTCCGCCTTAGCCCGAGCGGGCTCAAGCTCTTCACCTTGGCCCAGATTGGCGGTAAATGTGACAACATCGCAGTTATATTCAGTTTGTAACCACTTTAAAATTATTGATGTGTCTAGCCCACCCGAATAGGCTAAAATTATTTTTGTAGGCGAAGCCATCCATAGTCCGATCTAAGTTGAGTGAGTTAAATATATAGAGGGGAGTACAATTTTTTTATGTTATCGGCAAGTTTTCCAGAATCAATTTTACAGGTGAATTTTTGACATGTTAAATTTTCAGGACAAACTTAACATGAGTGGTTTCCCACCTCTACAAATGTTACTTCTTTAGAGCTATAACTTGCGCATTTTGACGGTTTGGGCCACTAGTCAAACCCATGACAGATTTTAGTAAGCAAACTGCCCTTGCCACGAAGCGTATGAGAGAGTTTTTTTCTCCGACACCACTGCAGCGGAACGATCACTTATCGGCGATATATGATGCCGATATTTGGCTAAAACGAGAAGACTTGTCTCCTGTTCGATCATACAAGTTACGGGGTGCTTACAATGCGATGAGCAAGCAAACTGACAAGCAGGTGTTTGTATGTGCTAGCGCGGGTAACCACGCCCAAGGGGTTGCTTTTGTATGTCGTCACATGAAGAAGAATGGCGTTATATTTATGCCGGTTACCACACCACAGCAAAAGATAAACAAAACCAAGCTGTTTGGTGGTGATTGGGTTGATGTGCGCCTAGTCGGGGATTACTTCGATGATACTCTAAGCGCTAGCAAGTCACACTGCAAAAAAGTTGGCGGCCACTTTCTATCACCTTTTGACGACCTTGATGTTATTGAGGGGCAGGCAACTGTTACGCATGAAATGTTAGAACAGCTTGGCGAGGCCCCTGACTTCTACGTTGTGCCAGTAGGTGGTGGTGGCCTTTCTTCTTCTGCTCAGCGCCTTCTTTTGGAGCGCGCACCGGAGACAGAAATATATTTTGTGGAACCTTCTGGAGGAAAAAGCCTTGCGGCTGCTCTCAAGGCGGGCCGGCCAACAAAGATTGAAAGTGTAGATACTTTTGTAGATGGCGCTGCTGTTGCAAAAATGGGTGACTATACTTTTCAGTTTTTGAAGGAGGTTAACGAAGATCATGTTTTAGCTATTCCAGAGGATCGGATTTGTACAACAATATTGGAAATGTTGAATATTGAAGGTATTGTTTTGGAACCAGCTGGGGCGTTAGCCCTAGATGCTTTAAAAGATATAAGTGCTAAGATTAAAGGTAAAAAAGTTGTTTGTGTTTCGTCTGGTGGAAATTTTGACTTTGAAAGATTGCCAGAAGTAAAAGAGCGGGCTCAACGGTTCATAGGGGTCAAAAAATATTTTATCTTGCGCATGCCTCAAAGGCCAGGAGCCTTAAAAGAGTTTTTGAGCTTACTGGGTCCAGATGATGATATATCAAGATTTGAATATTTGAAAAAATCAGCACGTAATTTTGGGACAGTTCTTTTGGGCATTGAGACTTCCTCGCCAGAAAACTTTAATAGTTTATCTGAAAGATTGGAGAAAGCTGGTATGTCAATTCGGGACATAACTGATGATGAGACAATGGTAGATTTGATTATTTAAATGCAGTTTTAAAAGTGTTTTCTGCCCTAATGACTACTGAGTTAAAAGTATAATGACACAGCATGGCGATCACCAGAAACAGCCAGTAGGCTCAAAGCCTCATCAATACTTAGGACGATCGGAAAATGGATTTTTTCAAGGGGAGCTGAATGCCGTAATACGGGCTGGGCTGTATAGATTGTACATATTTTTTCGGCCCATAGATCGTATTCTGGCATAAATATAAATCGCCTAAACCTGAAAAGTATGCGGGGACGATTTATCCGCCATCCCGTTTCTTCTAAAACTTCGCGATGTAAGGCCTGAATTGGCTGTTCCCCAGGATCAACGCCACCACCTGGCAGTTGGTACTCATTATGTATTCCTGCTTGGAAAGTTGTTAAGATACCACCGGCCAATGGCAAAATCGCATAGACTCCTGGTCGATGTTTATACTTTTTTTTTGGGTCAGGGTTTTTGCCAAAGCGTTGCAATTTAGTCTCCGAGGGTTGGTGCCTGTCTAGACGTGCTTATATGTACAAGCTATTGCAAGGCCAACCTATGGAAAAAATTTATGATAAAGCCATTAAATAAAAAACCAGATGATAGAGTTTTACCCTTTCAACTGGATGTTTCTGATATCCGGGGGCGCATGGCGCGCCTGGATAGTGTTTTGGATGAAATATTATCACAACATGATTACCCAGTAATAATTGAGGGTCTTGTGACAGAAATGGTTCTATTAACGGCTTTAATTGGTCAAACCATGAAATTACGATGGAAACTTTCACTTCAAGTAAGGGGTAATGGACCAGTCCGACTTATAGCTACAGACTACTATGGCCCTACTGATGATGGTGAACCAGCTAAAATTCGTGCTTACGCCAGCTATGATTCTGATAAGGTTGACTTAAGTGCCAAAGGTTTTTCTCAAATTGGCAAAGGACACTTTGCTATTTTGATTGATCAGGGACAAGATACAACGCCTTACCAGGGAATAACTCCCATCTCTGGTGGTTCACTTTCAGCCTGTGCTGAGACCTATTTTGCGCAATCAGAACAACTTCCAACAAGATTTTCTCTTGCGTTTGGCCATTCTCAAGAATCTGACGGTAGTAGTGGCAGAAGAGCCGGTGGGATCATGCTTCAGCATATGCCAACATCTGGTGAACATGTGGCAATCCAGGAGGGGGCGTCTAGCGACGGCCTCCTGAGAGCGAGTGACATTTTGGATGGTGATGACAACGAGAACTGGAGCCGTGTAAATTTATTATTGGACACAGCTGATGAGTTGGAAATGGTTGGACCACTGTTGGATCCTGGACGGCTGATACAGCTCCTTTTTCATGAGGAAAACCCTCGTATTTTTGAAACACAAAAGATAAAATTTGGCTGTACATGCTCAGAGGACCGTGTGAGGCAGAGCCTGTCTATTTATTCAGCGAAAGATATAGTCCATATGACCACAAAAGATAATAAGGTGACCGCTGATTGTCAGTTTTGTGGCTCACACTATACTTTTGAACCAAGTACACTTGGGTTTGAGGCAAATTCAACAGATTAAAATGAACCAAGAAAAAAACGACATTTTGCGAGCAATAGCTCAACCAGCTGCAACTACCTCTGACTTTGATCTGAATCCTAATGGTAATCACAGTGCTGGGGAATTGAAGAGTGCTGGTGTTTTGTTTCCTCTAATAGTTCGGCCTGATGGCGTTAACCTCATCTTGACCAAACGAGCAGCACACCTGTCGAACCACCCAGGCCAAATTTCTTTTCCAGGAGGTAAGCGTGAGAATGGAGATGCTAATATCGTGTTTACAGCATTGAGAGAGGCACAAGAAGAAATTGGCCTATTCCCTGAGTGTGTTGATGTCCTAGGGTCCTTACCAACACATGATACAATAACAGGGTTTAAAATAACCCCTACAATCGGATGGATTGAGGGAGACTGGGACGCAGTGGCCGATCCCAGTGAGGTTTCTGAGGTTTTTGAGGTCCCCTTTGTTCACCTTATGAAGCTGGAAAACTTTCATCTACAAACACGAGCCTGGAAAGGCGTTAACCGTTCATATTTTAGCGTGCCGTATGGCCCCTACTATATTTGGGGCGCGACGGCCGGTATTCTGCGTGGATTCTGCAAACAAATGGGTCGATTATGAAGCTTAATACTAAATCTTTAGACAAAGACATTTTAGCACCAGTGTTTAAAGCCTTTGATTTAGCTGGTTTTCAGCTTTTTTATGTAGGTGGATGCGTAAGGAATGCCATCTTAAACTGTGGCCTGACAGATATTGACCTGGCAACAGACGCGACACCATCTCAAATGCGTAAGCTTGCTGGGGCCATTCATGTTAGAGTAATTCCAACTGGTGAGGATTATGGCACACTTACGTTTCAACTTAATCATCGTAATTATGAGATTACTACATTTCGAAAAGATATAAAAACTGAAGGCAGGCGAGCATTAGTCGAGTTTGGAACTAGCCTTGAGGAAGATGCTTTGCGTCGCGACTTCACAATGAATGCGCTATATTTGAGTTCGGAGGGAACCCTCATTGACCCGCTTGGTGGTATTGAAGACTTAAACATGCGCTGTGTCAGATTTGTGGGAAAGGCCAGTGGTCGAATTAAGGAAGATTTCCTGCGTATCTTACGTTTTTTTAGATTTTATGCTTGGTACGGTGATCCAAAAAAAGGAATAGATTCTGAGGGTTTTGCAGCCTGCAAAAAGCTTCAATCGGGTCTTCTGCATATTTCTAAAGAACGAATTGGGTCTGAAATTTTTAAATTACTACTTGCGGCAAGCCCAACGTCAGCGATGATGTCTATGGAGTCTGCTGGTGTTTTAAGGTCTGTTTTGTCTGGGGCTAACGCAAGTGCCTTGCCTTTTCTCGAAAGCCTGGAGGGAGACTTAAAGCCAAATGCGGTACGGCGTTTGGCACTGATCGGAGGTACTGAACTTCAGGAGCAACTTCGACTCTCAAACTCTGTGGCAAGGCAACTAAAAAAGATAAGAGGCCTTGCCCAAAACTCAGAATTACCACAGGAGCATGGCTTTTTATTGGGTGAAGAGGGAGGCTGGGATTCTTGGCTGGTGCGATGTGCTTTGCTTGGGGCAACTCCATCAGAAGAGGATCGGAAAACTGTTACAGACTCATCATCACAGATAATGCCAGTTAAGTCAGCAGATCTTGTAGACTGGTTTGAGGGCCAAGAGCTTGGAGTTGCACTGAGAAAAGCTCAGGATTTTTGGGTTTCTTCTAACATGAAGCTTACAAAGGCAGCTTTGATTGCACACCTTCTAAAAGAAAAACAGTAACATGTTTTTCTTGGCATTGTGACGCGCACGTGTAATTTGAGGTCCTATGTTTAGGTTCTTTGAAAAATTAGTTGATCCTTATCAGCCTTACCCTATTAGCAACACACCACCGCGACAGTTGTGGCCCTTCCTGCGTGAATACCTTTTGCCATTTAAAAAGGTCTTTTGGTTCTTGGGATGTTTTTCAGCTCTGGTTGCGGCTATCGAGATTATACTGATTTGGTATTTAGGTCGGCTGATCACTATGCTGTCAGATAGTACGCCAGCTGAGTTCTGGAGCTCACATAAGTTAGAGCTAATTGGGGTGGCAACGTTTATTTTGACACTTAGGCCACTTATTCAGGCTATTAATACATTATTACAAAACAATGCTATGTTACCAAATGTGGGAACACTAGTTCGTTATCGATCCCATAGACATGTGTTGGGGCAATCAGTGAGCTGGTTTGATAATGACTTTGCTGGTCGTATTGCCAACAGGATAATGCAAACCCCACCCGCTATGGGTGAGGTTGTGTTTCAAGCTTTTGATGCAATTACATTTTCCATCGCATATTTGATAGGAGCAATTTTTCTATTAGCTGAGGCGGATCTAAGGCTAGCTATTCCCCTTCTTATTTGGGTTGGGCTTTATGGCTGGCTTGTTTTTTGGACAGTACGGAGAGTTGGTCCCGCATCAGAGGCTTTTTCTGATGCGCGCAGTGCCGTTACTGGAAGGGTGGTTGACAGCTATACAAACATACATTCTGTAAAAATGTTTTCCCAAGACAACCAGGAACTTAATTATGGCCTGGAGGCTATAGAGAATGCCCGAACCAAATTTCAATACGAAATGCGGCTTTATACATTAATGGACATAGGGTTGGTTGCTCTTAATGGTTTTTTGGTTGTCAGTGTTGTTGGCTGGGGAATTTATTTGTGGATTATTGGTAGTGCTAGTGTTGGTGTGGTCGCGGCAGGCGCTGCCCTTACCACGCGTATGAACGGAATGTCAGGGTGGATTATGTGGGCTCTTACAACGGTTTTTCGTCAATTAGGAGTAATCCGTGAGGGTATGGAAACCATTTCATCGCCAATTGAGTTGGTAGATCTGGTGGATGCAAAACCTTTGCGCATTGATGCTGCACATATCTCAATTTCAAATCTGACCCATAGATATGGGCGCAATTTTGGTGGCCTTGAAGATATATCGCTTGAAATTAAACCCGGCCACAGCGTTGGTCTGGTCGGGGCCAGTGGAGCGGGAAAGTCCACATTAATTAAGCTATTGTTGCGCTTCTATGATGTTGAAAAGGGTATAATTCAGTTTGATGGTCAAAACATTTCACATGTTACTCAGGACAGCTTGCGATCTCAAATTGGTGTTGTGCAGCAAGATAGCTCTCTTCTGCATCGCTCTGTACGAGATAATATTTTATATGGCCGCCCTGGGTCATCAGAAGAGGAAATGATTAAAGCTGCAAAAAAAGCAGAAGCACATGAGTTCATACTTACGTTGGAAGACCCAGAGGGTCGCATGGGATATGATGCTCAAGTTGGCGAACGAGGTGTAAAGCTTTCTGGAGGCCAACGGCAGCGAGTGGCACTTGCGAGAGTGATTTTGAAAGATGCTCCAATCTTAGTTTTAGATGAGGCAACATCAGCGCTCGATAGTGCTGTAGAGGCCGACATCCTCGAAACACTATATGGCGTGATGGCTGGGAAGACGGTGATTGCTATTGCACATCGGCTTTCTACAATTGCGCGGATGGATCACATCGTGGTTTTGGAAGACGGACGAATTGTTGAAGAGGGAACGCATACCAGCCTATTAAAAGAGGATGGGGCCTACGCAAATTTTTGGCGTCATCAATCGGGTGGTTTTTTAGCAACGAAAAATGATAATGGCATATAAAATTGAGCGATTAGGGCACCTCGGAGATGGCTTGGCAACCGGCCCAATTTTTGCAGATCGTACTCTGCCTGGTGAGTTGGTTTCTGGAGACTTGATTGGAAACCGGCTACAAAACATCAGGATTATCCAGCCTTCTGAGCAACGCATCTCGTCAGACTGTAGTGCGTTTAAGCGCTGTGGTGGTTGTGCATTGCACCATGCACACCCAGATTTTGTAGCTAATTGGAAGAAAGGAGTGCTAATCCATGCATTAGGTGCACACGGAATAAAAACTCAAATCCAGGCTATTCAAACCTCTCCTAAAAATAGTCGTAGGCGTGCGAAGCTTAGTGGAAAGCGTACCAAAAGTGGTGCAATGGTTGGGTTCTTTGGTAAGGCCAGTGGAGTTATCCACTCGATCGATCCATGCAAGTTATTAGTGCCTGAAATTATGGCAACTATTCCAGCGCTTGAGAGGTTTACCGAGCAGTTTGGTTCTCGCAAAGGGCTATTGGAGTTTTGGTTACTGTCAACCAGTACTGGTATAGATGTTTCTATTGATGGGTTGGATCATAAGTCGGAAGCAGATTTGGGATCTTTTGCTGAGTGGGCACGCTTAAGTGGGATTGCAAGACTTTCAGTTGGTGATCAAATTATTTGCGAACAGCAGGCTCCTTGGCTTAAATTTGGCCAAGTTAAGGTTTCACCACCGCCGCGTGGCTTTACGCAAGCAACCCTAGAGGGTGAGCGTGCACTACAAGGAGCAGTCGCTCGCGCCCTCAACGTAGCAGATTCGGTAATCGACCTTTTCTCCGGCATGGGCACACTAGGATTGCCACTATCAGAGGCTGCTACCTTACATTGTGTTGAGAGTGATGGAGAGCTTTTAGATGCAATTGCGTATGGTGTTCGTCACACTCAAGGAATTAAAAAAGTAACTACTGAAAAAAGAGATTTATTTCGAAACCCAGTAAGTCACGTGGATTTAGTAAATTTTAATGCGGCAATAATTGATCCGCCAAGGGCTGGTGCGGAGCAACAGGTACGACAGTTAGCTCAAAGTCAATTGCGTCATATAGCGATGGTTTCTTGCAACCCTGTGTCTTTTGCACGGGACGCTAGTTTGCTTTTGGAGGGTGGTTATATTTTAAACTGGACAGAAGTTGTTGATCAATTTCGGTGGTCGTCCCATATCGAGGTAGTGGCTCACTTCCAAAAGAATTAAATATTACTCTCCAAGATCTTGCAAATAGACCTGGCAACAAAATAAATATGTGAGTTGCTTTTACATATGGCTACGTTAAATAGGCGCAAAAGCTAGTTTAAGTGAGGGTACATGCGGGCAATAAAAGCTTTATTTTTTGCCAGCCTCGTTTTGATATTGGCCTCTTGTTCCAGCTTTAGAAATAATTCACTGCCAAAGGTTACAAATATTCAAGTATTTAAGGCAGAGCGGATACTTTTATTACTTAATAACGACGTGGTTGTAAAAAAATACAAGTTCAAGCTTGGATTTTCTCCTATAGGAAAAAAGCAATTTGAGGGTGATGGAAAAACACCTGAGGGTGACTATTACATCGATCGAAAAAACCCCAATAGTAAATACTATCTCTCGGTAGGCATTTCATATCCAAACGCATCAGATAGGGTGAACGCCAATGGAAGAAGTCCTGGGGGAGATATCTTTATTCACGGAACACCAAGACGTTATTGGTTCTCAAAAAAAGATTGGACTTGGGGCTGTATCGCAGTAAAAAATCGTGAAATCGAAGAAATTTATTCTATGGTCGACATAGGAACAAAAATATCAATTTTTCCTTAGTTCAAATTTGGGATGCCGGTAACTAGGGTCCACCAAATTTTTCCATTTGCTTCTTGGTACCAGCCAAACCCAATTTCTCCTATTTCTGGGGCAAGAATGATACCGCGTGTGGGTGGATTTACCATCCAAGCAGCTAGTGTTTCCAACTCAGATTCAAAGGTCTCTGATATATTTTCTCCAAGCATTTTTCCAGTGTAGCCAACCCGTTTAATGCGCTCTAGCGGAGAGGATCCATCAGACCCAAAGTGCCATGCCCGACTTTGAACACCCATGTCACGAGAATGAGTAGCTGCGGCGGCATTCAGTTCTGCATTTAATTTAACAGAACCAAGTCCTGCGGCGTCTCGGATGCTATTTATGCCATCTAGCATGTTAAATTGTATTTTTCCTGCGTCATAACTGTTTATATAATAAATACGACGCATCGGTTGGCCATCTGGTCCTATATTATTGGCTAGCTGACAACCAGTTAATATTATGAAGCAAAAAGCCAAAAGTCTTCGAAAAAGCATAATTAATTCCCAGTTTGATTAAATGTTCTTAACGCGGATAGGGGTTCAATCAAACCTAATATTATTAAGATATTTAAAATAATAATTCTTTGGTTGGAATGGAGGATGTTTATTATATAACAAGAGGCAACAGTTTGGAGTGAGAGGGTCATGATTAAAAAGAAAATAGCGTTTCCACGGCGGACTTTCCTAGCTGGAACGGCCTCTCTAGTGGGCTCTCTAGTAAGCGCTCAGGAAACGGACCTGATAGGCTCCATTGAGATTGAGCCAGTTGTCACAAAGAAAACTAGGCGCAATATAAGCAGTTTTAGAGTACTTGATTGGCGGCCTTATTTCAAGAATCTAAAAAATGGAGCAATACTTTCAGATATAAGCTCACGTGCTCTTCATTTTTGGTCTGAAGATGAAAAAACCTATAGACTTTATCCAACATCGGTACCTATTTCGGATGATCTCACCCGAAAAGGTCGAACTAAAGTAGTTAAAAAAGTGGAGGGCCCATCTTGGTCGCCTACACCCGAAATGCGCATACGAAACCCAGAATGGCCAGAGTTTATTGGGCCAGGTCCAGAAAACCCACTTGGCTCCCACGCTCTCTACTTATCTTGGACTTACTATAGAATCCATGGAACCCACGACACACGCAAAATAGGGCGACGGTCCTCCAACGGTTGTATAGGTCTTTATAATGAACAAATTTCTGAACTATTCAAATTTTCTAAGGTTGGGACCCAGGTTTTACTAATTTGACAAAAATAACTACTTTTGATAAATTTTTTAAAGAAAATTTTTGTTTAAATTAAGCCTTTAATCCTACTAGTTTGTTTTTAGTTCATATTTTAAGGAAGATAAAAAAATGAAAAAACTTGGCGTTTTAGCACTCTGTCTTATATTATCGTCGGGCGCGATTGCTGGTGATACGAATGAGGTCGTTATGGATGCAGAAGTTGTAGCTGAAAAAATTGAATCGACCGCTGTAGCTTCGGATGGAATTATTTTGCCATTCTTTCTACTTCTTCTTTTAATTATTGCAGGCGCAGCCTAAAATTTCAAAAGTTTCCAAAGCTCTGCTGGAGTTTTAAAGTCGTAGCTATGGATCTTGGTGGATTTGCATAAGTTAAATCATGTCCACCCGTGCAAGTTCTCACCAATTATATTGGTCAGAACATCAATGTGTTTTTCACTATCGTTTAAGCAGGAAATGTAGGTAAAACTTTCTCCGCCAGCCTCAACAAAGCTATCCTTAATTTCCTCCTTAATTTCTTCGAGAGTTTCAATACAATCCGATGAAAAAGCGGGCGCGCAGACCGCAATGTTTTTTTGCCCCAGCTGCGCCATTCTAGCTACTTCTTTGACAGTATAGGGTTGCAACCATTCCTCTGGACCAAATTTTGATTGAAAGGTTGTTACAATTTCTGTTTGGTTCCAACCTAAGCGTTCTTTTAAAAGACGAGTGGTTTTTTGGCATTGGCAATGGTATGGATCGCCTTGTGTTAAATACCGTTTTGGGACCCCATGGTATGAGCATAAAAGAACTTCTGGCCTTACCGTCGCTTCTGAATAAGCTTTTTCTATAGAAGTGGCTAGGGCGTCAATATAGTCGGGACGATCAAAATACGGGGTAACTGTACGTGCCGCTGGTTGCCAGGTTTGTCTCATCAGGCTTCGGAAAAACTCATCATTTGCAGTTGCAGATGTTGGGCCAGCGTAGTGCGGGTATAGTGGAAAAAATAAGATTTTCTGACACCCCGCATTTACCATCTCTTGAACAACAGATTTTGTTGAGGGATTGCCATAGCGCATACAAAATTTAACTAATACACCAGAATCAAATCGACTGTTAACCGCTTTCTGGACAGCGCTTGTTTGATTTTTTGTAATAGTCATGAGGGGACTCTCTCCTGCCTCATTGTTCCAAATAGACTTATAAGCTGCGCCGGATGAAAATGGCCGCTTTGTCAGTATTATTAACTGAAGTAATGGTTGCCAAAGCCAGGGACTGTAATCAATAACGCGACGGTCTGATAGAAACTC
>CAJWTH010000027.1 GCA_913047725.1 uncultured Planktomarina sp.
TCCGCTCAAGCGCAAAGGCTAACGCATGTTGGTAGGCACCTTCAGCCACTCCAATGCCCTGCATCCCCACAGCCAGACGGGCATTATTCATCATCGTAAACATGCAAGCCATCCCATTGTGCTCTTGCCCCACAAGCCAACCCGTTGCTCCTGAATACTCCATCACCGCTGTTGGGCTTCCATGGATACCCAATTTGTGCTCAAGGCTGACACAACGTAGATCATTTCGGGCACCCAGAGTGCCATCAGAATTTGGTATATATTTGGGTACCAAAAACAGACTAATGCCCTTTGGACCCGGCTTAGCCTCTGGAAGGCGCGCTAAAACAAGATGACAAATATTTTCAGCGATGTCATGCTCACCCCAAGTTATATAAATCTTTTGTCCAGTAATTTTGTATGTGTTATCCGATTGCAGTTCGGCTTTTGTTGTCAGTGCGCCAACATCTGATCCAGCGTGTGGTTCAGTCAGGTTCATAGTACCAGTCCACTGGCCCGATATAAGTTTAGGCAGATAAAGCTCTTGAAGTTCCTTACTCGCGTGGTGCTCTAAAGCCTCAATTTGGCCCTGAGACAGTAATGGACACAAATTGAGCGAAATACATGCCCCACACATCATATCATGCATAGCAGCATTCATCGCAAAAGGTAGGCCCATACCGCCATGCGTTGTGCCAGCAGAAATACCAATCCAACCACTTTCAGCAATCGCCAAATAACCTTCAGCAAACCCTGGCGATGTCCGAACCACACCATTTTCAAGATGCGCTGGATATAAGTCGCCGGGACGTTGTAAGGGAGCCATAACGGTGTCACACATTTTACCACACTCTTTAAGAACAGCGTCTGTGATGTCGGGTGTAGCCTCAGAAAAGCATTCGTTTTCAATGACCTGTTTAAGAGGTACAACTTTATCAAATATAAACTGATATTCGCCAACTGGCGCTTGATAAGGCATATTAAACTCCAAAATTAGCAACTTTAGCTTAAATCGTTTTAACCAAAGCGACTAAGCTTTGAAATAGCTAGGTTTCAGAACGCGGCGTCACCTGTTTTTAGGGGCCTACGGTGACTTTTTTGCATTTTAAGTGTTGTTCAAGCTCGGCCAGCCTGAGAGGAGAGCATTAAAGGATCCACACCAAGCGAGGCGAGTGCCGCAGCCCATTTATCACTATTAGCTATCTTAAAGACCAGATCGTAGGTGGCATCACAGATCAGCCAGCCATTTTGTAATAACTCTGCCTCGACTTGACCAGATGCCCATCCAGAATAGCCTAAGGCCAACAAGCTTATGTCAGGTCCATCACCCTTGGCCATATCCTGTAAAATATCTGGTGTAGCAGTCATCGAGAAGCTTTCATCAACATTTAGAGTGTCTACTCCCGCTTGATAATCCGAAGAGTGCAAAATAAAGCCCCGTATCTGTTCAACTGGTCCACCAAAATGAACCATGATATCGATTTTTGAGACACTAGAGCTGATGTTCAGTTGATTAAGCAGCTTTTTAAATTTTAGCTTAGGGTTGGGCTTATTAACTATTAGCCCCATTGTACCATCGTCCGAATGTGCACAGACGTAGACTACCGAATATTCAAACCTCACATCTCCCATTGCAGGCATTGCGACCAAAAGTTTCCCTGCAAGGTTCATTACTTCAGTTTTCATGGTGCAAATACTAAGCTGATTAACGCTAACGACAAGAGATTATATTTAGTCTGTGCTAAATATAATAAAAGGAAGTTCTCATTTCATCATTCTAAGTATATTCAATTAATTATGACCCGTTTCTTTTATACTATTATAATTGCATTATCTCTGCTTGGAGCTTTAAGAGCCCCCACAATGGCAGATGAATTGGATCAAATTGTTCAAGTAGTTTTGAAGAAAGGGTGGCGAAAAGAAAGTGGGGACCACATCGCAGCCCTACAAATAACACTAGCACCAGGCTGGAAAACTTACTGGCGCCAACCAGGAGACACAGGGATACCACCAAGGTTTGACTTTAGTGGTTCAGAAAATTTGACGATATTAGATGTAATATATCCAGCGCCCAAAATAACTTGGCAAGACAATTACCGCTCGTTTGTATATTATGAAAATGTTATATTTCCAATTTTAATTAGGCCAGAAGCCACTGAAACTGCAACTTTACGTGGGAAGATCGACATAGGGGTTTGTAAGGAAATTTGTATCCCAGCCTCCTTCGAAGTTGATACAACTTTAACGGCTACAAATCTGGAAGATACGTTGATAAAAAGTTTCTTAAATGCAAAACCTCAGGTTGGCTTTGGCAAGGTGCTTTGTGAATTCAAGCCAGTATTAGGCGGAATGCAAATTTCTTTATATTTGACTGTGGCGGAACCAGAAATTCAACATGCTGTGATCGAAGTTGGAAATCCAAAATTATCGATCCGAACATCGAAGATATCACAGTTTGAAAACAGGCTCAACATTGTTTCAAACGTCTTAACTCCGACTGGTGATTCAGTTTCAATCACACGCAGCGACGTCGTGACTACTATATTTTCAGAAGAAAGAGTCACTGAATTTACTGGTTGCAATAGCCCTTAACGTTTTGATAAAAAAGTTGGGCTCAACGCCGACAATAGATACACAAGCATTACGACAACCGCGCTGCTGACCAGAAATAATGCCAAGGCTAATTGAGGAGCAGATACCATTGAAGCTAATGCTAAATTTGAAAGTGGTATTGGCAAACTACCAGTGGTGAGCACCCAACCCGACGTTCCAACAAACAATACACTGACTAAAGTTAGAGCGGTCGCAACAGGCAGAACTGGGCCGCGGGATTTTGACAACCCACGAAGCGCGCGCTTAAAGCTAGACGTTTGCGCAGCAATGTCAGCTTGCATTGCCATTAAAGCAGGCACCACAATCAAAACTAGAACCATACCAAATCCCAACCCATAAACTAAAGTAATCACCGTTGGTTTCAGAAATTGGGCTTGTGATGATGTTTCATACAATAAGGGAGAAAGTCCTAAAACTGTAGTTAATGTAGTGAGCATCACAGGTCGCAAGCGGTCAGTTACCCCATCCAAAATCGCTGGAAACAGACCCCGCTCTTTCGCGTATTCATCTATAGTGGTTATCAAGACTATCGAGTCATTAATGATTATACCCACCATGCCGATCAATCCAACTACCGAAAACAAAGATAACGGTATGTCGTACCACCAATGACCATAAATTGTGCCGACTAAACCAAATGGTATGATCGCCATAATGACCAAGGGTCTTGTCCAGCTTGAAAAAATCCACGCTAACGTCATAAAAATACCAGCAAGCGTCAAAATAAGTCCGCGTGTAGCATCATTGCGAAAATCATCCTCTTGCTCGGCTAACCCGGACAAATTGAAAACTACTTGAGTTTCCTCCGCAATTTTTGGTAAAATCGTTTCCTCTAATTCTGCAATAATAGAATTTGCACGAGCTGGATCATCTTCAGATATGTCTCCTGTGACAGAAATTACTTGAACCCCATTCTCACGCCGAACTGTAGAAAAACCCGTTCGTTGCTCTACCGTCACTATATCAGCAAGAGGTACATAATCACCTGCTTGCGTACGGATAAGCATTCTATCAGTAAAATCTGCTGTTAGCTCTCCCTTGGGAACTTCCACTCGAATTGTAGCTGATCTGGGTCCATCTGGAAAGCTAGCAGCCTCAATACCATTCAAGCGGTTTCTTAGAGTTCTTCCAAGAGCATCAATAGTCAGCCCGAGAGATTGCCCTTGTGGCGTCAGCTCTAAAATCAACTCTTCCTTATCATAAGCCAAGGTATCCTCGACAGCCGATACTTCGGGGTACTTAATGAGTGCTGATTGCAAGGCTTCAGATGCTGCCTTTAAGGTATCTGCGTCAGCACCTGAAAATTGAACGTCCAATGCATCTCCACCGGGGCCAGAACTCCACCCACGAAAACTGATTGTTTCTACACGTGGGTGCCGCCGAACAGCATCTTGTAGATCAGCGACAAAGGCATAAGATGAATAAGGCCTTAAATCTGCATCTATAAGCTCAACCGCTATAGAACCTAATTGGTCCCGATCTTTTGTGTCAGATCCAGCAAGAGGTCGACCTGAGTTTCCACCAATTTCCACCATCACAAAACTAATAGGAGAGCGTCCATATTTTTCTTTATATTGTGAGCCAACTTCTTCTACAGCATCTTGAAATGCTTTCATTTGTAACATCGAGTCTTCACGCGTTGCTCCGGGCGCCATTGCAAAGTTACCAGTAACCGACGACCGCTCTGGCGCATTAAAAAATCGCCATTGGACATCGCCATTAATAAATAAAACTGCCTGACTTGCTAACGCAAGAACGACAGCAGCAAATACTGGATAACGGGCCCATATTACAAATTTTATAAATGGCCGAAAAAGAAGTCTTTTGAAGTGATCAAGTAATTTATTCATATTATGCGACGGCAAGTCATACCAACGCAAGGCTCCACCATCCGAAATCGAATGTGCCATATGGTGAGGTAAAATTAAGAAACACTCTGCCAAAGATGCAATCAATACTACGATCACCGTGAAGGGAATATCTGCTATCAAGTCTCCAAAGCGCCCACCAATAGCCACCAGACCAAAAAATGCAATTACCGTCGTCAGCGTTGCTGAAAAAACTGGCGTAAACATACGTTTTGCCGCATTTTCTGCCGCTACCATTGGGACTTCACCCAATCTACGGGCCCGGAAATCTGCATGCTCGCCAACCACAATAGCATCATCAACCACAATCCCAAGGGTTATAATGAGAGCGAATAACGATATCATATTGATTGTTATTCCAAACACGAACATCAGAGCGACAGCAGCAGCCATGGCCGCCGGAATCCCAGCCGCCACCCAGAAAGCGGTTCGCACATTTAAAAACAAAAATAGTAGAAGTAAAACCAGCCCAAGCCCTTGGAGGCCGTTTTTCATTAACATTGAAAGTCGCGCTGAAATAGCCTCAGAGCGAGTCCGTATGAGTTCGACCTGAACCTCCGGCGGCAAAATTTCTTCCATTGCCTGTGCAACATTCTCAACAGCTTCTTGAATGGCGATAGCATCGCCTTGTGCAGACCTATCAATGCGAATAGATATTGCTTGCTTTTTACCCACGAAATAGGCGCGATTTCGATCAATACCTTGCTCAATCACTCGGCCCACATCACCGATAGTAAGCGCGGAACCATCTGTATTTGAGCGTAAAACAATCGTGCTAATGTCACGCGCACTGCGTTTAGCAACTCCTGTCCGAATACGCGCACCACCTGCAAAATCGCCTGCCGGATCAGCTTCAGCTTCCTCCGCAATTGCGGTTGCTACTTGCGCCATAGTTACGTCATGCTGAATCAAAGAAAGACTATCAACCTCTACAATAGTAGAGCCTGACGCCACGCCCCGAACACTGGTCCGAGTAACGCCCGCAGCAAAAAGGCGAGTGATAAACTCATCGGTAAACAGGGCCAATTGCTTAATATCCACTGGACCTGAAATCACAACATCAGTCACCCGGTCTCGCCAAAACCCACGCCTCACACTAGGGTCATCCGCGTCATTGGGAAATTGTGATGCAACTGAATCTACGGCTATTTGAGCATCATCAGTACCACGGGCCATATCCCAACCAGGTTCAAATTCCATTAAAATTTTAGCCCGGCCCTCTGATGATGTAGCGGTAGTGCTGGTAACACCCTCCACGCCGAGTAAGGACAGCTCCACAACTTGAACAATAGCACGGTCCACGTCTTCGGGACCAGCACCGTCCCAACGAACACTGACTGTTACATTATCGATAACAACATCAGGAAAGAACTGTGCTCGCATTTGTGGGAATGAAACAACTCCCGCCATCAGCATGACTAATAAGAAAAGGTTAGCCGCCGTGCGATGGCGGGTCATGTAGGATAAAATTCCACTAGTTGTTTTCGCCATAACTAACATGAATTATCCTCCCATCCGACTTTCTAGCCGCTCTACCATTTCACTTGGCACTTCTGGCTGTGCCAACTGATTTAACATACGTTTTTTAACTGCTTTCGGTATCCGCTTATTTGCTTCTAGGAAGGCAATTAGTTTAGCACGGCGCTCAGGTTCTAGCTTGACCATGGCCGGCGCCTCAGGCTCTTCACTGCCATCTGCCACGATTACCCGTACTTTGATGCCACTTCCAAGCACTGGAGAACGTTCAGCAACAACTTTCGCATCTCGCAGCTCTCGTGACCGCACCAAGACATCATTACCTTGCCGACGCACAAGCGTCACTTCTGCTTCTGTCAGACGTTCACCCTCACCAACGACAAGAACTTTATTATTTCCACTCAAGGCAGAAGCAGGCAACTTTGCAACCCAATTCAAGGGAGGTTCTGTAATATCAACAGTAACAAAGTCACCTGGTCGCAGACTTTTGACATCCAAAAGACTAGCAAACAATAGGCGACCACTCAGACCTTCCCCTACTACTGCAGCCTCTCGGGTTAACACACCCTTTGTCTTCATCTCAGCGCCTAAAACATCAAGGGTCACAGAAATTTTTGAGTTCCTTAAAACACCATCATCATCTAACAATCGTTGATGCTGTGAGGTGCTAACGCGAAATGCAACCTCTAATGCCAACGGGTCAACGAGCTGTCCTATCCGTTCATTATTTGCTACTGTTCCACCTTTAACCACAACAACATTTGCTAAAGAGCCAGAAAATGTAGCTCGCAGAACTGTGTCCCGTAAATTTCGTTCAGCTTCTGTCAAAGAAATACCTACGCGTAGCACCCTAGCTTCTGTTTTATTGAGGCGCGCTTCAGCCGCTTGAAAAGATTGCCGTCTTGTTAGTATAGCTTGATTTGCGGACGATACCGCAAACTCTGCTGTTTCTACTGAAGCTTCAGTTCCCACACCACGCTCTACCAAATCATTTTGTCGCTTAAGCGCTTTCAGCCGCAACGCAGCTTGTTGCCTGGCCGCAGATACTTCATCTCTTGCCAACTCCAGCGCGCGGGTTGCCTCAAGTAAATCCGCCTGCGCATCAGCCATATCTGCTCGAACCAGAGCTAACGCTGTGTCAGCGTTTGATGGA
Source organism: uncultured Planktomarina sp. (assembly GCA_913047725.1). Taxonomy (GTDB): domain Bacteria; phylum Pseudomonadota; class Alphaproteobacteria; order Rhodobacterales; family Rhodobacteraceae; genus Planktomarina. The sequence continues at coordinate 7,090 of CAJWTH010000027.1, forward strand.
TCAATCCGCAGTATAATGTCTCCCTCATTAACCTGTCCCCCATTTTGGAAGTCTGGGTGCAGTTCAATAACGGTTCCACCCACTGCAGCGCGAATATCCAAACTGCGTTGGCTTTGAACCTCTCCAAAAACTTGTAAAATAGGGGTCTGTTGACCAGCCTCAAACGGAATGACGTTTACAGCAAAAATTCGTTCGCGCGGTCCACCTCCTCGACGTTGACCGTCATCTTTATCTTCAATTGCTGAACGAACCATTGAAAAAGCAAATGCAAATAGCGCAAGCGTTGCTCCTAACAAAAACAATCCCGTTAAACTCTTGCGTAAAAAGCGCATCAATTTTCCCCGTTATTGTGATTTATATATAGTGCGAACATTCCGTCCGTCACTATTATACGCATCAGTTAGTCATTTCCGACGCAAATGTTCATCAAGTCGGGGCAATAATTCTACAAAATTGCAGGGTTTGTGGCGGATATCCAGTTGATTTACTAAAATTTCATCCCAAGCATCTTTGCAGGCACTTGGGCTACCAGGCAAAGCAAACATAAACGTGCCTTTAGCTACGCCTCCTGTGGCTCGACTTTGGATAGCAGAAGTACCAATTTTTTTCATTGAAATAAGTGTAAAGAATGCTCCAAAAGCATCTATTTCTTTTTCATATACATCACGATGCGCCTCAACTGTAACATCTCTTCCTGTAAGTCCCGTACCGCCAGTAGAAATCACGACATCAACACTCTTATCCTCCACCCATCTATTAAGTGTAGAAACAATGGCAAATCTATCATCCTGCAAAATTTCTCTTGCAATGAGTATATGCCCTGCATCTTTCACACGGTCTTCTAAGATATCGCCAGACTTGTCCTCATCCAAACTTCTGGTATCAGAAACGGTAAGGAGAGCTATCTTCACAGGTACAAATTTTTCTATTGGATCAGTCTTAACCATTAACTTTCCTTATTAGGCAGGCTTCGTAGCCAGGATTGTAATTCTAATAAATCCTGCCATGCTTGTTTTTTGCGCAAAGGTTGTCGCAATAAGGTCCGGGGATGTACCATTGGCAATACAGGTAAATTAAACCCCTCCTGCCACTGCCCACGAAAATTGTTGACTCCATGCTTGCCTAACACGGAGACACAACTCGTATTTCCCATACAAACCAAAACTTCTGGGTTCACAAGTTCAACGTGACGACGAGCGAAAGGCGTCATCATATCGATTTCAAGTTTTTGGGGATCTCGGTCTTGTGGCGGACGCCAGGGAATAACGGTGGCAATGTAAGTATTGTCTTCGCGGCTCAGACCAATTGCAGATAGCATTTTATCGAGTAAAACACCCTCAGGACCCACAAAGGGTTTTGCCTCCAAGTCTTCTTCGCGGCCTGGTGCTTCGCCTAAAATCATCACTCGAGCACTTGGAATACCATCACTAAAAACTAAGTTTCGCGCGCCGCGTTGTAAATCACAATGGCGAAAATTATTTATGGCTTGTTGAAGCTCGGTCAAGTTTTCAGAAGCAGTGGATGCTTGCTTTGCCAAGGCTATTGGATCTATTTTGTCCAAAACAATAGCGGAGTTAGCCTGCACTATTTTGGAATTTTTTTGAAGATTTTCTTTTGGTAAAGCGTAGCGATCTATTGGTAGATCGCCAATAGCATCAGACGTGCCCATTTCAGCCTGCCACTCCAGTGCAGCCCGTGCCATATGCCAATCTAATTTGTCCATTTGAAGAACCTAAACTGATCTCCATGCAAGGTAAATAAAACAAATACATGTTAAGTTTAATAACCAGACTAAAACTTATCCAAATAATTCCTTGGTACCTGGATGACAGCCCTTGCCGTAAGCCAGAAGGCTTTATATAGAGGCTCAATCGGAGAGGTAAGCATGCAGCTTCAGCATCTTTTAGGAATAGAATACCTTAACCCCCAGCAAATTAATACAATTTTGGATTTGGCAGATCATTATGCCAACAAAAATCGAACCGATTCCCGTAACAGCAATGTTCTATTAGGCTGCACCCAGATAAACATGTTCTTTGAAAACTCTACGAGGACTCAAGCCAGCTTTGAAATAGCAGGTAAGCGATTGGGTGCAGATGTGATGAACATGTCAATGGAGGCAAGCTCGATAAAAAAGGGCGAAACTTTAGTTGATACAGCATTAACCCTAAATGCGATGCATCCAGATCTGTTGGTTGTAAGACACCCCCACTCAGGTGCTGTTGATCTACTAGCTCAGAAAGTGAATTGTGCTGTCATAAATGCAGGCGACGGACGGCATGAGCACCCCACACAAGCTTTGCTTGATGCCCTAACAATTCGGCGTTCAAAAGGCAGATTGCACCGTTTAAATATAGCGATTTGTGGTGATATAGCTCACAGTCGCGTTGCACGTTCCAATATCATTTTATTAGGAAAAATGGAAAATCGTTTACGGCTCATAGGCCCCGCAACCCTAATGCCAACAGACATAAATGAGTTTGGGGCTGAAGTTTATCATGATATGCAAGAAGGTTTAAAAGATGTGGACGTTGTCATGATGCTACGTTTGCAAAGCGAGCGCATGGATGGTGGGTTTATCCCCTCAGAGCGCGAGTACTATCATCGTTATGGTCTTGATGCAGGGAAATTAAGCTTCGCCAAGCCTGATGCAATAGTCATGCACCCGGGCCCTATGAATCGTGGTATTGAAATTGATGGTGAGATTGCCGATGATCTGAACCTTAGTGTCATTCAAGAACAAGTTGAAATGGGTGTAGCCGTCCGAATGGCCGCAATGGAAATCTTGATGCATAATAGCAGGCAGAATAAAAAAGAGATGAATGAATGAGACCAAAGAGTATTGCCAATCACAGAAAGAATTATTTTTAAAAATGAAAGAGCCCAGCGATCCTCGTATGTCTGGCAAAATTGCATTCTACGCACTTGTCTTCATCGCAGCACTTGTCTGCCTTATGATTTGGGTTGCATGATGAAAGCTTTCCGTATCGCGAACGTCCACCTTATTGATCCAGAAAAGAAAATTGGAGAGGTTGGAAGCATTACTGTCAAAGACGGTCTAATTGCTGCCGATGATGCTAATGTACCCACCATAGACGGCCATGGTAAATATTTGGCGCCTGGAATTATTGATATTGGTACTAAAGTCTGTGAACCAGGTGAACGGCATAAAGAAAGTTTTCGCTCAGCCGGGATTGCAGCCGCTGCCGGTGGGGTAACGACATTAGTTACAAGGCCCGACACCAAACCCGCTGTCGACAGTCCAGAAACTCTTGAATTTGCATCAAGGAGGGCACTGGCTGCTTGCATCGTCAATACCTATCAAATGGCCGCATTGACTAAAGGAAGGTTAGGTCGGGAAATGACCGAGATTAGCTTTCTGCAAGATGCAGGCGCCGTTGCGTTCACCGATTGTGATGCAGTTGTATCTGATACAAAAGTACTGTCACGCGCCTTCACATACGCGGGCCAACTTGGCGCCATAGTTATAGGCCACCCGCAGGATCCGGGCCTATCCAAAGGCGCATCTGCAACATCTGGAAAGTTTGCCTCTTTGCGCGCCATTCCAGCTGTATCGCCGATGGCCGAAAGATTAGGCATTGAGCGCGATTTAGCGATGGTTGAAATGACAAACGTCAAATATCATGCCGATCAAATTTCCACAGCATTATCATTGCCAGCTTTAGAACAGGCCAAACAAAAAGGCTTAGACGTTACTGCTGGTGTCAGCATTCATCACTTAACTCTGAATGAGTTTGACGTGGCTGACTATCGTAGTTTTTTCAAGGTTAAGCCACCGCTGAGATCTGAAGTGGATAGACAGGCTATGGTCTCCGCATTGGCATCTGGTTTGATTGATATAATAAGCTCTATGCACACTCCCCAAGACGAAGAGTCCAAACGCCTACCTTACGAGAAGGCAGCTTCTGGTGCTGTAGCACTAGAAACTCTTTTGCCAGCTGTGTTGCGTCTATACCACGCAGAACAGCTGACCCTTCCGCAAATTTTCAGCGCGCTCTCACTTAATCCTGCAAAGCGATTTGGACTACCCGGCGGTACATTAAAAAAAGGCGCCCCAGCTGATTTAGTACTTTTCGATCCTAATGTGCCATTTATTCTAGATCGCTTCAAACTGAATTCAAAATCAAAAAATACGCCATTTGATGGTCAAAAAATGCAAGGGGTAGTTTTGGCAACCTTCGTTGCAGGCAAGAAAGTATATGAGCGATGACGCCAGAGCTAGTCACGCCACCAATGATTTTAGTACTTTGGACTTTGTTGGGCTATTTGTTAGGTTCCATACCTTTTGGTTCAATCGTTACACACGTCATGGGGCTGGGGGATTTACGCCAAATAGGTTCTGGAAATATCGGTGCCACTAACGTTTTGCGTACAGGCTCCAAACTTGGAGCCGGGCTAACCCTTACTGCAGATGTTGGAAAAGCAGGGGCAACAGTGTTTTTGGCGCGTTACCTAGTCGCAGAAGATGCAGCCCAATTGGCCGGGCTTGCGGCAATCCTTGGACATTGCTACCCTATCTGGCTGAAATTTCAGGGTGGCAAAGGAGTGGCTACGTTTTTTGGATTACTCTTTGTTTTAGCATGGCCAATTGGCTTAGCTGCCGGAGTAACTTGGCTAAGTACTGCAGCTTTATTTAAATATTCTAGCCTAGCCTCTCTTACAGCCGCGGCCGTTATACCAATAATTGTATTACTTTTTCCCTCAAATAATTTATTCTTGCTCAGCATTTCACTAATGGCGTTAATATTCTGGAGACACAAAGAAAATATCATCCGCTTACTAAACTCCACAGAGAGTAAAATTGGTCTCAAGTAACGTCATTAATAAATTTGATACCCCAGTGCAAATCACCCAAAGACAAAAAAATTATACCATCTGATTTAGCCATATGAATAAAACTTAATAAGAATAGTCTTCATAAATTTTGTTCAAATTGCCGTGCCAATCACCGTTAAAACGGGCTAAAAGTGTGTCAGCTGGTGTCATTTCAGTTTCCAAAATATCAGTCAAAGGGTTGAGGAATTGCGTTTCATCTTGAACCAAACCGTTAACGCTACTGCGTGCTCGCGCCTTTAAACCTGCTTTGGAAACCTTAACAGCCTGACGTGCTAACCCAATCATTTTAACGCCGTTTACTTCAGCCGCCAATCCGTCAACAGAAGCCGCAACTCGCAACGACTCTCGTGTAGCGGCGTCCATCGCCTTCACCAAGTCCCATGCCGCTTCCAAAGAATTTTGATCATAAAGAAGTCCAACCCAAAATGCAGGTAAAGCACACAGGCTGCGCCAAGGCCCACCATCTGCACCACGCATCTCCATAATTTTTTTTATCCGCACCTCTGGAAAGATTGTTGTAAGATGATCTGCCCAATCACTGACTGTTGGTAATTCTCCCGGCAACGCCGGCAATCTTCCCTTTAAGAAGTCACGAAAGGACTGCCCTAACGCATCGATATATTTTCCATTGCGATAAACAAAATACATCGGAACATCCAAAGCATAATCGACATAGCGTTGAAATCCCATACCATCTTCAAATACAAACGGCAGCATTCCAGTTCTATCTGCATCCAGATCTCGCCAAATTCGAGATCGCCAAGATTTATGCCCTACCACCTTCCCCTCAAAAAAGGGGGAATTTGCAAATAAGGCTGTGGCCACTGGCTGAAGGGCCAACGCAACTCTGAATTTTTTCACCATGTCTTTTTCTGATTTAAAATCTAAGTTTACTTGCACGGTGCAAGTGCGGCGCATCATCGTCTGGCCCATGGAACCAACTTTATCCATATAGGCATCCATTAATTGATAGCGACCCTTGGGCATTAGCTCCACATTTTCATGCGTCCATATAGGTGCAGCACCTAAGCCGATGAAACCAACTCCAATTTTATCGGCAATCTCACGAACTTCTCTTAGGTGTGTATTGACCTCATTACAGGTCTCATGAACTGTTTCCAGCGGAATACCTGCCAGTTCTAAAGCTCCACCTGGTTCAAGACTAATATTAGCACCACCTTTAGTCAGGCCAATCAAGTAGCCATTTTCTTCCAGTGGCTCCCAACCAAATCGATCCTTTAAGCCTAATAAAACTGAGCGAATGGAGCGCTCGCCCTGATAAGGTAAAGGTTGCAATGTCTGCTTACAGAAACCAAATTTCTCGTGTTCTGTACCGATACGCCAATCCTCTTTAGCTTTGTTGCCACTTTCCAGATAGCCTGCAAGCTGATCAAAACTTTCGATAGGGGCACCACCTGATTGTGGAACAGACATTGGCTTCTCCTATTGTGAGCATGATGCCATTAATTAGAGGTGATAGTTAGTCTTACTAAATCAAGGTCTAGTCAATGAAGCTTTGCACGATTGCGTTGCCAAATAAGAAAGATATCTGGTTCTTTGCCCTGTAAAGCCGCCTCAGCCTGAGAATAATTTATACCAGGCAATGCAACAAGAGCATCGAAAAGGGCATCTGTACCCTCAGCATCGCCCGGCACAGACAACATGCCATCAGGTCCATAAAATATCCATGTGACGTAACCTTTTACGTTTCGGTGCAGCTCTATCCGGTCCAACGAGTCAATCGAAATTGATGTTTCCAAACCCCCAAAAAGATAACTAACGCGCCGTTCATCAATTTCTAATACCCCTGGACCGCCCCGACCATCTGGGAATTTAAAGCGCCGGTAGGCATCATGCCCAACTAAAAGACCAATAAGTAAAAAAACCCCACCCACAATTTTAGTGGTACCAAAACTACTAATTAGAATATATAACCCAACTGTAGTTATCATAGCTGACAGAATAAATCCTCGATAATTCTGAAAGTACGAAATCGCCTCTGGTCTCACGAAGCTCATTCCCAATCTCCCATATTAGATTGCCAAAGCGTCAACGCGGCTATTGCAGCTGTCTCAGCACGTAAAATTCTTGGACCAAGGGCCATCCTATGGACTTGAGCCATTTCTCCTAATCTTTTCCGTTCACCAGTGCTAAACCCACCTTCTGGTCCTATCAAAATGGCCCAAGGACCAGGCGAGTGAGATAAATCTACTGGCTTGCCAGCAAAGGTTTCATCACAAAACATTATTTTGCGGTCATCCCAAACATCCAAAACGTTTGAAAGCTTTTGTAAATCCAAAACAGACGGAACATAGGTTCCACCGCATTGTTCGGCGGCCTCGACAGCTTGACTTTGCAGACTGTCCTGGCGGATGCGTTCCAAATTTGTAAAATCTGTTTTGATGGGCATAATTTGAGAGGCACCCATCTCAGTAGCTTTTTCAACGATAAAGTTACTCCGGGACTTTTTTAGGGGAGCAAACATAAGCCAAAGATCCGGGGGTAACACTAATGGCCTAGATATATTTCGACAAAGCAAAATTCCACTTTTCCTACCCGCTTGAATAATTTCTGCAGACCATTCACCATCCACTCCATTAAATACTTCCAGTTTTTCACCCACCCCCTTTCGCATTACCCGAAAAAGATAATGTGATTGCTCGACTGTCAAAGGAACTGATTGCCCTGCTACCAATGGGTGATCTACATATAAACGAATTACTGAAGCCATGGGATCCAAGATATGCCTCATAATGGAAAACCACCAGAGGGTCAGGTTGCAGATGCAGAAAAAAATAATTGGGTCGACCAGTTAGCTCCCCTTTCAGTTCGTCCATATTTACGTCTTTCTCGCTTAGATCGACCAATTGGCACTTGGCTTTTATATATTCCTTGCATCTGGGGCGTACTCCTGGCGGCACTTCAAGATGGAAATTTACAACTTTGGGACGCTTGGTTAATTCTTGCATGTGGTCTTGGTGCCACTCTCATGCGAGGCGCAGGTTGCACGTGGAACGACATAACTGATCGAAACTTTGATGGACAGGTGGCTCGAACTAAGTCTCGACCTATACCATCCGGACAAATCAGCGTAAAACAAGCTACCTTTTGGATGATGATCCAAGCCAGCTTCGCATTTGGCATTTTGATTACATTTGGTCCAATAACAGCCATTTTTGGTATCGCCAGCCTTGGCTTGGTAATAATATATCCGTTTGCAAAAAGATTCACGTGGTGGCCTCAAATCTTCTTAGGCTTGGCTTTTAACTGGGGAGCATTGCTAGGCTGGGTTGCTCATAGTGGAAGCCTTGATTGGCCCGCTGTACTACTTTACTTGAGTGGCATAGCATGGACCCTGTTTTACGATACAATTTATGCCCACCAAGACACAGATGATGATTCACTAATTGGTATAAAATCTACGGCCAGACTTTTTGGAGAAAAGACACCATACTGGTTAGCTATATTTCTGATTTTAAGTATTTTCTTAATGTTTGGCGCTCTCTTGATCACTAATCCATCACAGTCGAACTCTCTAGTTATTGGTATGTTGGGTCCAACAACTTTTGGACTTCATATGCTATGGCAGTTGACACAGTTAAACATGGAAAACAGCAAAACTTTGCTGATATTATTTCGCTCTAATAGGGAGGCAGGGCTGTTACCTGTGCTATTTTTCGCCATCGCAAATATGCTATGATTGATCCTCGGTCAGTACCACAGTAAAACAATCTGGAGAGTTAAGGAAACCGCATGAGATTCTTATCTGTGACAATCTCTGCAACTGCTTTTTTAATAGCAGGATTTGCAGCATATTTTATGGCAGGCGTCACTGTTGCTTGGATCGAAGACATTTCAGCCAAAGCCGTTGAAAAACGGCTTGTGATTGAAGGCTTTAATTGGGCTATCGTGCAAACTGATGGCCTTGAGGTAATCCTAGAAGGCGAGGCTCCATCAGAGGCTAGACGATTTAATGCACTTGCCGCTGCAGGCGCTGTGGTAGAGGCCGCCCGAGTAATTGATAACTTCACAATTCAAGACAAAGGTCCATTAATAGCGCCAAAATTTTCAGTGGAAATATTACGAAATGATACCGGTATTTCAATAATAGGACTGATTCCGACATCTTCAGGTAAAAAAGGTTTGGTCAAAAGAATTTCTACTATTGCAGATGATCTGCCAGTGGCCGATTTTTTGGAGACCGCAGACTATCCCGTACCAAAGAATTGGCCATCCGCAATTTCATTCTCACTATTAGCGCTTGAACGCCTTGAGCGCTCAAAAATATCCGTTGGACAGGGTTGGGTTAAAATCGAAGCAATTGGCGATTCCCTGGAACAAAAAGCTAAATTACGGGCCGAATTGGTACGCCGCACGCCCTCAAATATTAAATCACAAATTTTAATTAGCGCCCCCCGCCCTGTAATCACACCTTTTACACTTAGGTTTCGCATCAATGAGCAGAGATCTCTATTTGATGCTTGTTCTGCAGGCTCTACTGTTGATGCGAATTTAATATTAAATGCAGCTAAAGATTCGGGCTTTAAAGGTGCACGGGGCTGTCGCCAAGGTCTTGGGTCACCGTCTCCTCAATGGGGCTATGCCGCGGCACTTGCCATTAAAGCTTTGGCAAAAATAGGTCAGGGGTCAGTTGCAATAAGCGATGCAGATGTAAGTCTGACAGCAATAGCGGGTACTGATCCTATCTTGTTTGAAAGAATTACTCGTCAGTTAGAGTCTGAGTTGCCTGATGTATTTGTATTACAAAAAATGTTGCTGGCAGAGACAGATGACCAGGAAGGCCGAGAACCGCCCGCAATGATCGCCACCCTATCACCAGAAGGACAAGTACAGGTTCGTGGGCCAGTTCTTGATGCTCTCGCGCAAAGCACACTCAAATCTTTTTCTTATGCAACATTTGGAACTAAAGACGTACTTTTAGCAACCAAAGTTCGAGAAACTTTACCAGCTGGCTGGTCAGTACGCACAATGGTTAGCCTTGCCGCATTGGGTAAACTTAACTCTGGCATTGTTGAAGTATCTCCTAATTTAATTTCAATATCTGGGCTCACTGGAGATAAAGCTACAAGTACCAAAATTTCACAAATTTTACTTGACCGAATAGGAAATTCTGCCTTGTTTGAATTGGATGTTACTTATCTCGAAGAACTTGACCCACTTGCCCGTTTATTAGATAAAAATGAGTGCCTGCAAGAAGTTACTAATTTAGTTAAATCCAATAAAATTACTTTTGAACCCAGCTCCACTACGCTCGATACAAATAGCCAAAAAACAATTGCAGCAATTGCAGAAGTACTCAGCCAATGCGCTGAAGTTCAAATTGAAATAGGTGGGCATACGGATAGCCAGGGACGTGAAGAAATGAATTTAAATCTGAGCCAAAGCCGCGCCGATTCTGTTTTGAATGCACTTCGATCAGAAAAGGTAAAAATGAAAACTTTAACTTCTATCGGTTACGGTGAAGCTACACCTATTGAAGATAATAAAACAGAGGAGGGTCGAGAAGCTAACCGTAGAATTGAGTTTCGCCTCATAAAAACTGTGACACCAGTTAAAGACTTATCCATAAAAGCTGAGGAGGCTAGCAATGAATAGAAGTGAGTTCATCATCACGACAGCAATTATTTTATTTGTGGCTTTTTGCGTTGGGTGGTTTGCAAATTGGCTGGTGCATAGGTTCACCCGTCTAAGCCAATCCGATATTGGAGAGTTAGAAAAAATGTCTAAGTCATTGCATGACGCTGAGGAATTGAGAGATCAAGCCATCACCTACTTACAAACCCGAGAAACAGAAATGTCTTCACAGCTACTACAGACCGAAGCTGAACTGCGTGCTGCGATGGAAGGATTGCGTGACGCTAGGACAGAAGCCGAAGAGCTCAGAACTTATGTCGAGAAACGAAAACCCATTAACCCGTCCGGGAATTAAAGTTATCCCTCCACGATCCTAATTGGACTTCGTCCTTAGCTCTTGGCTCCACCCATTTCCCTAAACCTTTCGACACTTCTTTTTTCCAGAAGGGTGCACGAGATTTTAGACAGTCCATGAGAAATTGTGCACCAGCAAAGGCATCCTGACGATGCGGCGCCGCTGTGGCAATCATCATTATAATTTCTCTAGGTTTCAAAGTCCCATATCGATGAATTACAAGAGCGTCCTCCAATTCAAAGCGGTCAATAGCTAACTCAGTAAATTTTTGGAGTGCGATTTCGGTCATGGCTGGATAATGTTCAATAATCATATGATCTAAAGCGCCACTGTCATTTCGGACTATACCGGTGAAGGTTACGATAGCTCCCGATGATCCAACTTTAGTACTAAAATTGGATATCTCTTTGGAAACATCAAAAGGTTTTTCCTGAATACAGACAGCCAATTTATCCCCCTGTCATCGGAGGAAAAAACGCAACTTCGCATACATTTATTAATGGAGTGGTAAAATCACCAAGCTCTTGGTCAACAGCAACTTTTATTTGTGAAAGATCTTTAAACGCCACACCGTATGCTGGATCTCGACTAATAAGCTCATCCACAAGTTGCGCGATAGTTGGCGCATCAGTTTCAATGGTCTCTTTGCTGCGCCCTACCCGTTCACGCACCCAAGAAAAATAGAGGACCTCAATTATCATCAAAATCAATCATGCAAATATGGAAGCACTTTTCGAAAATAATCCACCCCCGTAATCAAAGTAAGACTTGCCGCAACCCATAGTAAAATTACTCCTCCATACCAGACCAAGTACATGCCAGTATAGCAAAAGCTAAAATCATTTGAAATCTCAGCATAGCTCAATGAAGTGTCCGGCTCCAGAGAGATCCCTTGCCACGCAGGTTCAATCTCAAGGCAGGATTCAAAAATTCCAACGGCAAAGAGTAATGCAATTGCTAGCATTTGTGCTGTGGTTTTCCATTTAGCCAGTTTTGTTACCTGCAAGCTACTGGCCATGTCACCCATAAACTCTCGCAATCCTGATACAAAGATTTCTCGAAAGACGATAATTGCTGCAGGCAACAATATAAGTGGATTAAGCCCAAAGATACTTGTTAAAACTAAAAGGGCGATTACGACCATCGCCTTGTCTGCAATGGGATCCAGCATCCGACCCAGTTTGCTCTCCTGCTTCCAAGCACGAGCTAAAAATCCATCTAGCCAGTCTGTTAAAGCTGCACCCACAAATAATATTAGGGCAGCCCAATCTGCATAGGGGCGCGTAAAATACAAAAACATCAGCGCAACCATTGGAGCGGCAATCAAACGGATGGTTGTCAAGATATTTGGTAGCGTCAACATGGTTATATATTTACCTCGGTTACAAAGAACGTGCCACCCTTAACAGCTATAATTTCAAAACTTTGAAAATTGAAATTCTTCTATCCTAACAATTAATTAAAATTTCATGTTTGAAAATGCTTGTATATTGTCTCTGCCATTAGATCAGAAACCCCATTGACCGCTTTTAAATCGACTAGATTTGCTCTCGCAACTGCTTTTCCGGATCCAAAATGTACTAACAGTGCCTTCTTTCGTTT
>CAJWTH010000028.1 GCA_913047725.1 uncultured Planktomarina sp.
TCGAGCAGACGATGTTATCGAAATATTTGAGCGTGAAGAGGTTGAGCGCAATTTAACCTAGAAGTGTTAACATTATTGTAAGTGACTAGGTATTTTTACCGAAGCCCACGCAAAGCGACAAAAGGCTATTATAGCCAATCATAAAGAATAGGTACTAGTGGTATATCGGCCGCGGGCATGGGATATGACCTAAGCTCTTGTTTTGTGACCCATTTTAACTTTTGATTTTCGCGTGGGTGTGGAATACCTTTCCACTTTCTACACACAAATAGAGGCATGACCAAATGGAATGTTTCATAAGTATGGCTGGCAAAGGTAAGTGGGGCCAGGCAGCTCTCCCAGGTATTAATTCCTAGCTCCTCCTCCAGCTCTCTTAATAAAGCTAATTCAGGTGTTTCGTGGGCTTCTACTTTTCCACCGGGAAACTCCCACAATCCTTCCATAGGCTTGCCTTTTGGGCGCTGTGCCAAAAGCACGCGTCCATCTCGATCAATCAAGGCAATGGCGGAAACTAAAACAATTTTCATGAGCGATAATCGGCGTTTATTTTGACATAGTCATTGGTAAGATCGCAGGTCCAAACAGTGCTGAATGAGCTGCCGATTCCCAAATCAACATGAATTGATAGAGCACTTTGTTTCATATATTTTGCAGTACTGGCTTCCTTATAATTTTTTGCGACCTGACCTCTTTCTGCGACTAAATGTGATCCAAACCATATGGAGAGATGATCACGATTAGCTACTGCTCCTGATTTGCCAACTGCCATCACCACCCTTCCCCAGTTTGGATCTTCCCCAGCAATCGCTGTTTTGACTAAAGGAGAGTTGGCAATAGCCATAGCCACCTTATGAGCATCTTTATTAGAAGCTGCTCCTGCGACATTAACAGTGATAAACTTTGTTGCTCCCTCTCCGTCTCTTACCACTTGTTGGGCCAGATCCAGCATAACTTTTTCTAAGGATTTAGAAAATCTTGAGCTTTTGCTGACATCTACGCCTGAGGCGCCTGTGGCCGCACAAATTAGAGAATCAGATGTAGATGTATCGCTATCAACCGTTATGCAGTTAAATGTTCTATTGTTTAGTTTTATAAGGAGTTTTTGTAAGTTTATTTGTCCAATCTTGGCATCAGTAAAAATGTAAACCAGCATGGTTGCCATATCTGGTGCGATCATACCTGATCCTTTGGCGATCCCACTAATAGATACTCTTTTGCCGTCTATATCTAAGGTAGCTGATGATCCTTTCGAAAACGTATCAGTTGTCATAATGGCCTTTGCTGCATTCTCAATTGATCCATCATGCAGCGTGTTTTTTAAATCATCAATACAATTTGTAATTTTATGATCTGGCAAAATTTCACCTATTACACCTGTAGAAGAGGTAAATATTGCACTACTAGGTAAGCCTAATTTTAGGCTTAGGGCTTCGCAAATTCGATTAACGGAGGCTTGACCGTCAGAACCTGTAAAAGCGTTGGCATTTCCAGCATTAACAAGAATTGCGGCACCTTGCTCTGTGCCTAGGCCAATTTTGGACTGGCAGTCTAGAACTGAAGCTGAGCGCATAGTTGAGCTTGTAAAAACGCCAGAAATAGTCGTTTCTGGCGATAGCTTTGCTAACATTATATCTTCGCGGTCGATATATTTTATACCAGTCTGCCCAGTGGCAAACTGTACTCCCTTTATAATTGGTAGTTCTGGAAAAGAGTCAGGAGCTAGTGGTGATTTTTTCATTATTTTACCTGCAGGTCTAAGGTTAACAATTTAGTAAAATCTATTGGAGTTTTAGGCATTATAACATCTGCATTGATCATCAGTTCGCGGAGATATGTATCAATAGCCAAATTTTGTAGTTCTATCTCTAGGTTACCACGAACATCTTCAAATTTGGGAGGTAAAATTTTACGACGACCATCTAATTGGATTAAATGAAAGCCAAATTGGGTTTGAACGGGCCTGGAGTAGGTACCTATCTCCATATCCAGTACAGCAGTTTCAAATGGCTTAACCATTTGGCCTTTTTTAAACCAACCTAAATCTCCCCCACCTGGACCCGATGGGCCTATGGAGTACTCTTTTGCTAATTCACCGAAGCTCGCACCACCTTCCAACAACCTTACAAGACCTTTGGCTTTTTCCATAGTATCAACCAAAATGTGAGAAGCTTTATACTCTTTGCCTGCTTTATTTTTATCGTATTTTTGTAGGTAGGCCGTTTTTAAAATTTCGTCTGAAACTGCTTTTTCACTAATATCATCAATTATAATTGTTGATAAAATATTGCGCCGCTCATTCTCCATCGTTATTGAAACCCATTCTGGATCTTTCTTGAAGGAGCTAGCTAGTATTTGTTGTTGAACTAATTGATCCACAATATTGGTAAACAAAATATCACTGCCTAAATTTTGATATTGATCTGGCAATCGTCGTTTTATGTCTAAGACATGTCCAACTGTTAATGTTGTATCATTAACAGTTGCTACTATTGTGTTTAGGTTTGGTTCTTGCGCATTGGCTTGCCACGAAAGCATTGTCGCAAGCATTGTCGCAATCATAAGTGAGCGCTGTGGTAACATATTTTCATCCTCTGGTGCACGGGGAAACACCGGTGCCGTTGACACTGTAATCTAGGCCCCATACATCGCCATAGTAGACCTCAGATGGCTATCTTCCCTTGAAATAGCCCTTAAGAATTCATAGGCTTAGGTTTCGATGCGGGCAAGTGGATCACTCATATAATTAGAACAATCAAGCGGAGCAAACATGTTGGGCCTAGGAAAAATTGCTAAAAAGGTTTTTGGCACACCAAATGATCGCAAAATTAAAGCGATACAGTCTCTAGTTGACCAAATTAATTCGCTTGAGAAAGAGTTTGAGGGTCTAAGTGATGCGGCTATAATATTAAAAACAAAAGACTTAAAAAACCGAGTTGAAAGTGGCGAAGAGTTAGACAAACTCATACCTGAAGCTTTTGCCAACTGTCGTGAGGCTGCACGGCGTTCGTTAGGCCTTCGCGCATTTGATGTGCAACTGATGGGAGGTATATTTCTACACCAGGGCAACATAGCGGAAATGAAGACTGGTGAAGGTAAAACACTTGTCGCAACCTTTCCAGCTTATTTAAATGCACTAACAGGTAAAGGCGTACACATTGTAACGGTTAATGATTATCTGGCGCGTCGTGACTCAGAATGGATGTCGAAAGTTTATGGTGCGTTAGGCTTAACCACAGGTGTCATTTATCCCCAACAGCCAGACGATGAAAAAGCCTCAGCTTATGCATGTGACGTGACTTATGCTACAAATAATGAACTTGGGTTTGATTATTTGCGTGACAACATGAAGGCTGAACTAAATCAGATACACCAACGGTACCATAACTTTGCGATAGTGGATGAGGTGGATTCTATTTTAATAGATGAGGCTCGAACTCCCTTGATCATTTCAGGTCCGGCGCAAGATCGTTCAGAGCTTTATCAAACTGTAGATTTGTTAATTCCTGAAATATTAGATGATCATTTTACACTAGACGAAAAAACCAGAAATGTAACATTTACTGACAATGGTAATGAATGGCTTGAAGAGGTTTTGCTTGAAAGAAATATATTGCCCGAAGGGCAGTCGCTTTATGACCCAGAAAGTACGACAATTGTTCACCACGTGAATCAGGGCCTTCGGGCCCATAAACTTTTCACTCGGGATAAAGATTATATCGTCCAGGACAACGAAGTTGTTTTGATTGATGAGTTTACTGGTAGAATGATGGCTGGCCGACGACTGTCTGATGGCTTGCATCAGGCAATCGAGGCAAAAGAGCGCTGCAAAATCCAACCTGAAAATGTTACTCTGGCGTCTGTCACATTCCAAAATTATTTTCGTTTATATGATAAATTAGCAGGCATGACTGGAACAGCTTTAACAGAAGCGGATGAGTTCGAAGAAATTTATAATTTAGGGGTTGTTGAGGTTCCTACCAACCGATTGATTGACCGTCATGATGAGGACGACCAAGTTTATAGGTCCACTTCTGAAAAATACGCAGCTGTAGTTGACGCAATTAAGCTGGCCTATGGAAAACAGCAACCTGTATTAGTTGGTACAACTTCTATCGATAAGTCAGAGTTTTTGTCTGGTTTGTTAAAAAAGGAAAAAATACCCCACAGTGTTTTGAATGCTCGCCAACATGAACAAGAGGCAAAAATTATCGCAGATGCTGGAAAGTTGGGTGGAGTAACAATTGCAACCAACATGGCTGGTCGTGGTACTGATATTAAATTGGGGGGTAATGTTGAGTTTTCCATTATGGAGGCTATTGTGGCAGACCCCTCTTCTAATCCAGACGATATTCGTAGTCGTATGGAAGAGGAACATATTGCTGATGAGCAAGCAGTAAAGGCGGCTGGAGGTCTCTACGTTCTGGCCACTGAAAGGCATGAGTCGCGTAGGATTGATAATCAGTTACGTGGTCGGTCTGGTAGACAGGGGGATCCAGGGCGCAGTTCTTTCTTTTTATCGCTTGATGATGATTTGATGCGTATTTTTGGATCAGAGCGTCTTGAAAAAGTTTTAAACACATTGGGAATGAAGGATGGTGAGGCAATTGTGCACCCCTGGGTGAACAAATCTTTAGAGCGAGCGCAAGCCAAAGTAGAGGGTCGTAATTTTGATATTCGCAAACAGTTATTAAAGTTTGATGATGTAATGAACGAGCAACGGAAAGTTATTTTTGGTCAACGTCGGGAGATTATGGAGGCTGAAGATTTAGCTGAAATTACCCAAGATATGCGTCATCAGGTTGTTGATGATTTAGTTTCGCAGTTCATGCCAGCTAAAACTTACTCGGACCAATGGGATACTGATGGCTTGCAGGCAGCCCTGTTAGAGGGCTTAGCTCTTGAAGTTCCTGTATCTGATTGGGCCTCTGAGGAGGGTGTAGATGATGCAATAATTCAAGAAAAGTTAGAACAAGCCGTTGATGCCTTAATGGCAAAAAAAGCTGTGGACTTTGGGCCAGAAAATATGCGTGTGATTGAAAAACAAGTTTTATTGGAAACGATTGATAGCAAGTGGCGGGAACACCTTTTGACATTAGAGCATTTGCGTTCTGTTGTGGGATTTCGAGGTTATGCGCAGCGTGATCCGTTGAATGAATATAAGTCTGAAGCTTTTCAGCTTTTTCAAAGCTTACTTGATAGTCTTCGTGAGGAGGTTAGTCAGCGACTTGGGCATGCAAGAATGCGATCGTCAGATGAACAAAAAGCAATTATGAATGAAATATCCCGTCAAATCAAACAACAGAAATCAGCCCAACCTTCAAGTTTGGAAGTTGGTGGTTTTGACGAAAATGATCAAACCACGTGGGGCGCACCAGGCCGTAATGATAGATGTCCTTGTGGATCAAACAAGAAATTTAAGCATTGCCATGGAAAAGTATAGAGTACTTTAAAATTTAGAAGTGCAAAAAATATTGTATTTTAGGTATAAAATTCTTTTGATGTATTTTGGTTATAATTAACTAGGCTTTTTAGGTAATTAGGCTACACTTTGAACTGCTTGAACTACATCACCAATCACTTGTGAGAGGAGAGTTTCATCCTCAGCCTCTACCATGACGCGAATAAGTGGCTCGGTTCCAGATTCACGGATTAAAATTCTGCCTTTTCCAGCTAAAATAGCATTTGATTCTTTGATAATTGCTTTTACTTTTTCATTTTCGAGAGGTGCGTTACCAGAAATATATTTAACATTTTCAATTTCCTGTGGGCATGGTGTGAAAACTTGAGATATTTCACTAGCGGGTTTGCCTGTTTCAACTAAAGTTGCCAAAAACTGAAGCCCAGCTAAAAGCCCATCACCAGTTGTGGCGTAGTCTTTCATTATTATATGACCTGACTGCTCTCCGCCAAGATTGAAACCTCCTTTCCGCATTGCATCTACTACATAACGGTCACCAACATTTGTACGATGGAGCCCAATTCCTTGCTGTTCCAGCCAACGCTCCAGACCCAAGTTTGACATTACTGTAGCAACCAAGGCTCCGCCCTTTAAAATATTTTTTTCAGCCCAGCGTTTTGTAATTAAACCCATAATTTGATCGCCGTCGGCAATTTGACCTTTTTCATCGACAATTATAATCCGATCAGCGTCACCATCTAAACAAATGCCCACATCGGCGTTATTTTCTAACACAGATTTTACGGCGGCTTGGGGTGCAGTAGACCCCACATTTTGATTAATATTATAACCGTTGGGTTCTACGCCAATGGGAATTACCTCAGCGCCCAACTCCCATAAAACTTCTGGAGCGGTTCGATAGGCAGCGCCATTGGCACAATCGATCACGACCTTTAAACCATCTAAGCGCTTACCAGTAGGAAAAGTAGATTTAGCTGTCTCTACATACCGTCCTGCTGCACTTTCAACTCGGCTAGCACGACCAATATTTTCGGCTAAACACAACTCAACACCAGTTTGAAAAAGAGATTCAATCTCTATTTCTGCCGCATCTGAAAGTTTGTACCCATCTGGACCAAAAAACTTTATTCCATTGTCGTGATGTGGGTTGTGACTCGCGGAAATCATTACTCCAACATCTGCGCGCATTGAGTGTGTTAGCATACCTACTGCTGGCGTGGGAATTGGTCCTAATAACACCACATTCATTCCAGTAGATAAGAAGCCAGAAGTAAGCGCATTTTCAATCATATATCCAGAGCGACGGGTGTCTTTTCCGATAACTACTTTGTGGGACATTTTTTTGTCTTGGCGAAAGTAACGTCCTGCGGCGGCGGCCAAGCGTAACGCAACTTCTGCTGTCATCGGATATGTATTAGCGGTACCGCGCATCCCATCAGTTCCAAAAAGCTTCCGTTCCATATTCCGTCCTCTTTGATCTTATTAAGGCCAAGTAATTTATTTAAGCTATTATATCTTGAGTAATAAAAACACTATGCACCAAATTTTTAATAAATTAGCATAGAAACGCACACTGTTTTAAAAAAAATGTGGAGCAAGCCAGCCGACAAAAAGTCCAACTATAAGCGCAAGTAAAACCCAGCGCTTTAGGGCTCGTGGATGTTTTCTATCCAATTGTGGGGAGTTGTAAGTCCTTATTAAGGCGGTCTCTGCCATTTGTGGTAGTTTTGGCCCAAAGCGAGCTAATACCCGAAGAGTGTTTAAAAGGTCTTTTGCCAATGCTTTAGGCCCAATACTTTCTTTGATGTAGTCTTGGACTATCGGGCTAGCAACTTCCCAAATATTAATTTGTGGATGGAGACTACGCGCCACGCCCTCAACGACCACCATAGTTCGCTGAAGTAAAATTAACTCTGTGCGGGTTTCCATTCCAAATTGTTCGGTAACATTAAATAGATATGTTAAAACACGGCCCATGCTAATTTGGGTGGCATCCATTCCAAATATTGGTTCTCCAACAGCGCGCAAAGCTTGTGCAAACTCATCAACATCTTTATCTGCTGGAACATAACCAGCTTCAAAATGAACCTCTGCTACCCGCTTATAATCCCTACGAATAAAACCGAATAAAATTTCAGCATATACGCGGCGGGTATATTCATCAATTCTACCCATGATGCCAAAATCATAAGCGATTATATCACCATTTGACGAAATTTTTAAGTTTCCTTGATGTAAGTCCGCATGGAAAAACCCATCTCTCAAGGCATGTTGTAAAAATAGCTGTAAGATCCGTTCACTAATATCTTTACGGGAATGGCCAGCGGCATCTAGGGCTTTGTTGTCACCAGCCGAAATTCCTTCAACCCAATCCAGGGTCATTATATTTTTCCCAGAAAGGCTCCAGTTTACCTTTGGTAGCTGAAAGCCAACATCTTTCTCGGTGTTTTTTGCAAACTCTCCGGCAGAACTACTTTCAAGCCGGAGGTCGAGTTCGCCTAAAACCACACCCTCAAAATGCTGAATGACTTCAACAGGGCGGAGCCTTCTTGAGCTAGGCGCTAGAATTTCGATCATTTTGGCCGCAAAATAAAATGCATCGATATCTCGTTGGAATGCTTTTTCGATCCCAGGACGTAAAACCTTTACAGCAACCACTGATCCGTCACTTACCAATTTTGCTCGATGTACCTGAGCAATAGATGCAGCAGCAACTGGTTCGCTAAACTCTTTAAATGACTCACTTAACGGTTGACCGAGTTCTGCCTCAATCATTTTTTGAGCTTCTATCATGGAAAATGGAGGCAACTTATCCTGAAGAACGCGCATTTGGGTGGCTAGTTCATTACCTACTACATCAGGCCGTGTTGAAAGAATTTGCCCAAACTTGATGTATGCTGGACCGAGCGCAGTTAGCGCGCGGGTAGCGGGTGGCATCGATGGGTCACCCTTGTGACCTAACCATTGAAAGGGCCAACCGATCACCTTGGCAACCAACCTTACGCGCCAAGGCGCTTTATAAGCGCTCAGGATTATATTCATGGCCCCAGTACGCTCTAGCGTGGCGCCAGTGCGGATAAGACGAAATATGTTATGTGGTCCACGCATTTAAAGCTTCCATCCTGAATGGATAGCCGCAATTCCTAATGTTAGGTTGCGATAGCTGGTATTTTCAAATTTGGCTTTTTTTAATAAGTCTAAAAAGGTTTCTTGATCAGGAAACTTTCGAATCGACTCAATCAGGTATTGATAGCTTTCACGGTCTCCGGTAATTATCTCTCCCATTTTTGGAATAATATTAAATGAATATAGATCATAGGCTTTTTGAGCTAATGGGATGGAAATTTTATTAAATTCTAAAACCATTAATCTCCCACCTGGCCGTAAAACACGATAAGCTTCAGTAAGCGCTTCATAGGGATGTGTGACATTTCTGATTCCAAAACTAATTGTATAAACATCAAAAAAATTATCGGCGAAGGGAAGTGCTAATGCATCACCAACAACCCAATCTATAGTTCCTTTTGTTGTGGTCGATTCAGCTCTTTTTTTCCCAGTGGCTAGCATATTTTCAGTTAAATCCAGCACGGTTGCGTGCCCAGACCCAGCCCTTGATAAAAACCTAAAGCTAATATCTCCAGTACCTCCGGCAACGTCTATTAACTTTTGACCTGGTTTTGGAGCAAGCCAATCCATCATTGATTCTTTCCAGATCCGATGGATACCAAAACTCATGACATCGTTCATCACATCATATTTACTTGCTACAGAGTTAAAAACTTTTTGAACTTTGCCTGCCTTTTCTGCTTCGGGCACAGTCTGGAAGCCAAAGTGTGTTGTCTTTCCTTTTTCGTTTCTCATGGGCATTGCCCTTTTTGTAATTATACACTCCCTTATAAAGGGCCCTGCATCTGATACAATGAGCTGCTCTATAAGGAAATACTTAATGCCTGAATTACCAGAGGTTGAGACTGTTTGTACGGGACTAGAACCCGTCATGAAAAATCAAATTATATTAAAAGCTGAGGTTAACAGGCCAAACTTGAGGTGGCCCTTTCCGCCAAATATGGCTCAACGGTTAACTGGCACATGTGTTGTTAGGTTGTGGCGTAGGTCTAAATACATCTTGATAGATCTCGATTCTGATGAAACTTTAATAATTCACTTAGGAATGTCTGGACGAATGCTGATTTCTGATGTGCGGGTTGGCAACTTTCAGTTTGGTCATCCAAAAAAAGAAAAACATGACCATGTGGTGTTCTATATGGAAAATGATGTGCGAATTACATTCAATGATGCCCGGCGCTTTGGCATGATGGATTTGGCGCCAACACCAAGATTATCTCAACACAAGTTATTGGTATCTTTGGGCCCAGAGCCATTAGGTAATTTTTTTAATGAGACTTACCTTCAGTCAGCACTAACTGGAAAAAATTCGCCAATAAAGCAGGTTCTTCTTGATCAGAGGGTCATTGCAGGACTAGGCAACATTTATGTCTGTGAAGTACTTCACCACGCAAGCATTTCACCTAAACGTAGGTCTGGGAGTTTATCAAAAAAACGTATTGGAAGAATTATACCAATTGTTCGAGAAGTCTTGTCTAAAGCTATTTTAGCAGGGGGATCGAGCTTAAAAGATTATCGGCAAGCTGATGGTGAATTAGGTTACTTCCAACATAGTTTTTGTGTGTACGGGCGCGAATCCCTGCCTTGCCTTAAAGACAATTGTGGTGGCACCATCCGACGTATTCAGCAGTCAGGTCGTTCTACTTTCTACTGCCCGACCTGCCAAACATAGCTTGAACTAGATTTTGAACCTGTTAGGCGTTATATTTTTGACAGGAAAAACTAGGTGCTAATAAATGGCTTATGAAACAATCATTGTCAAAATTTCAGATCATGTATGCGTGATTACCCTAAACCGACCATCGGCACTAAATGCCTTAAATAGTCAGCTTGTTGAGGAATTAGGTGATGCGGTAACTGATGCAGAAAATAATCACAAAGTTCGGTGTATGGTAATTACAGGGTCTGAAAAAGCATTCGCAGCTGGTGCCGATATAACTGAGATGGCTGATAAGAGTTTTGTGGAAGTAGTCGCAAAAGACTTGTTTGGATCTAGTATGATGCCAGTACAAAATGCAAAAAAACCAATTATCGCTGCAGTTTCTGGCTATGCGCTAGGTGGTGGATGTGAATTGGCTATGATGTGTGATTTTATTATCTGTGCAGAAAATGCCAAATTTGGTCAGCCAGAAATAAATTTAGGAGTAATTGCTGGGATAGGTGGAACGCAAAGGCTTACGCGCTTTGTAGGAAAATCTAAAGCTATGGACATGCTTTTGACCGGGCGGTTTATGGATGCTGAAGAAGCTGAGCGTGTCGGCCTTGTAAGTCGAGTTGTTCCAGAAAAAATGCTGATGGAAGTAACATTGGAAGTTGCTGTTAAAATTGCTGAGAAATCTCAAATTTCAGTAAAATCTGCAAAGGAAGCTGTTAATAGATCATTTGAAACAACGTTGGCGGAGGGCCTATTATTTGAACGGCGCGTCTTTCATTCTATGTTTGCAACTGAGGACCAAAAGGAAGGTATGTCAGCATTTCTTGAAAAGCGGGACCCACAATTTCGGGATAAGTAAATTGTTAAATTGGGTTGCATCTTTAGAAAAATACTTTAGACGAACCCAAGAAAAATGCGCGCGTGGCCCGCTTTGGCTTTATTTGAACTGGTCCAGTTTTTGTGGTCCTATTTTAATTGCGTGTATTGTAAGAATTAAAATAGGGATTTTCAAAATGGCAAATTCGCCCCAGGCTAAGAAACGTGCCCGTCAAATTGAGCGGCGTACAGTGGTTAACAAAAACCGCAGATCTAGAATAAGATCATTTTTGAAGAAAGTAGAAGAAGCCATACTATCTGGTGATAAAGAAGCTGCATCTGCTGCTTTAAAAGCAGCGCAGCCGGAAATCATGCGCGGTGTGACAAAAGGAATTTTCCATAAAAACACAGCAGCTAGGAAGGTGTCGCGTCTAACCTCAAGGGTAAAAGCAGTTTCTTAAAAACAGATCTAAAAATAATTAAAAAAGAGGCACTGATTTAATTCAGTGCTTTTTTAGTTTTAAGCAACAGAAAAAAAAGATTTTTTTTCAAAAAAACTTTGCTTTATTCATAGTATTCAAAGATTCTTTTTAATAAAAATACGAGTCAAGAATGAAGATCAGTTGCAGAGATAATCAAGCCATGGATAAATAACTTTAGTGAGTCGGTTTGTGACCACCTGGGATAATAGATCTTTATAGTTATTGCTGCTGCACAGTAATATACTATGATCCAAAAATGAGTAGTTTGAAACCTTACATGGTGGAACTCTTTTTATCTCTCAGGAGTGATCATTTGAACTTAGCCATGAGATGAAATTTATTTCCTTTGCTGCCTGTGTTTTGCGCTTCAGTATTGGGTTTTAAAAAACTTTAAATTTTTGGGGATGAAAAGACACATGGCTTTGGAGATTTGGAATACAGCCGCAGATTGCCTACGTAAGTCTCTGGGCCAAAATAATTTCAAATCATGGATAGAGCCATTAAAATTTATTGGTGAAGCTGATGGCATAGCGGAGTTTTCTGTCCCAACTAGTTTTTTTGGAAACTACGTGCGTCAGCATTTTGAAGATCACATTCTATATCAAGTACGAAAATCTGGTCTTCAAGTTTCGCGTTTGGTTTTTACAGTTAGCAGTTTTGATCTTAAATCTCAATTAGAAGAGACTAAGAGCGTGACTGGTAATATTACAAAGCAGCGGGATATAGCGGGTTCGAAGCTTGATCCACGATTTTTGTTTGATAATTTCGTTGTCGGCAAGCCCAACGAACTGGCTCATGCTGCGTCTAAACGGGTTGCAGAGGCCGGACCAGCCACTTTTAACCCATTGTTTTTGTATGGTGGCGTTGGATTAGGAAAAACTCATTTAATGCATGCAATAGCTTGGGAATTACAGGCAAGTCGTCCAGATATTAACGTGATGTATCTTTCTGCCGAACAATTTATGTATCGATTTGTGCAAGCTTTGCGCGAGCGTAAAATGATGGACTTCAAAGAGCTTTTTCGTTCGGTTGATGTTCTTATGGTTGATGATGTTCAGTTTATTGCTGGAAAAGATAGCACACAGGAAGAGTTTTTTCACACCTTCAATGCCCTAGTTGATCAGAACAAACAAATAATAATTTCGGCTGATCGTGCCCCGGGTGAAATTAAACATTTGGAAGATCGGATAGCGAGCCGTCTGCAGTGTGGTCTAGTTGTCGATCTTCACCCAACTACTTATGAGCTTCGGCTTGGAATTTTACAGTCTAAAATTGAACTATATCAATCAAGTTATCCAGGAATTGAAGTTCGCCAAGAGGTCGTAGAGTTTTTGGCCCATCGTATTTCTAACAATGTAAGAGTTCTTGAAGGTGCATTGACGCGCCTATTTGCATTTGCATCTTTGGTTGGGCGGGAAATAACAGTAGAGCTGACCCAAGATTGTTTGTCTGATATCCTTCGAGCGTCAGATCGAAAAACCACGGTTGAAGAGATTCAGCGAAAGGTTAGTGACCACTATAATATTAGGCTGTCGGACATGTTGGGTCCGAAGCGTCTTCGTAATTTTGCTCGACCTAGGCAAATAGCTATGTATTTGTGCAAACAGCTCACGACCCGTTCACTTCCTGAGATTGGTCGTCGATTTGGTGGTCGCGATCATACGACCGTTATGCACGGAGTGCGCCGAATTGAAGACCTCCGAAACCAGGATAGCCAAATATCAGACGACCTTGATATGCTGCGGCGGTCTCTTGAGGGGTAAGGATTTCGTAGCCTAGGTGCTAGCACCAAAACACTGTTAGAAACACTTGTGCCTAGCGAAAAACCCGTTACGGTATTTATCCATGCTACGAGACGGAGATGACAATGAAACT
Source organism: uncultured Planktomarina sp. (assembly GCA_913047725.1). GTDB lineage: Bacteria > Pseudomonadota > Alphaproteobacteria > Rhodobacterales > Rhodobacteraceae > Planktomarina. Next base: position 13,373 of record CAJWTH010000028.1, read on the forward strand.
GTCTATTGAACGCGCAATTTTGTTGAAGGCTGTGTCTCAAGCACAGTCTGTTGTTGAACGGCGGAACACTATACCCATTTTGGCTAACGTCCTGATTGAAGCTAAGGGTGATAATGTGTCCTTTCGTGCCACAGATCTTGATATTGAAATTCTTGACCGAGTTACTGGGGTGGTTGAACGACCCGGAGCAAGCACCGTGTCTGCGGTTACTTTGCATGAAATTGTTCGTAAACTTCCAGATGGGTCCCTAGTGACTTTAGCCGACGATGGAGCATCTGGTCGTTTAACTGTCGAAGCTGGCAGATCAAACTTTTCATTGGCCACACTGCCAAAAGAAGATTTCCCTGAGATGACAACTTCAGAGTATACGGTAGATTTCACAGTCTCAGCAATGACGCTTCGCCGCCTTTTTGATAAATCTAAATTTGCGATCTCTACAGAAGAGACCCGTTACTATTTAAACGGTGTCTATTTACATGTAGCTGAAGGCGATGATGGTGAAGTATTGCGCTGTGTTGCCACTGATGGGCATCGCCTCGCACGTATTGACGCTGACTTACCAGAAAATGCCAAACAAATGCCTGGGATCATTGTGCCGAGGAAAACTGTGGGTGAAGTACGAAAACTTTTAGATGATGATGACGCACAAATTGTTGTTTCAGTTTCAGAAACTAAAGTGCGATTTGCAACTCAAGATGTAACACTTACTTCCAAGGTAATCGATGGTACTTTTCCAGACTACTCGCGGGTAATTCCATCGGGCAACACCCGAAAATTAGAGGTAGATGCTGCAGATTTTGCAAAAGCTGTAGATCGCGTTGCTACTGTTTCTTCCGAGCGATCCCGCGCAGTAAAAATGTCTCTTGATGAAGACCGGTTGATTTTATCTGTTAACGCTCCAGACAGTGGCGCTGCCGAAGAAGAGCTTGCAGTGGCATATGGGGATGAAAAGCTTGAAATAGGGTTTAATGCAAAATACCTCCTTGAGATTGCGAGCCAAGTAGACCGTGAGAACGCGGTATTCTTATTCAATTCCTCGGGCGATCCTACTTTGATGCGTGAAGGCAATGATACGTCAGCTATCTACGTTGTCATGCCTATGAGAGTTTAGGAAAACGGAAATCTGAGGGGCTCAGATGCCCAATCTTGCCGTTGAGAAGTTAGTTATTTCGCATTTTCGGTCGCATCGCGCTCTGGAAATTTCTTGTGATCCTCGACCTGTGGCTATTTACGGGGCCAATGGTGTGGGCAAAACTAACATCCTTGAGGCTGTCTCTCTGTTATCACCAGGCCGTGGCGTGCGTCGCGCAACTGCTGCTGAGATGGTTCGAAAACCTGAAAATTTAGGATGGAAGATTAGGGCTGTGGTTCGGCTCCATGATCGCATATGTGAAATAGAAACCTGGTCAGAGAGTGGAAGCGCTAGACAAGTCCGTATTGACGACAAGGCTGTGACGCAGATAGCGCTGGGCAAAATTGTCCGAGTTTTGTGGTTGATACCGGCTATGGATCGTCTTTGGACTGATGCCGCCGAAGGCCGTCGCAGGTTTTTGGACCGCATGACACTTTCTTTTGATTCAGACCACGCTGAAAACATCCTAATTTATGAAAAGGCTATGCGGGAACGAAACCGTTTGTTGAAAGATCAAGTAAGAGATGAGCATTGGTATAAAGTGATTGAAAGTCAAATGGCTAAAGCAGCTGTTAAAATCCGGATTTCAAGGGAGGAAACTCTAAAATTAGTCGATGCAGCTCAGGAGCGGTCTGAAACGTTATTTCCTTCAGCTAACCTTAAACTAATAAACGCTGAAGACGTTGAAATTCCAACCAACAGTCAAGATCTGGCTGAATTACTCTCTCAATATCGCAAACGAGATATTATGGCGGGTCGTACTTTGGTGGGGCCACATCGCGATGATCTTTATGGCGTTTTTTCGGCCAAAAACATACCAGCAAAAGATAGCTCCACTGGAGAGCAAAAGGCTCTTCTCATATCGCTAATTTTAGCAAATTGTCGAGCGTTAAAAAAGCAAACCGGTATAACACCCCTACTTCTTTTAGATGAGGTTTCGGCACATTTGGACGCCGGTAGGCGTTCTACTCTTTATGACGAAATTTGTGAGGTTGGCGCTCAAGCTTGGCTGACCGGAACTGGCCCAGAACTTTTTGATGATTTGGGAAACCGTGCACAGCAACTGTTGGCTGTGGATGAAGGTGGAAAAACTAGCGTAGTATTTCAATGAATATGACTGCTACTTTTCTGGATCTGGCTCTTTACGTACTAGCCGTATTGATTTTGTTTCTTACCCCTGGACCCGTATGGATTGCCCTCCTAGCCCGATCCATGTCTGGTGGGTTTCAAGCGGCCTGGCCGCTAGCTTTGGGTGTGGCGGTTGGCGATGCGATATGGCCAATACTGGCTATTTTAGGCGTAAGTTGGCTAGTTAATGAAATAGATGGAGTTATGGTGCTTCTTCGATTTTCTGCAACGTTGATATTTCTGATAATGGGCACTTTTCTAATTTTTAAGGGTGACCGTAACCTTGGTGAAAACAGTCGCCTTACACGCCCAGGTATTAGCGCAGGTTTAGCTGCAGGTATTTTTGTAATTTTAGGTAACCCAAAAGCTATTATTTTTTACATGGGTGTGCTCCCAAGTTTTTTTGATTTAAAAGATATCACTGGTTTAGATATTGTGGCAATAGTTTCAGTGTCTGTCGCAACGCCGCTGCTTGGTAATTTAATTTTAGCTGGCTTTGTAAATAAAATTCGTTCCGTTCTGACATCTTCAAGGGCGGTTGCCAGAATTAATAAGGTATCAGGTTCATTACTTATTTTTGTCGGTTTGATGATCCCATTTGTTTGAATTATTAAAAAGTGGGCTCTAGACTTAGATCGCTGTCACAGCCATTAGACCGTCAGTATTACGGACCTATTATTATGGGTTAGGGCTGGCTCTAATTAGCAACTATTGAAGCTATAAAAAATTTATATAAAGCCCTATTAGAAAGTAGCATCTAACCACTATAAGTTGTGTCATTTGCGTGACAAAGCTTACAAAATACGCTATCAGTTGTGTAAATAAAAAAAGGTGAGCAGCATGGCTGAACAGACCCCAGTTTTAGAAGACTATGAAGCCGATTCTATTAAGGTTCTCAGGGGCTTAGAGGCTGTTAGAAAACGTCCTGGCATGTATATTGGGGATACTGATGACGGTTCTGGCTTGCACCATATGGTTTATGAGTGCGTAGATAATGGGATTGATGAGGCTCTAGCGGGCCACGCTGACCATGTAATGGTAAGAATTCATGCGGATAGTTCGGTGTCTGTTGAGGATAACGGGCGGGGAATTCCTGTTGGCATTCATGAGGAAGAAGGTGTCTCTGCTGCTGAAGTTATCATGACCCAATTACATGCGGGTGGAAAGTTTGACAGCAATTCATACAAAGTTTCTGGTGGCTTGCACGGCGTTGGCGTTTCTGTGGTTAATGCGCTGTCTGTTTGGCTTGAGCTACGTATTTGGCGCGATGGTAAGGAGCATCTTGCACGGTTTGAGAACGGAGATACCGTAGACCATTTGGCTGTGGTGGAGGAATGTGGTGACCGTACTGGAACACAGGTACGTTTTCTCGCTTCAACTGGCACATTTTCAAATCTAGAATATCAGTTTGAAACGCTTGAGAAGCGGTTACGAGAGTTAGCATTTTTGAATTCAGGTGTTCGTATTATTTTGGAAGATTTGCGTCCTGCAGAAGTAAGGCGAACAGAGCTTTATTATGATGGCGGTGTGAAAGAGTTTGTAAAATATTTAGATCGATCAAAGTCGTCTATTATGGAAGAACCTATCTACGTTAATGGCACCCGAGACGATATTGGTGTTGAGGTTGCAATGTGGTGGAACGACTCATACCATGAAAACGTTTTGCCGTTCACTAACAATATACCACAGCGAGATGGGGGAACTCATATGGCTGGGTTTCGTGGGGCGTTGACTAGGACCATAAATAATTATGCGCAATCAAGTGGAATAGCTAAAAAAGAAAAAATAAGTTTTACGGGAGATGATGCTCGTGAAGGGCTTACTTGCGTACTATCAGTCAAAGTGCCTGATCCAAAATTCTCAAGTCAAACCAAAGACAAATTAGTTAGCTCAGAAGTCCGTCCGGCAGTTGAGGGACTGGTAGGAGAAAAGTTATCTGAGTGGTTTGAGGAAAACCCTGCTCAGGCAAAAATTATTGTTGGAAAAATTATTGAGGCAGCTTTGGCGCGTGAAGCGGCAAGAAAGGCCCGGGACTTAACTCGTAGAAAAACTGCAATGGACGTGAACTTTCTTGCTGGAAAGCTTAAAGATTGTTCAGAAAAAGACCCGTCGAAAACAGAAGTTTTCTTGGTTGAGGGTGATAGTGCTGGAGGGTCAGCCCAAACTGGTCGAGATCGAATGACCCAAGCTGTGTTACCTCTTCGTGGAAAAATTCTGAATGTGGAACGCGCTCGTTTTGATCGGATGCTTGGTAGCCAAGAAATTGGCAATCTTGTGATGGCTTTGGGAACAGGAATAGGCCGTGAAGAATTTAATATTGAAAAGTTACGATATCATAAGATTGTAATAATGACTGATGCTGATGTGGATGGTGCACATATCCGTACTTTGTTGCTGACATTCTTCTTCAGGCAAATGCCCTCATTAATTGAAGGAGGGTTTTTGTATATTGCTCAACCACCGTTGTTTAAAGTTAGCAGGGGGCGGTCAGAGGTTTATCTGAAAGATCAACCTGCTTTGGATGAATACCTGATAGAGCAAGGTATTGATGGGGCTTTATTAAGACTTAGTAACGGAGAAGAAATTATAGGCGCTGATTTGATGCGGGTTATTGAGGAGGCGCGACAATTAAAGCGTATTGTAGATGCGTTTCCAACACATTATCCCCGCCATATACTTGAACAAGCAGCAATTGCTGGTGCCTTTATGCCAGGAGCGGTTGATCGTGACTTGCAAGGAATGGCAGATGCGGTTGCCCGTCGGCTTGATTTAATAGCATTGGAATATGAACGTGGCTGGCAAGGGCGTCCTACGCAAGATAGAGGTATGAGGTTGGCTCGAATTTTACGTGGTGTTGAGGAGGTTCGTAACCTTGATGGAGCTATGCTGCGATCTGGTGAGGCCAGGCGAACTGGTACTCTGACGAAAAGTTTGCAAGAGACATATGGCGGTGCTTGTATGCTAGTTCGCAAAGATCGCTCACAGGTAATAAATGGACCACTAACTTTGTTAAGTGCTATTTTAGAAGAGGGCGAAAAAGGGCTATCTTTACAAAGATATAAGGGTTTGGGTGAAATGAATCCAGATCAACTTTGGGAAACAACCCTTGACCCTGATGCGCGAACCTTACTGCAAGTTAAGGTTGAAGATTTGGCAGAGGCTGATGATCTATTTACAAAGTTAATGGGTGATGTGGTAGAGCCGCGCCGAGAGTTTATTCAAAAGAACGCCCTGAGTGTGGAAAACTTAGACTTTTAATTCTCGCTGAGTTGATGATATTTCCAGTAAAGGTCAGCCTGTTGACTTGTGGGGTGTACTGTAACTAACGACAAGGCAGTCTTGGATTTAAAAAATACAGAGTGGGTTGGCGGCAAGAAAAATCCACTTTAATTCTCTGATTCATTTTTTATGTTAATTTGTCGCTGTCTTTCCCCAAATCTAGCTCGATCTCCATCCGTGTATTCATTTACACATTGATGACATTGCGTACCCTGAACGTATTCTGCTCGGCTCTTGTCATGATCAGTTATGGGTCGCCGACAGGCATAGCATTGGTCATAGTTGCCCTCTTTCAAACCG
>CAJWTH010000029.1 GCA_913047725.1 uncultured Planktomarina sp.
TTTTATGACGAAAAACGTAGTCCTTATAATGAGTACTTGAAAGCAAAAGGTTATGATGGTGATAATCCTTGGGCGGATTACGCAAATGCTGGAGTTAGTGATGACCAAATCGCTAGTGGATGGATGTTTCGTAATGCTGATAGAGCCGCAAATATAAAGGAAGAGGACAGTGAAACTCCCTGGTTAACTCAAAAAACTATTGAGTTTGTGGATCAGGCCGAAGGGCCTTGGATGGCTCATGTGAGCTATATTAAACCCCATTGGCCATATATTGTTCCTGCACCGTACCACAATATGTTTGGTGCAAACCATGTACCAGGAGCACTGCGGCATGAAATTGAGCGCCAAGACCCACATCCAGTTTATGGGGCATACATGGGCAATAAGATTGCCTCAGCTTTCCAACGTGACGAAGTCCGTGAGAAAGTAATTCCAGCTTATATGGGATTGATAAAGCAATGTGACGACCAGCTTGGCTTCTTGCTCGATCACCTTGAAAATACTGGCCGGATGGCTGACACAATGATAGTTCTCACCTCTGACCACGGTGATTACCTTGGCGATCATTGGTTGGGTGAGAAAGATTTATTTCACGAAGCTTCGGTCAAGGTACCACTGATAATTTATGACCCACGTTCCGAAGCGTCTATTACTCGGGGGACAACTTGTGATGCCCTAGTAGAAAGTATTGATTTGGCCGCTACGTTTGTGGAGGCTGCGGGTGGGTCTGTGCCGGAACATATTTTAGAAGGTAAATCTCTTATGCCATGGTTATGGGGCCAAAACCCATCTTGGCGTGATTATGTTATTTCAGAATTTGATTATTCTCCAACACCACAAGCGGCTAAATTAGGGTTAGAGCCTCGTGATGCGCGTTTATTCATGGTCTTTGATGGAAGATATAAAATGATGCATGCTGAGGGTGGCATGCGACCCATGCTCTTTGATTTGCATGAAGATCCTGAAGAATTCCATGACTTAGCAAAAGGTTCAGATCATCAGCGTATAATAGATAAGCTGTATAAAGATTTGCATCATTGGGGTTTGCGCCTGTCACAGAGAGTAACCAAGTCTGAAGATGAAATAATTGCTATGAGAGGGCGTTCATTAAGGCGTGGAATTCTTCCATTTTTAGTTGATGGCACTGAAGTTCCAGATGAACTCACAGAAAAGTATGTTGGTCCAATCCGCCAGAATTTTATAAAAGATTAATTTACCCTGAGGCGTTATAGCTACCTTAATTGAGCGGATTTTATAAACTCAATCAAAAAATTTGTGTCTAAAATTTTAATAAAATAACAAACGCAAACCCGTTATGCTGAGGCAAGACCCTTATCCAGTGAGGTCAAAATCTGATCTATATCAGTCGCTTGAGAGACAAGTGGTGGTGATAGAATGATGTTTGGCCCAGATATGCGTACCATGGTACCACTATTATAGGTAGCTTCATAAATTTTTGCGGCTGTGTCTCTCTCGACTGGTTTTTTGGAAGCTTGATCAGAAACCAACTCAAGCGCACACATTAACCCATGACCCCCGCGTATATCCCCAACAACTCCATGCTTCAGTTTAAGTTTTTTAAGACCTTCAAATAATTGTGTTCCACGCGCTGCTGCATTTTCTGGAACCTTCAGACGAAAAGTCTCTGTCAGACACGCAACTGCTGCTGCTGCTCCAACGGGATGGCCTGAATATGTGTACCCTGATCCAATCATTGCATTGCCAGTCAAGTCACCCTCAAACACCTCAGCTATTTCATCAGAAACCATGGCAGCTCCAAATGGAAAGTAGCCGTTTGTAATTGCTTTTGCTGTAGCCATGAGGTCAGGTTTAACACCCCAAAGGCGACTTCCAGTCCAGCCACCAGTACGGCCAAAGGCTGTGATCACTTCGTCAGCAATTAGCAAGATACCATATTTTGAACATATCTCGCGTACCCCTGGCATAAAGCTAGGATGGGGTGGAATTACACCGCCTGCTCCAAGAACTGGTTCCATGATAAAGGCAGCAATAGTTTCTGCTCCTTGAAAACTAATTTGCTCCTCTAGCGCCCTAAGGCATAGGGCCGATAAACGCTCTGGGTTAGTTTCATCAAATTGATTGCGATATGTGTAGGGGGCTGGAACATGGAAACAGCCAGGGAGCAGTGGCTCATATTGCGTCCTAAAATTTGCATTTCCGTTTACTGACGCTCCACCTGTATGGGTGCCGTGGTACCCTTTCATTAAGGAAAGATATTTAATTCGTCCCGGTGAACCTTTAATCTTATGATATTGCCGAGCCAAACGAAGACAGATTTCAACACTGTCTGATCCACCAGATGTAAAGAATGCACGGCTTAGACCATCTGGTTCAAAAAACTCACGCAACATGTAACTAAGCTCAATGACCTTATCATTGGAGGTTCCTCGGAAAGTAGAGTAATATGGCAGGGCCTCTAGCTGTTCAGAAATTGCTTGTTTTACAGGTTTACAGGAATAACCAAGGTTAACATTCCAAAGGCCACCGACCGCGTCTACTGTTTCGTGACCATCGATATCTTTTATGCGGACGCCTTCAGCTCCAACAATGACGCGTGGGGGCTTCGCCTGCATTTCTGCGGGATGAGCCATAGGGTGCCACATATGACGAGCATTGTTTTCTGTTAAAAAGTTTTGGTCTTTCATTGGTTTATCTCCAATAAGTATTTATGCTTACTTAACTTGATTTTGAAAAGTACGTACCTAATTTTTTGAATCTAAATACAGATTTTAAATCAAAAAATATATCAAGTTTTGATCAATCGCTCTCACATTAATTTTGGCCTTAAGCTTATTTTTTGGTAGTTGTGGATTTATTGACAGGCTAACCTGATCAGGGCAATCTAAATGTTTAATACTGGTAATGATGAGCTTTGCTAAAGATCCGAGGGAGTATCATTAAAACTTTACAATTTCTTCTATTAAAGAGTGCGGGAGGGCAAATTAAAGCCTTAATTTTTATTCTTAAATAAATTTGTGATCACATAAAGTATTTTTAGTGATCACAAATGAGAATTGTAGATCAATAAAAAAATTTTGAAGGTACAAGTTGCTAATATGATAAATCAATCTGAAATAAATAATTTAAGGCAAGCCTCAATACCTGTTGGTCAAAATATGATCGATGGTAAAAAAGTTGATGCAAGTGATGGGGCTAAAATGGATGTCATTTCCCCTATAGATGGTACCTTCCTGACAGAGATTGCTGCTGGGCGGAGCGTGGATGTTGATAAGGCAGTTCAAGCAGCCCGAATAGCTTTTGAGGATGGCCGTTGGTCTAGTCTTGCCCCAGCGGCAAGGGGCAAGGTGCTGCAACGGATTGCTGAGAAAATTGTTAAGGATGCACACTGGCTCGCAGTTCTTGGGGTGCGTGACAATGGAACTGAAATTTCGATGGCGATAAAAGCTGAGCCATTGAGTGCTGCGGGAACATTCCGTTATTATGGGGAGTTATGCGATAAGCAATATGGTGAAATTGCACCAACGGCTCCGGGAACTTTAGGTTTGGTACATCATACACCTGTTGGCGTGGTTGGTGTAATTGTTCCTTGGAATTTTCCTCTCATGATATCTGCTTGGAAAATTGCAGCTGCGCTGGCAGCAGGAAATACTGTTGTTTTGAAGCCAGCTGAAGTGGCTTCCTTGAGCATCTTGCGATTGGTAGAAATTTGCCATGAAGCTGGCCTGCCAGACGGAGTTTTAAATGTAGTTACTGGCACAGGTTTAGATGTTGGAGCCCCATTGGGCCAGCATATGGATGTGGACGTACTAGCCTTTACCGGCTCTGGCCCTGTTGGTCGCCAACTAATGATGTATGCCGCCCAATCTAACCTAAAGCGTGTTTATTTAGAACTTGGTGGAAAGTCTGCGTCAGTTGTTTTTGCTGACGCGGATAATCTTGACTTAGTAGCTAAAGTAGCTGCTGGCGCGATTTTTCGTAACAGTGGGCAAGTGTGTGTGGCATCGTCTCGGTTGTTAGTAGAAAACTCAATACATAAGGACTTTGTTGAAAAAATATTAAATATTGCTGGTGAAATGAAGTTGGGAGATCCTCTGGATTTATCAACAAATGCGGGTGCTATTGCTTCACAGACCCAGATGAATAAAATCTTGCAAGATTGTGATCGAGCTGTCGCCGATGGAGCAGAGTTAAAGTTAGGTGGTGCACAACGCGCTGTTGAAACTGGTGGATTTTACATTGGCCCCACTGTTTTTGATAATGCTCCACAAGATAGCTCTTTGGTACAGAAAGAAATTTTTGGGCCAGTACTAGCAGTACAACCATTTGATACCGAGGAAGAAGCGATTAAATTATCGAATGATACTGATTATGGCCTTGCTGCTGGTGTATTCACACAAAATATTAACCGAGCCCATCGTATGGTTGAGCGACTGCGGGCTGGAGTAGTGCACGTGAATACCTATGGAGGCGCTGATGTGACCGTGCCCTTAGGCGGCGTGGGTCAATCAGGTAATGGACATGATAAATCGCCTCATGCACTAAACAAATTTCAAAACCTTAAAACGGCGTGGATCCAATTATGAGGGTAGTAAAGTAATGGTCAAAAAAACGATCTTAGTTATTGGAACTTATGATACGAAAGATGAAGAATTAAATTATGTTTGTGGCTGCATTGTTGCGCAGGGTGGTGATGTTTTGACAATGGACGTCAGTGTCTTAGGTGACCCGTCAACTCCCACTAATATATCAAAACATCAGGTCGCTGAAGCGGGTGGTTCTACTATTCAAGTAGCAATTAAAAGTGGTGATGAAAATTCAGCAATGCAAATCATGGCAAGAGGAGCGGTTGTTTTAACTTCTCAACTACACGCCTCTGGTAAGGTTGACGCAATGCTGGCTCTGGGTGGAACTATGGGAACTGATTTAGCTCTAGATTGTGCTCAGGCATTACCGATGGGCGTCCCAAAATATGTTGTCTCTACAGTTTCTTTTTCACCAATTATACCGCCGGATCGATTGGCGCCTGATATTCAAATGATACTATGGGCAGGCGGTCTTTATGGTTTAAACTCGGTTTGCAAATCCTCCCTTAGCCAAGCAGCTGGCGCGGTACTAGGTTCTGCCAAAAGCGTTGAGTCACCAAAAGCGGATCGACCTGTGATAGGTATGATGAGCCTTGGGTCTTCATGTTTGAGCTATATGAAATTATTACGAGATCCACTTGAAGCCCGTGGATTTGAAGTTGCTATTTTCCATGCGACTGGCATGGGCGGGATGGCGTTTGAAGTGTTAGCCCGCCAAGGTTATTTTGTAGCGGTAATGGATTTTGCAATGCAAGAACTTGCTAACTCTATGGTTGGTTCTGTTATTAATGCCGGGTCTGACAGATTAACGGGGGCGGGATCAAAGGGCATTCCACAAATTATAGCCCCTGGGTGTTCTGACTTAATTGATTTTGTTGGGTGGCAGGAGACCCCACCAAAATATGCTGATCGGCCTTTTCATGAGCATAACCGTTTAATAAAATCATCCCTCCTTCGCCCAGACGAACGGCGAACATTGATTCAAGATATAGTTACCCGTTTGCAGGAATCTAAGGGGCCAGTAAATTTTATACTTCCAACTCAGGGGGTTGAGGCATGGGACAAATATGGAGAACCCGCCTATGACCCCGACGGTTTGTCTGCGATGGTCGATGAAGTACGACAAATAATCAAACCACCTCTTCAGCTGACTGAAGTGGACTGCCATATTAATGATCAAGCTTTTGCTGACACTGCACTAAATATTCTTGATGATTGGGTAGCGACAGGGGTAGTTCAGTGTGGAATTTAATATTGTTGAGCATCACAGAATTTCATTATTATTCTAAAAGGTTCAAATCTGTCAAAAAGCTAACGTGGCTTTTAATAAGTGTTTTGGCTGCTGCAGTTGTGGCAAATTCTACCAAGCTAGATTTTACCGTTGAGCGGTATCTGTAAAGTTCTTCTTCTGTCCACTTATAAAAGTAGACCTCGTTTTCAAGTAGTATTTTAGTTGTAAGGTCTTTTTTGATTTTCGTCATGGTATTGTTTTTAAGAGCGAGAGCCTGCATTCCATTTTTAAGAATAGCTTGATGATTAGAGGGCATAGAATCCCAAACTCCTTTTCGGCAGGCTAAGTGGCTCGTTGGCATGGAGTAGAATCCTGGAAAATTAGTGCTATTTCCGATGTCATAGAGCGCTAATTCTGAGGTTTCTGTTAAAGTTGCTGCATATGCGTCATCGAGAATACCAGTTAAAATTGCGCCTGGGATAGCGTTAGAATTTATTACAATTGGTGAGGTTCCTAAGTTTGTAAAAACTGTGTTGCTTAGGCCTGAAGATGAACGAAACCTCCAATCTTTTACGTCAGCGATCCCACCAACAGATTTTGAGGAAGAAAACGATGCTGGCCCCGGAATCCACCATCCGATGAACTCCATATCATGTGCATTATATAAAACATTTAGGGCGTCGTATCCGTTCGCATGAATTAGCCATGCCATTTGTTCCTGTGGGGTTGAATAAAGACCCACCAAATCACTAGAAAATTGGAATGCAGGATCCCTACTAGTCTGGTAGGAACCATCTGTCATATCGCAATCAAGAATGCCTGCTATAGCGGCATCAAACGTCTCAGCAGTTTTTGTGATAGCGGAGCCATAGAACATCTGAATTTTGATTTCATCATTTGACATCGCACCTACGTTTTCAATAAAGTCTGCCACCATCTTCCCAGATATGCTCTCAGCAGTGAAGTGTGTTTGAATACGAAGACTAGTATTTTCTGCAGAGGTCAGTGTAGCGAATCCAAAGGCAACTGCCGCAACTGAAACTAAGGTAATTATTCTTTTAACAAGGCGCACAACAGATCTCCCTAAGCTCAATAACCAGTTGTTATAAAAACTAGTAAATATCTTATATTTTATAAAATACTTTGCCACCTTTATCATTGCAACACATCATATTTTTTGCTTGCCATGAATATAAAGTTGCAGTGGTTTTTAAAATCCAACTAACGCTTGGATACAGCTAGTAAAGTTCAACATTATTTAACCAATATTGGTATATTTTATTGCTCTACTTATAGCTTATTCAGAGGAATTTTTAGTGTCATATTTCCGGCTTCATCTCTAGGTACGTCGCCTGCCCGCATATTTACTTGCAGTGAGGGGATGATCAATTTTGGCATCGCTAACTGCGCATCACGCTCCTCGCGCATGACAACAAACGTGTTTCGGTCTGTTCCTTTGCCTACGTGAATATTCGCAATTTTCTGTTCTCCAACAGTTGTTTCCCAGCTAATCGCCCTTCCGCCAGGACCGTAATCATGGCAAACAAATAAACGCACGTCCTCTGGTAAGCGAAGAACTCGACTTATCGAATCAAATAATTGACCAGCATCTCCACCAGGGAAATCTGCCCGAGCAGAACCTCCGTCTGGCATGAATAAGGTGTCACCTGAAAAAGCTGCATCTCCCATTATATGTACCATGCAAGCCGGTGTATGCCCTGGTGTATGGATTGCGAAACATTTCATTTTACCGACTGTATAAGCATCCTCATCTTCAAAAAGCTTATCAAATTGAGAGCCATCACGTTCAAACTCAGTGCCCTCGTTGAAAATTTTGCCAAAAGTATCTTGAACTGATTGAATATGTTCTCCAATACCAATCTTTCCGCCGAGTTTCTGCTGAATATATGGCGCGCCTGAGAGATGATCTGCGTGCACATGGGTTTCGATTATCCACTCAAGTTGTAATTGATTATCGATGATGTGGTTGATCATCTCATCTGCACTTTCGTAGCTTAATCGTCCAGCGGCATAATCAAATTGCATGACTGCATCTATTACTGCACATGAAGTACTCTGGGGATCTTTTACCACGTAACTTATCGTATTTGATTGTGCATCAAAGAATGCCTTAACATCTGGCTTATGGGTCATATCGGGTGATTGCATCAGAATAGTATTCCTTTTTAGTCTGCTAAATGTTGCCACTGCATCAAATTAAAGACAAGGCCTTTGCTGTTTCAAGCATGGTGAAAAAAACCAGAAATTTTTTTTTGTCACCAAATTAACCGATATCTGCGAGCCAATTAGCTAATTTGTACAGAATTAGAAACTTGGCAAAAGGAGAAGTTTCATAAGTAATTTAGACATACTCATTTTAAGGTCTAAACTGACAGTTGGCTCAATTTTTGCCAAGCGATTAAATGCTTAGGTTAGGTTCAAGAGGTGTTTAGAAGCCATTTATTTTGACTGTTACCTATGGTAATTCTTGACTTAACTAGGCCGAATATCGTCCGTTAGTTACGCATATTTACGGTAAGTTTAGGAATAACTTTGTGAGGCCAATTTTCTTATCTGGGAAGTTGAGGTTTTAAAATTTAGGTGAACGAATTGGCCGTGCTAACAAAAAATAGGTCTGATTAATGGCTAAAATTTCTTTAAACGGATACGAATTATCTTACAGCTTTAATGGCGTCTCTAAGTCCACAAACGGAGTCAGTGTGTTACTTATACACGGTGCTGGTGGGCAAGAGGTCGACTGGCCTTTAGCTTGGCGCAGCCTGAATGATCTTACGCGGTCGCTTGGCTTGACGCCAAAAGATCACGGGGGTGGATTAGATAATTATCCAGTATATGCAATAGATCTTCCCGGGCATGGAAAGTCAGGTGGAAAAAGCCAATCATCCGTCGAAGAATATGCAAACGCAGTCAACGAATTTGTCACAGCTATTGAGCTCGACAATGTTTGTATTGTTGGACACTCAATGGGCGCATCTATTGCGCTAAATGCAGCATTGAATAAATATAGCTGGCTAACTGCAATTGCAATGATTGGTGGTGCTAGCAAGATGTTTGTAACAGATGCAATACTTGAAGGTTTGAAAGAAAACTTTGAGCCAACAATTGAAAATATTGTAAAATACTCGTGGTATAAAAATACCGGTGCTTTTTTTAAGCAAAAGGCACGACAAAGAATGCTCGAAGCGGGCTCAAAAGTTGTTCATGATGATTTTTATGCCTGTAGCCAATTTGATGTTTCAGACAGATTGGCTGAAATTGACGTTCCCACACTCGTAATTGCTTCAGATCATGATCGCATGGTACCTCTTAAAATTAGCCACGAGATGGCAAACCAGCTAAGCCGTTCGACCTTTGTTGCATTAGAAAACTGTGGACATTTTCAACACATAGAACAAACTAGTAGAGTGGCAAAAGAATTGGTAAATTACCTTTCCACTCTTGGTTAGTGAAATGTAATTTTTCCTCTAATTTTACCGCATACGCCTACCTTTTTGAGGTGCAATTGATACGCGTTTATAGGTGAATTATTTCAGTGCTTGACTAATTTTCAGACGGCTAACAGGTAAAATAGAAGGCCCATAGAACACATCACACCGCCCCAAAATTTTGCTAACTTAACTCTTGAGTCTGAATAGGTTTCCAAAATCATCATTACAGTAAGCATTGCCATTGCCAAAATATTCATCAATCCAAAAGCGAACATTGTCAGCATCAATGGAAAGCAACATCTAACGCATGCAAGACCGTAGGCGGTGCCTGAGGCTGTTTCTACTGTCTGACAGCATGGTTTCAAATCAGTTATTAGCATTAAATTTTTGCGCTCTTTTAAACGAGCTGATTTGTGTTTTGATAATTGATAAGTGCCGGCAACGCATAGAACAGTGGCTGAAACTATCGGATTTGTAATCACCATATGCCCATTTAACACATCTAACATTCGAAGTGCCCATTGTACGGATACCCCCAACATACAAAAACCTGACCAAATGGCGAAGTAGCCCAAGACAAACGGGATAGCCTTTTGTCCTCCTATTTTGACTGATCTGAGTAATGGAAATAAGTTTGGCAACATCATTGCGGCGACCATAGCTACCCACATTGCAAATGATTTTACGAAATCCAAGATGTCCCAATTGGTATTAGTTGTGGTGCAAAAGTTTAGGGAAGTTTCAAAACTAAGAGGATTATTTAATAGGTAATACTGAATGGCGGCAAACATTTGCATGCCAGGTCCAGCCTCTGAAAGACTTCCAACTAAGTCCAGCGTAATTAGTTGCATGAAGCTATAAAACCAACCTAATGCAACTAAGAATAAAACCATTAAACCAGAGCTAAGGGGCAAAGTGGTGGTTGCTCTTCGAATTGTCAAAGCAGTCGTCATCGCGCGCTTGCTTTCGTTTTTGCTTTATCTAATAAAATTGCAGCATTGTTGCTAGCAAATGGATTGTGATAAAGGGTGCTGTGGCTCTCAACGCCAACATCAAAAACACAATTTTCTTTTGGACGCGCCACACACAGTAAGACATAACCATCTTGGGACTGACGCTTATTAACCGCAGTTCCCTTTGGCTGTCTTACGCTACCAGAGATCATTTTGGCGGCGCAGGTTATACATCCTCCATATCGACAAGCTACGGGTAGAACCCAACCTGCCGCTTCAAAAGCATCGAGAATAGACTCGTTTTCAGAGACTTCCAATGTTTTGTTTTGGCGGTTTCGGAATGTAACTTTATGCTTAAAAGCTTTATCTGACATTTTAAAAAAAGGAGCCTATCTGAACAATAGGCTCCCACTTTTTTAGACCCAGATATCTGACGAACAGTCACCACCAGGGTATCTTGTCTCATGTGCCCGCGCTGGGCCATGTGGTTCTTTGCCAAAATCAATATGGAAATCTTCTCGAATTTTCATACCACCATTTTCTACATCACAGTCAACAATCAGCATAATGCCGCCTTTGTCCTTCATGCTTGGATAGAACTGGTTATCCCACGTTGAAAATAGTGACGTCGTGACAAATAAGCGTTTTCCATCCAGAGATAGTTGGATCATTTGTGGTGCACCATCTACTGAACGCCCGTTAACGTCAGGTGCTTTGCCAAGCAGACCACCAATCCAAACTTGGCCAGTTAGTTTTGGGTTTGAGGGATCTGAGATATCGTATTGCCTTAAATCCCCATGGAGCCAATTGGAGAAATATAGATATTTGTCATCCATAGAGACGAGAATATCAGTAATTAAACCGGGCATCGGTACGGGAAAGTCTTCGACATCAATAGAATCAACATCGATAATTTTTTCGATTTGTAATTCACCTGCATCATCTTTGAACCAATGAAAAATATTTGAGCTTAGCGTTGCTCCTACAAATCCATGTGTGCTGTCAGGATCATGATGGAACCGAGCTTCAAGAGGAATCAATCCTTCAGGACCAAGGTCTACTGATTTTTCTATTTTTCTATTTTTAAAGTCCCAAAAATGGATGTGTTGACCATACTTACCGTTAGCTACATCCTCCAAGTCAAAGCCTGGCATGAAGGTATTAGGTGCCGCCCATTCGGTAGAAACCATCATATTGTGGCGGGGTTGATACCAAAAATCATAACTGAAGTTCATACCCGTAGTATCAAGCTCCCAACGGCCAACAATGTTAAAATCTTTGTCTAATTGTAAATATCCGCCTGGCGCATTGCCTTCGGCATCTCCGAGCATTGACACTATTATATCGGCACCAAGGCAGTGGACCGTATGCGGTGCAGACAAGTTTGTTTTTTCTTTAATTTCGTCGCCACTAACTGTTTTAAACAAAGCGGGTTTTCTTGGGTCAGTCGCAGTGTCAACTATGTAGAAGTTAGATGTCCTCACACCAGGAATAATAAGATATTTACGTTCCATACTTCCGTCTGTGTTGCATGAAGAGCAGGCATTCCATCCCATATGATGAAGCTCATCACCGACTACTCCAAGTTCAGTACGATGAATGATTTCACCGTATGTGGAGCTATTTTCATCAACATCTATTGTTGCTAAATAATCTGGTTTTTCTATCCCAGTCCCAGTGTAAATACAGATTGTATAAACAACCTTTTCGCGTGGGGCTTTAATTGCATCCTTTGGTGATGCGTATCCAGGACCGGCGCAACTTTTACTATTATTATCCAACATATTTTTCTCCCGTTTAATTTATATAATTATTTATAGGCTTAATTTTGCAAGTCTTTGAGTTTCTATTTGACTCATTCATTTCATTTTGTGAGACTTTGAGTCATATCTTGAGTTTAATTTTTTTGTAAAGCAAGATTACCTTACGTCACTAGCCGATGAAGACGTATCTTAGTAGTATCCATATCGCTCCGCAAACTGCGATATAAAAGGTGTTTAAGGAGAACCAATATGAGAACGCGTGCCGCAGTGGCTTTGGAAGCTGGAAAACCTTTAGAGATCATGGAAGTTAATCTTGACGGTCCCCGAAAGGGTGAGGTCCTAGTAGAAATAAAAGCTACTGGGCTATGCCATACTGATGAATTTACTCGTTCAGGTGATGACCCAGAGGGTATATTTCCTGCGATCCTTGGACATGAAGGCGCGGGAGTGGTGATAGAAATAGGCGAAGGGGTGACCAGCCTTGCGGTTGGTGATCATGTGATCCCACTCTACACACCGGAATGTCGTGAATGTGACTATTGCCTGAATCCCAAGACTAACTTGTGCCAAGCAATTCGTAGCACTCAGGGTGCTGGCTTGTTGCCTGACGGGTCTACACGGTTTTCCATGCTCGATGGAACGCCGATTCACCACTATATGGGCTGCTCTACGTTTGCGAACCATACGGTTGTGCCTGAGATTGCGCTTGCTAAAGTCCGCAAGGATGCTCCGTTTGATAAGATTTGTTATATTGGCTGCGGTGTGACGACAGGTATTGGTGCAGTAATTAATACAGCACAGGTCGAAATTGGAAGCCGTGCGATTGTCTTTGGTCTGGGTGGCATTGGCCTGAATGTGATCCAAGGCTTGCGCTTAGCAGGTGCTGATCAAGTTGTTGGTGTAGATCTTAATGACGACAAGGAGACGATGGGCCGTTACTTTGGAATGACTGACTTTGTGAACCCGTCAAAGGTTGATGGAGATTTGGTTGCACATCTTGTTGAACTGACGGGTGGTGGTGCTGATTACACATTTGATGCAACTGGTAACGTAAGTGTGATGCGTACTGCTCTTGAGGCTGCACATAAAGGCTGGGGTGAAAGCATCATAATTGGTGTGGCCCCGGCTGGTGCTGAAATTAGTACGCGGCCATTCCAGTTGGTTACAGGCCGAAGCTGGCGAGGTACAGCATTTGGTGGAGCGTCTGGCCGTTCGGATGTACCAAAAATTGTAGATTGGTACATGGATGGAAAAATAGAGATAGATCCAATGATTACCCATAAAATCAAGCTTGAAGAAATCAACCACGGTTTCGACCTGATGCATCAAGGTAAATCCATCCGTGCTGTGGTAGAGTTCTAGACAGTGCAACTTAATATGCCTGAGGATTGCGGCTTCTTTGATCGGGTCAAAACCGATCATTCTGTCGATTTAGGTCAATAAGTGGGCGGCTCAAATGTCTGCAAAGGAGTTAGACGAAAACGCCTATCTAGAGTGGGAATTAACAGTCTTTAAATAAAAAAATATATAAATTAAACGGGAGAAATTGAATGACTAAACACCAAATTGTTATTGTTGGCGGTGGTGCGGCCGGGATTGCTACCGCGTCTAGTTTGAGATCACGCGATGCGTCGCTTGATATTGCTATAATAGAGCCATCAGATCAGCACTATTACCAACCGGGATGGACAATGGTTGGCGCGGGCGTCTTTACTAAAGGAGAAACTGTCCGCACCACAGATTCTGTATGGCCCAGTGGCATAAAGCGGATCAAAGGTGCTGTAGCCAGCTTCGCTCCCAAAAATAACTCTGTTACCTTGGAGGATGGATCTGATATTTTGTATGATTTCCTTGTGGTAGCGGCGGGTTTGAAGTTGGACTGGGGCGCTATTGAAGGTTTAGAGGATGCCCTCGGTAAGAATGGTGTGACATCAAACTATCGCTTTGATTTGGCCCCATACACTTGGGAACTGGTACAAAAAATGCGTGGAAAGACAGCAATCTTTACGCAACCACCGATGCCAATCAAATGTGCAGGGGCGCCACAGAAGGCAATGTATCTGTCTTGTGATGCTTGGCTTAAGGCGGGAAAATTGGATGGTATTGATGTGTCATTTTGCAATGCGGGTCCCGTATTATTTGGTTGCGCACCTTATGTGCCCCCTTTGATGGAGTATGTGAAGAAATATGATATCGCGCTCGATTTTGGACACAACCTGATTAAGGTGGACGGTCCAAACCAAAAGGCTTGGTTCAAGATAGCAAAAGAGGGCGAGGAACCAGAAGTTATCGAACGCAAATTTGATATGATACACGTCTGCCCTCCACAATGTGCGCCAGACTTCATCAAGGATAGCTCTCTGTCTGGAGCAGGGGGATGGGTCGATGTTGACCAAGCTACCTTGCAGCATACAACTTTTGATAATGTGTTTGGATTAGGCGATGTTACGTCAACACCGAACGCCAAGACAGCTGCGGCTGCTCGAAAACAGGCCCCAATAGTGGCGCAAAATTTGATTGCCCAGATTAAAGGACAATCTTTAAAACCCTTATACGATGGCTATGGTTCCTGCCCGCTTACTGTAGAAAACGGCAAGATCATTCTCGCTGAATTTGGTTATGGTGGCAAAGTAATGCCGTCGTTTCCATGGGACTCAACAAAGCCGCGTCGCGCAGCATGGTTTCTAAAAAAATCGATCCTGCCTTGGGTATATTGGAACGTCATGTTGAAGGGCCGAGAGTGGCTGGCTAAGACCGCCTCATAATTACAATGGGTTACGCGATGATTTGAATAGGTGGCACCGCTGGGTGCGCCTATTCAAAAGGGGTTGAATTTTTTTGGTGTAGGTTGAAACTTTTTATGAGGTAGATTGTGCTCGGACTTCGCCTGTATAAAATATATCCGAGCCCCTTCTAAAACTCTATTTTTTTAACTTAGGTTATCACTAGTTCTTAGAGTTAAAATCAAAATCCTGAGCATTATGACGCTCTGAAAGTCTTTCTAATGGTGGGCCTTTAGTTCGATTTACCATTTGACCTCTTTTGTATGCTGGACGTTCATAAATCTCATCAGCCCACCGCTTTATATTTTTATAAACTTCTACGTCTAAAAACTCACCTGCATTGTACTGTAAGCCTTTAACTAACGCTCCGTACCATGGGGCAGTTGCCATATCTGCAATTGAATAGTGATTTCCTGCAAGAAATCTTCGATCTTCAAGATTTTTATCCAAGACATCCAATTGGCGCTTAACTTCCATTGTGAATCGATTGATTGGATATTCAAATTTCTCGGGGGCATATGCATAGAAATGACCAAAGCCTCCTCCTAAGTAAGGCGCTGAGCCTTGCAACCAAAATAACCAATTAAGAGTTTCGGTCCTCTCGCTGATATCTTTTGATAAAAACAAATTAAATTTTTCAGCCAGATATAATAAGATTGCACCACTCTCAAATACCCGTAGGCCAGTTGATTTATCCATCAGAGCAGGGATCTTTGAATTGGGGTTTAGGCCTACAAAACCACTACCAAATTGGGTACCATCTCCTATTTCTATTAGCCAAGCATCATATTCTGCGCCAGGCTCACCCTTAGCCAGTAGCTCTTCAAGCATAACAGTGACTTTTACGCCATTAGGTGTCCCTTTTGAGTAAAGTTGTAGGGGATGCTTACCAATGGGCAATTCTTTTTCGTGGGTAGCACCTGAGATTGGCCTGTTGATACTAGAAAATTGGCCACCATTCTCGGTATCCCATGTCCAAACTTTGGGTGGACTATACGTCATTAAAATCTCCAAAACTTATTAAGGCACATTCAAACATTGAAAAGATAAGAGCAATGGTAAAATATTTGCTTTTTACAAATGTTTTGAGATCGTACTTGTTACTTAAGCTTGTTTGCTAACTTAATTATTTTATTGAAAACGTTAGATGGCCGCATTACTTTTTTGGTTTTCTGATCATCATTATGAAAATAGCCCCCAGTATCGGCTGGCTTGCCTTTGGGCGATGAAAGATCTTCCAAAATAATAGTTTCATTTTCAGACAAGGCCTTTGCAATAGGCTCGAAATGCCCTGCAAGTTCAAGATCATCTGACTGCGTTGCCAAAGCTTTAGCCCAATAAAGAGCGAAGTAGAAGTGGCTGGCACGATTATCCAGTTGGCTTACCTTGCGACCAGGAGACTTATTTTGATCGAGTATACCCTGCGTGGCTTGGTCAACGGCTTCACCCAAAATTCTTGCCTTTTTATTATTTTTAACGGTTGCTAGGTACTTTAGACTTTCGCCCAATGCGCAAAACTCACCGAGTGAGTCCCACCGCAAGTGGTTTTCGTCCATTAATTGCTGAACGTGCTTGGGTGCTGATCCGCCAGCACCAGTCTCAAACAATCCACCACCATTCATTAGTTTCACTATTGAAAGCATTTTTGCTGAAGTGCCAAGTTCAAGAATGGGAAACAAATCAGTCAAGTAATCTCGCAAAACATTCCCAGTAACCGCAATTGACATTTCACCCTTGCTAATAGTCTCCAAGCTGAGACGCGTGGCCTGTCGGGGATTGAGAATTTGAAACCTACCTGTTGCGTTAGCTTCTTTTAAAATTGGCTTAACATATTTGATCAATTCTGCATCGTGTGGGCGGGTTTCATCGAGCCAGAAAATTGCCTGACAGTTCTCATTAGATTGCCTTTCAAGTGCAAGTTGTACCCAGTCCTTAATTGGTGCCTGCCGAGTTGAGGCTGAACGCCAAATGTCACCCTTTTCGACATTGTGCTCATGCAATATTTCCCCATTTTCTAAAACTATACGGACCTTGCCGTCAGCAGGGATTTCAAACGTGGTGGGATGTGATCCATATTCTTCTGCCTTCTGTGCCATTAGGCCCACGTTTTGGACAGTTCCTGATTTTGTGGGGTCCAGGGCGCCATTTTCTTTAAAATACTTGATGGATTCATCATATACTGGCGCGTAGGAGCTGTCAGGTATTACGCAGTTTGTATCTGATTCATTTCCATCTGGGCCCCATGCCTTACCACCAGCTCTGATTAGTGCAGGTAGTGAAGCGTCGATGATCACATCTGATGGTACATGAAGATTGGTGATGCCCTTATCTGAATTCACCATGTAGAGCGGTGGATTAGCATCAGTAGCTTCATTTATTGCAGCTAATATTTCGCTAGACTTTGAAGAGCCCATAATTGCATTTATTACAGCCCCCATACCAGAGTTGGCGTTAGCTCCCACTTCAGCGAGTTCCTTAGCATATTTTTTAAATACAGTCGCAAGGTATGATTTTACAGCGTGACCAAAGATGATTGGATCAGAAATCTTCATCATTGTTGCCTTGAGGTGGATCGAAAATAAAACACCATTTTCTTTAGTATCTTTAAGCTGCAAACTTAAAAATTCACTTAAAGCTTTCGCTGACATAAAGGTTGCGTCCACAACAGATCCAGCGTGATATTCAATATTAGATTTTAAAATCCTTAAAGAATTATCTTTGCTAAGTAATTCTATTTGCGCCATACCGGCCTGATTAGCTCGAAGTGTTGCCGATTTTTCGTTAGTAAAAAAGTCATCCTTGGACATTGTCGAAACATAAGTTTTGCTATCTGTTTCCCACAGCCCCATTGTGTGAGGGTTAGCCATTGAATAATTTTTTACTGCTGTCGCAGCGCGGCGATCCGAATTACCCTCTCTCAAGACAGGATTAACAGCGGAACCTTTTAGTGCGTCAAAGCGGGAACGTATATCCTGCTCTGGTTTTGTGAGTGGGTTTTCTTGATATTTGGGTATGTCATAGCCCTTTGAACGGAGTTCTTTAAGGGCCGCAATTAACTGAGGAACAGAGGCTGAGATGTTGGGTAATTTGATAATATTAGCATCTGAAGTTTTGACTACCTCACCCAAAAATGCCAAATCATCATTTTTGCGTTGTGCGTCAGTTAAGTTCTCTGGAAAGGCCGCAATAATGCGACCTGCAAGAGAGATGTCTCGGACCCCAACTTTTACATTAGCCACAGCTGCAAAGGATTGCACAATTGGAAGAAGTGACGCTGATGCGAGCTGTGGTGCCTCATCAACTTTAGTGAAAATAATGTCTGGATAGGTTTCAACAGGCATTGTGCAGTAATCCTTTTTAAAATTAATTATTTCTTAACTAAACTGTGGAGGCAGGTCCATATGAGTAACTGATTACCGCAAAAGATCTTGGGTTTGCTCGTTCGCAGCAAAACGCATTTTCAGCATTGATTAAAGTTTAATATATTTTTGTGGGGGAGTATTTTTAAGTAACTAGCGCACGTTTTTGAAATTCTGGTTTTTTCCAAATTTTGTTAGTCAAGATGTCTGAAAGAATAGTTACAGCTTTTTCAATATCATCAAGGTTGATAAAAAGTGGTGTTATTCCAAAACGCATAATGTCTGGAGCTCTAAAGTCACCAATGACGCCGTGAGCTATCAAAGCCTGCATACATTCGTATCCATTTTCAAATTGAAAAGCTACATGACTACCTCGTTGATTTGGATCTCTGGGGCTTACTAATGTTAATCCGTGACATTTTGCTTCAACTTGACTGATAAAAAGTTCGGATAGCTCGATAGATTTTGATCTAACGTCATCCAAGTTCACCCCATCCCAAATATCGAGAGCTGTCTCTAAAAGTGTGAAGGCAGCGATTGATTGTGTTCCAATGCGCATTCTATCTATTTTACTGGGTGTTGGCCTAAAGTTGAGATCAAATGCAAAAGGTGCTTCATGCGCGAACCATCCTGATAATGCTGGCTCTGCTATATCAAGCAAACGTGGTGCCACATAAATAAATGCAGGTGAACCCGGTCCCCCATTAAGATATTTATAGGTACATCCAACTGCAAAATCTGTGTTGGTATCTGTTACATCTATTGGAAGTGCACCTATTGAATGTGCCATATCCCATACAACAGTTGCGCCCACGCTATGCGCTTTGGCTATAATGGTTTTCATATCATGCTTGCGGCTATTGCGATAATCAACTTCGGTAATCATTACGACGGCCACTTCATCGGTAATCTGGTCAAAAACATCTTCGGGGTCGGGCGTGCGCAACACATATCCGGCATCACGAAGGTTTATCAGACCTTCAACCATATAAAGATCAGTTGGAAAGTTTCCATTATCTGAAAGAATTAC